>CALQUO020000072.1 GCA_943333775.2 Methylotenera oryzisoli
GGCGCCTAAGTTAAATCAACTGGCTGTCATCCCGCCATGGCTATGTTAAAAAAAGAAAACTTCCCGAGTAAAATTTGCGCCACCTGCCAACGCCCTTTTGTTTGGCGCAAGAAATGGCAAGCTGTTTGGCAGGAAGTGAAGTATTGCTCATACCGCTGCCAACAGACTAAAAACCGCTCTCAACAATCAATTTAAAAAACTTATCGTCGCGGTAAGAATATAAAATTAGATTAATTACCATTCGTCTCGCATAATGAACTCAAGTTATTTATTGGAGTACGAAATGTCAGAGATAAAAGAAGGCGTGTTTAACATCATCAATCAATTCATCGCCGGCAGCAGCGCGACCCTTGCCGTGATATACACATTAGGTCACATCGTCATTGCGATGGTCTGCATACGCGTGATCACTGGCGCTAGCATGGACTTAGCCGCCATGAATGCCATCGTTGAACCCATGATAAACGGCGTGTGGTTTTACGTCTTACATAAATCGTTTAACCGGGTGAGGGCTAATAAAGCCGGTGCAGAGGAGTACAGCTATGCCTAAACAAAGAATGCACATTAAAGGCCACTTTATTTTGAATTACTTATTACAGGCAATTTTGGACTGATTACTTTAAATCGGTCACCACCCCACAAAAAGGAAACAGTCATGTCCAATCAAAACAGCATGTTGCAAAAAATAGACATAGGGATTAACGATGCAGACCGCCAAGCCATTGCCGATGGCTTAGCCAAACTGCTGGCCGATACTTACACGCTATATTTAACCACGCATAATTTTCATTGGAATGTCACTGGCCCCATGTTCAACACCCTGCATGTTATGTTCATGGCGCAATACACCGAGTTATGGAATGCAGTGGACCCGATTGCCGAGCGCATACGCTCACTAGGGCATTTTGCACCGGGTTCTTATCAACAATTTTCCAAACTCACTTCCTTACCGGACGTGCCAGTCACTCCACCTAAAGCGGTGGACATGATCAAAACCCTGGTCACCGGGCATGAGGCAGTAGCCAGAACAGCCAGGGCCATTTTTAATGTGGCCGGCGCAGCCAATGACCAGCCTAGTGCAGACCTATTAACGCAACGCCTAGACATTCATGAAAAAACCGCTTGGATGTTACGTAGTCTTTTAGAGGACTAGTCTTTAATGAAAATACGTAGCCTGGTTTAATGATGCCAGATAGGGCTGCAATTAAACCGTGGCGTATTATTTCAATCATACAAACAAGCAAACTTATGCTTAAGTTTGTTAATAACTTTAAGGAGATGATTATGTGGACTACACCAGCTGCAACTGAAATGCGTTTCGGTTTTGAAGTAACTATGTACGTAATGAACAAGTAATTGTTTATTTAATTTATTAAAAAAGGGACCTAGAGTCCCTTTTTTATTGCCCGCTTCGCGCTATATTTAGCTTTATACCTGCGTTATTTATAATTTTTTAAAGGGTACAATTCAAGCTACTGAGTCATTAGCCACAGGAAATCCATGCAATACCGTCGCATCCCCCACACCGATTTAAATGTATCTGCCATCTGCTTGGGTACCATGACCTACGGCGATCAAAACACCCAAGCCGAGGCCTTCGAGCAGCTCGACTATGCCCTGGCGAGCGGCATCAATTTTATAGACACGGCTGAAATGTACCCGGTGCCACCTAAAGCAGACACCTACACGCGCACCGAGACCATCATCGGGCATTGGCTTAAAAATCAGACTCGCGACAAAATTGTATTGGGTGGCAAAGTGGCAGGCCCCAGACGCGGCATGGATTGGATACGCGGTGGCCCACCTTGTATGGATAGAGCTAACATACGCGCGGCCATTGACGGCTCGCTCACGCGCATGCAAACCGATTACATCGATGTTTACCAATTGCACTGGCCTGAACGCAACGTGCCCATGTTTGGCCAATACTTGTTTGACCCAGCCAACGAGTATGTGTCTGGCCTATACCAAGAGGGTGAACGCAAGGCATGGGTCTCGATATACAATCAACTTGAAACCTTGGCTGAACTGATTAAAGAAGGCAAGGTGCGTTACATCGGTTTATCAAATGAACAGCCATGGGGTTTGATGGAATTCTTACGGTTGGCTAAAGAATACGATTTGCCGCGCGTGGCCACCGTGCAAAACTGCTATAACTTGATTAATCGCGGCATGGAGTTTGGCATGTCGGAAGTGCTGTTCCGGGAAGAGGTCAGCTTACTTGCATATTCCCCGCTTGCATTCGGGCATTTAACCGGCAAGTACATAGACAACCCCGCTGCGCCTGGCCGCGTCACGCAATTTTTAGGCTATGCCCAGCGCTATAAAAAACCCAACGTCACACCAGCCAGCAAAGCCTATGCGGAACTGGCTAGGGCACATGGCCTAAGCCCCACGCAACTGGCCTTATCTTTTGTTTACCACCGTTGGTTTGTCACCAGCACCATCATAGGCGCCACCAACATGGTTCAACTCAAAGAAAACATCGCGGCTTGGGATACGCAATTATCGGCAGAAGTGATGTTGGAAATTGAAGACTTGCATTTGCGCATGATGAATCCCGCGCCTTAAACTTTGCACAGATTGCAATCCTATAAATAACACATGGCTAATTCAAGCATAAAAACTCAGCTAGACGCCCCGACAACCGTCTCTTTCTGGCAAGCGTTTGCCTATTGGCTCAAACTGGGTTTTGTCAGCTTCGGCGGCCCTGCCGGTCAAATTGCCATCATGCATCATGACTTGGTGGAGCATAAGCGCTGGATCTCAGATAAGCGTTTTTTACACGCCTTGAACTATTGCATGCTACTCCCCGGACCCGAAGCCCAACAGCTCGCTACTTATATCGGCTGGCTGATGCACCGTACTTGGGGAGGCCTCGTCGCAGGGACTTTATTTGTCTTGCCCTCGTTTTTTATTCTCGTTGGACTTGCCTATATTTATATGGCTTACGGAGAGGTGCATGCTATTGCCGGCATGTTGTATGGCATTAAACCGGCGGTGGTCGCCATTGTTTTATTTGCGGCCTATCGCATCGGCTTGCGTGCACTCAAAAACAAAGTGCTTTGGTCAATTGCGGCATTCGCTTTTTTAGCGATTTTTATACTCAAATTACCTTTCCCTTTAATCGTGTTCGTGGCGGCCAGCATTGGCTATTTGGGCAGCCAATTTTATCCGAACTATTTCAGAGCAGGCGGCGGCCACAGCAATAAGAATAAACACTACGGCAAAAGCTTGATTGATGACGATACGCCCACCCCAAGTCATGCCATTTTTAGCTGGATAAAGCTGATTCGAGTTGCATTAATCGGCATCGCAATATGGCTAATCAGCATGGCCGCATTGATTAGCGAATTTGGCTGGGATAGTGCGTTTACGCAAATGGGCTGGTTTTTTACTAAAGCAGCTTTGCTGACGTTTGGCGGCGCCTATGCAGTTCTACCTTATGTTTACCAGGGGGCAGTGGAACATTACCAATGGCTATCCGCCACACAAATGATGGACGCTTTAGCCTTGGGTGAAACCACCCCAGGTCCCTTGGTAATGGTCAACACATTCGTCGGTTTTGTCGGGGGTTGGCTAGGCACAGGCGCTTCGGACTTCGGTGCATTCGCGTGTGCACTTATCGCCGCGTCCATCGTCACTTTTTTCACTTTCCTACCGAGCTTTGTCTTCATCCTGATGGGTGGGCCTTTTATTGAAACCACCCATGGTAATCTCAAACTAACGGCACCCCTCACCGCCATCACTGCCGCAGTGGTTGGGGTCATTTTGAACTTAGCCCTATTTTTTGCCTACCACGTGTTTTACCCAACAGGATTTAATGGATCGCTAGATCTCTTTGCTATTAGCTTATCCATAGCGGCGTTGGTCGGTCTGTTTAGATTTAGGCTAAGCGTTATCCCAGTGATAATTATCAGCGGTCTTATTGGCATGTGCCTCCAACTTTTTATTTAAGGATTGAACAATGACAGAGTCGTATTTATTTTTTAAATCGCTGCATATCTTGGGCATCATCTTGTTGCTAGGCAATCTGATTGTCACGGCATGGTGGAAACTAATGGCCAACCGAACCAAGAACCCTAGTATCATTGCCTTTGCCCAACGGCAAGTCACCCTAACGGATTTTGTCTTCACTGCGCCAGGTGCGCTGTTGGCGATTATGGCCGGGGATTACATGGCCTACGGATACATGACGGACACCTGGAACATACAATGGCTTAACTGGGGTCGCAGTCTGTTCATCGCCTCAGGCATCATTTGGATCACGGTGTTAATCCCCACGCAAATCAAACAAGCACGCATGGCCCGTGAATTCACTATCAGCTTATCCATACCCGACGAGTACTGGAAGTTAAGTATGCGTTGGAATATATTTGGCACGATTGCGGTTGTATTGCCACTGATCAACATTTATTGGATGGTGTATAAACCGGTCTAGCTCTCCGCCATTTCTGGGCATAAAAAAAGCCAAGCCTGTTGGTTAAGCTTTTTATTTTGCTGGTGCCGGGGGCCGGAATCGTACCCCCATGAATTTGCCTCGCTGGGCATTCAGCAGAAATGATTTGGGTAGTAAACGTTAAGTAAGTTTAAAATTGCAAATAAAAGTGACTTTCTAATGACCTTAAAAGTAGAGCTCGCCAATAGCATTACGGTTGTAAACCCTGTAGATTGGAATTCGCTAGCTGGAAGCATGCCGTTATTAAGTCATTCTTTTTTGGGGGCGCTGGAAGAATCAAACTCAGTAGGTAATGGAACGGGGTGGAAGCCTTGTCCACTATTGGTGTTTGATGATTCGCAATTGGTTGGTGCTATCCCTCTGTATGCAAAAAGTCACTCTTATGGAGAGTACGTTTTTGACTGGGCTTGGGCAGAGGCTTATCAAAGAAATGGTCTAAGTTACTACCCAAAATTAATTTCAGCCATTCCATTTAGTCCAATTACAAGCGCAAGGTTACTTGTTTCACCTGTTAAAAATTCATCAAATATACAGTTACTTTTAGTAAATTCATTACTTGAAATAATGGATAAAAATAGTTTCTCAAGTGCACACGTGTTATTCCCGAATCACGATTCAGCTGAAATATTTAAATCTGCAGGATGGCTTAAACGACAAGGCATCCAATTTCAGTGGGAAAACGAGGACTTTCGATGTTTTGAAGATTTCCTGGGCCAATTAACTCAATCAAAACGTAAGAAAATTAGACAAGAACGAAAAAAAATCATCAGTTCAGGTGTTACGTGTTATAGGTTTAAAGGGGATGATATTTCTGAAGCTCAGTGGGACTTTTTTTATCAATGTTATGTCAACACTTATTTAGAACATCGTTCATCACCTTACTTAACTCGAGAGTTTTTTAAGTTAATTGCATTAAATATGCCAGATCAGATTTTATTAGTCATGGCATATAAAGATGACAAGCCTATTGCTAGCGCCCTTAATTTTTACGATCAAAATACTTTATATGGTCGCTATTGGGGTTGTTTAGAATATATTCCAAACCTCCACTTTGAATTATGTTATTACCAAGCACAAGAATTCTGCATTTCTGAACGTATAAGGTATTTTGAAGGTGGTGCTCAGGGTGAGCACAAGCTGGCTAGGGGATTTAAGCCCAAAAATACTTGCTCATTTCATAAAATCGCGCACCCTCAGTTTGCAAAAGCAATCGAGGATTTTGTGCTAAGAGAAAGCGAAGGAATAGCTCAATACACTAACGAACTTGAAGAACGAACTCCTTTTAAATCAGAACCAACTTAGTTTAATTTTAGAGTCAAAGCTTCTGACTTTAAACATTAAATTGATATAGAATCTTTGCAAATGTTAATAAAAATTCTCTGTCTTAATTCATGTCAGAGACTCGTTAAAATCCACATATAAAATTAGACTAATTTTGATGAAAAAAATAGCATTAATTACAGGTGCATCTGGTGGCCTAGCACAGTCCTTGGCAAAAAAACTAATCAGGGAAGATTGGCAGTTAGTTTTA
>CALQUO020000073.1 GCA_943333775.2 Methylotenera oryzisoli
AATGTTTTGCGTCAAATTATTTTCCTTGGCGCGTTTTCTGGCCAAGTTGAAATCACCGGCCCAGCCAAGCGCCACGCAGACTTGGCCGCTTGCTAAGTCTTCAATTTGGCCGCCAGAATTAAAGCGCTTGATGTCGGGCCGTACTTTTTTCAACATGGCAAAAGCGGCTTGGTAATCCGAGACATTTTTGCTGTAGGGGTCGAGGCCTAGGTAATGCAAGGCGATGGGAAAAACTTCGGACGAGGTGTCCAGCAGGGTGATGCCACAAGACTTTAATTTGCGCGTGTACAAGGGATTGAAAACCAAATCCCAGGCGTTTTCTGGCATGGGCATCTCCCCTAAAGCTTGCTTGACCTTGTCGACATTGATGCCGACCGTGGTGTAGCTCCATAGCCAATCCACCAAGTAGGCGTTACCTGGGTCAAATGCTCGCATTTGTTTCAATATGGCCGGGTCCAAATTTTTCCAATTGGGCAGTTTGGCTTTGTCTAGTTTTTGGTATAAACCGCCTTGAATCTGTAATTTTGCCCAGTTTGATGAAGGCACCACGATGTCATATCCGGTTTTTCTGGCAATTAATTTGGCGTGCAGTATTTCGTTGCTATCAAAGATATCGTAGCGCACCTTGATGCCGGTTTCTTTTTCAAAATTAGGGATGGTGTCAGGCGCAAGGTAGTCCGACCAGTTGTAAATATTCAGTACTTTTTCTTCACTCACGGCGGCGCCGGCGATGGCGCTAAGGCTCAGTAGCATAAAGCCTAGACAGCTAACGAATAAGCTGTGAGTTAAGCTGGGCTTGGATGGCGCACGCATATCGGCCTTTCTAAAATGCAATCAATGGGAAAAGTAAGCAACACCGACTAGGTAGTGTTTTTCGAAATAATTCTAACATGGGCGCAGTATTTTTTAGCAGCTTAAACCAGCAAACAGTCTGCAATCGTCGTGTATGATATTAGCCATAACGGTCTGCCATCTTGAAAAAAAGCATAGAGAAGAACATGAACATTATTAGTCTACCTACCCGACCATACGATGATCAAAAACCCGGTACCTCGGGCCTGCGAAAGAAGGTAAGCGTCTTTCAGCAAACGGCTTATTTGGAAAACTTTGTACAAAGTATTTTTGAAACACTGACGGTGCCAGCCGGCGCCACCTTGGCGCTTGGTGGTGATGGCCGTTATTACAATAGAACGGCGATACAAACTATTATAAAAATGGCGGCAGCCAATGGCTTTGCTCGTGTCTTGGTCGGGCAAGCCGGTATATTATCTACTCCGGCGTCCTCGCACGTCATACGTAAATACCATACTTTTGGGGGCATGGTGTTGTCTGCTAGCCACAATCAAGGTGGCCCTCAGGGCGATTTTGGAATCAAGTATAACGTCGGCAATGGCGGCCCTGCAACGGAAAAAATCACCGATGAGGTGTACGCCAAAAGCAAAACCATTAGCCATTATAAAATCGCCGATTTTGCCGATGTGGACATAGACCACTTGGGCATCACGCACTTAGCAGGCGGGCAGTTTTGCGTCGAGGTGATCGATGCGGTGCAAGATTATGCCGACTTAATGGAGTCCTTGTTTGATTTTCAGGCCATACGGGCTTTATTAAAAAGCGACTTTAGCATGAAGTTCGATGCCATGCATGCGGTTACCGGCCCCTATGCCCAAGAGTTGTTTGTGCGTCGCTTGGGCGCGCCGGCAAGGAGCTTAATGAACTGCCAGCCCAGTGAGGACTTTAATGGTGGTCACCCCGATCCCAATTTAACCTATGCCGAAGATTTGGTAAAAATAATGTATGCCGGTGCTAGCGCGCCAGACTTTGGTGCGGCCTCGGACGGCGACGGCGATCGCAATATGATTTTGGGTAAAAATTTCTTTGTCACCCCATCGGACAGCTTGGCGGTGTTGGCGGCAAATGCCACCTTGGTGCCGGCTTATGCCGATGGCATTGCAGGTGTGGCCAGATCCATGCCGACCAGCGGGGCAGTGGACAGAGTAGCCGCCAAGTTAGGTATTCCATGCTTTGAGACGCCGACCGGTTGGAAGTTTTTTGGCAACTTAATGGATGCCGGAAAAGTGACCCTTTGCGGCGAAGAAAGCTTTGGCACTAGTTCCAGTCACGTTCGAGAAAAAGACGGTTTGTGGGCGGTGCTGTTTTGGCTAAATATACTGGCGCGTAAATTTGCGACCGGTCAGCCTGTGTCGGTTGAGCGAATATTGCAAGCGCATTGGGCGGAGTACGGCCGCAATGTTTATTCTAGGCACGATTACGAGGCCATTCCTAGTGACGTGGCCAAGAGTGTGATGCAACATCTAGAAGCGCAATTTGCCGAGTTGCCTGGTCAGCGCCTAGGAAGCTACAAAGTAAAAACCTGTGATGATTTTAGTTACCACGATTCGATTGATGGTTCAGTTAGCCACCATCAGGGCTTGCGTATTTTGTTTTTAGATGGATCGCGCATCGTCTTTCGGTTATCTGGGACTGGAACCGAGGGCGCCACCTTGCGTATTTATTTGGAATCATTTGAAGCCGATGTGACTAAGCAGTTGGTGGATGCGCAGCAGGCCTTGGCAGAAATGATAGGCCTGGCACTTAGTCTATCGCAACTGCCACAAAAAACCGGTCGCCGCGCACCGACCGTGATTACCTAATTCAGTCGGCCTCGTCTATCCAAGCCAGTTGGATGGCTTCCAAAATGCGTTCACCGCATTTGTTCGGATCGTCATCGAATCCATCAAGCGCCATGACCCAAGCCATTAAATCGGTGTAGCGCACCGTGCTGGGGTCGGTGTCTGGGTGTTGATCACATAAGGCTTCGGCGATGCGTAAACTGTCTGTCCATTTCATGCTGTTGGTCTCACTCATAATAAAGTTTACTGATCTTAAACTAAGTCGATTATAACGTGGTCACAAGCGGGCAACTAAAAAGCCAAAATTTAAATACAAAGACCGCCAAGCATGCGCATTAAGGTTTTAACCTTCAGCCTAGGCCGTGTTAAAATAGCGCTTTATTATTCACTCAAATTTAAACCGTAATTGGAAAGCGAAATACTATGTCACAAGCTCCAACTAATCAGGCGCAGTTTACTTACGACCTTACTTTGGATAAAGCAGACGCGGCTTTGTGGGGCATGATGTCGCACGAAGTGGTGCGTCAGCATGAACACATTGAGCTGATTGCGTCGGAAAATTACACCAGCCCAGCGGTGATGCAAGCGCAAGGCTCGCAGTTAACCAATAAATACGCCGAAGGTTACCCAGGTAAACGATTCTACGGCGGTTGTGAGTTCGTGGATGAAATTGAGCAACTGGCCATAGAACGGTTAAAAGTCCTATACGGCGCTGAGTATGTCAACGTGCAGCCGCATTCAGGTTCGCAAGCCAATCAAGCGGTGTACTTTTCTATCTTGAAGCCAGGTGACACGGTCATGGGCATGAACTTGGGTCACGGTGGCCATCTCACCCACGGATCGCCTGCCAATTTGTCCGGTAAGTTATTCAACATCGTGCCTTACGGTTTAAACGATAAAGAAGAAATCGACTACGACGAGATGGAGCGCATCGCTGTGGAGTGCAAGCCTAAGTTGTTGATAGGCGGCGCCTCGGCTTATGCCTTGCGTTTTGATTGGGCGCGCATGGCCGAAATTGCGAAAAAGGTAGGGGCGTATTTCATGGTGGACATGGCGCATTACTCTGGCTTGATCGCGGGGGGCGTTTACCCTAATCCGGTACCGCATGCTGATTTCGTGACCTCTACCACGCATAAAACCTTGCGTGGCCCTCGTGGCGGCATTATTTTGGCTAAGGCTGAATTTGAAAAATCCTTGAACTCCAGCGTTTTCCCGGGTTTGCAAGGTGGCCCTTTGATGCACGTGATCGCAGCAAAAGCCACGGCCTTCTTAGAGGCCTCGCAACCGGCATTTAAAACCTATCAAGCGCAAGTGGTAAAAAATGCCCAAGCCATGGCTGAGGCGTTGGCTGCTAGAGGCTTGCGTATTATTTCTGGCCGCACCGAGTCGCACATGTTTTTAGTTGATTTGCGTCCCAAAGGCTTAACCGGTAAAGCGGCGGATGCGGCATTGGGTTTGGCGCATATTACCGTTAATAAAAATTCGATTCCGAACGACCCAGAAAGCCCATTCGTGACGTCAGGCATACGCATAGGCGCACCGGCAATCACCACGCGTGGTTTTAAAGAAGAAGAAGCGAAGCAGGTGGCCAATTTGATTGCTGATGTGTTGGATAATCCAACGGATAAGAGCGTAATCGCTGCCACTAAAGCCAAAGTTCACGCCCTGACCGCGCGCTTTCCAGTCTACCAAGACTAGTTAGTCTCAGGCCCGCTGCGCTTGCTATGAAATGTCCTTTTTGCGGTGATGCCGATACCCAGGTAATCGATTCTCGTGTTAACGACGAGGGCAACTCCATACGCCGTCGCCGCAAATGCGGTGTCTGCGACAAGCGTTTTACCACATACGAAACGGCCGAATTGATTATGCCGCAAGTGGTTAAAACCAACGGCACAAGGGTGGCGTTTGATAGGGAGAAGCTGCGTCTGTCTTTCACTCGGGCTTTGCACAAACGCCCGGTGCCTACCGAATACGTGGATCGCGCTTTGGATAAAATCACGCAAAAATTGCTTAGTTTGGGTGAACGTGAAATCCCCGCTAGGGAGTTGGGTGAAAGCGTAATGCATGAATTGAAATTGATGGATAAAGTGGCTTACATCCGTTTTGCTTCGGTTTACCGTAGCTTTTCAGATGTGGATGACTTTAACGATGCCATCCGTGAACTGTAACAATGGAGACTGATTATGCGATTCATTAAATGGGCCTCAATAGCCTTAAGCGTGTTTACCTTGGTCTTGACCTTGGTGTTTTTTGCCTGGTGGGCCATGAAGGACAGCCTGATGTTTGGTAGCGAGAAATTCGACCAAGTTAAATGGATACAGGCCGAAGCCACTGTGCAAAATGAATGCAAGCGCGGCGACATGGCTTACGATTTGCAGCAAAATATTTTAGTCAAAGGTACGCCCAAAGAAGCGGTGGCCATATTGCTTGGTAGGCCCAGTTACGATGCCGACAGGCACGTGGAATACGATTTGGGTAAGTGCATGCATGTCTACCACGGCTTGTTGATTTATTTTGATGATAACAACAACCTAATCAACAGCCGCATTTCCTCACATTAAGCCCGGCCAATCACGCAAGCTTTGCACCGTGTTTTCTATCGCTGACCACACCTACATGGCCCTTGCGCTGCAGTTAGCAGAGCAGGGTAATTACAGCACATCACCCAATCCCAAGGTCGCTTGCGTGGTGGTGAAAAACAATCAAATACTGGGCCAAGCGGCCCACCTTAAAGCCGGTCAAGCGCACGCCGAAGTGCTGGCATTAAATCAAGCTGGCGCGGCAGCGGCCGGCGCCGATGTCTACGTTACACTGGAACCATGCAACCACGTTGGCCGCACGCCACCTTGTGTGGACGCATTACTAAAAGCCGGGGTAAAGCGTGTGGTGGTGGCCATGCAAGACCCCAATCCTTTGGTCGTCGGGCAGGGCATGCAGCGTTTACGGGCTGCGGGCATACAAGTTGAGTTGGGATTGCTAGAGGCGCAAGCGCAAGCCTTAAACCCCGGTTTCGTCTCGCGCATGACCCGGCATAGACCGTATTTGCGCACTAAACTGGCCGCCAGTTTAGATGGTCGCACGGCTTTAGCCAACGGTTTGAGTCAATGGATTACAACGGAAGCAGCCAGGGCCGATGTGCAGCATTGGCGTGGTCTATCTTGTGCCATCGTGACCGGTATAGGCACCGTCTTACAAGACAACCCGAGTATGACCGTGCGCGCGCCTGAGATAGTCAATTCCGCCTTATTGCGTCAACCGCTACGCGTGATTGTAGACAGCCGATTGCGCACGCCGCATGATTGCCAAATGCTCTCTGCGGCCAGCCTGCAAATAGGCT
>CALQUO020000074.1 GCA_943333775.2 Methylotenera oryzisoli
CCTTGCGCGCGCACTTCGATGGCGGTGTTGTCGATGTCATTAAGCAAGTCTTTTAGGAATGGGCTATTAGGTCTAGCCAGTTCTTCTATGCTTTTTTGGTAAACGAAATCGAAGCCATTTTTGCAAAAGTTATACGGGTCGTCCACCCCAAAATTAGTGGCATAGTGGCTGGATAAAGTGGCCAGAGGCGGCGAATTGTGTTTTTTCTGGGTGCGGACAAGGGCATCCAATTTTGTTTTAAATTCGTCAAAATGCTCGGCCTTATAGGTGCAATACAAGGCACGCTCTTGCCAATCGTCTAATTGCGATACTTCAAAATGGCCCACGGCTTCATCAAAGCGGCCGGCTAAGTATAAAAATTCCCCCATGTTGTAGTTAGCGCCTGGGTGATTGGGGTTAAGTTGTAAGGCGTCCAAGTAGCTTTTGATGGCGTCTTCCATGTTGCCTTGATCACGCAAGCATTCGCCCAAGTAGTTATGCGCATCGGTGTAATTGGGAAACAGCACTATGGCTCGCTTAAAATGCGTAATTGCATCGTCTAATTTTCCTTCGTCGCGCAAGGCTGTGCCCAAATTAAAGTGCCCACGTGCATCTTCGTTAATGCTTAATGCCTGGCGGTAATGGGCGATGGCGTCAGCCAATTCGCCTTGTTTTTGTAAGAGCGTGCCTAAATTGGCATAGGCTTCAAAGAATTGCGGTTGCAGACGGATAGTTTGCCGATAATGGCTTTCTGCCTCGGCCAATTCACCTATGTTTCCTAAGGCGATGGCTAAGTTAAAGTGCAACTCAGGGCTGCTAGGCTGTATGGACAAGGCTTTTTTATAGCTCATGACAGCATCAGCGTATTGCATCAAGCCGTCTTGGGCGATGCCTAATAGGTGATGCAGGATAAAAGCATGCGGGTAGCGCGGCAGCAGTTTCTTTGCGGCGGCCATGGTTTGTTCGAGTTGGCCGGCATTAAGCATCGCCAGCAGTGGATTGATTTCCATTTGGCTGGGTTGCGCGTGCGTAGGGGTCGATTGTTTGGCCATGTTGATTGTCGCTAAGGGGTCTGGAGTTACGCCTATTCTAAAATAAAACTAGTTGTCGCGCATTTGTAATCGCGTGGCCAATTGGCGTAAAAACTTCATGGCTACTTTGGGTTCGTCTAATAGCAGCGTTTCTATGTTTTCTGGGTATATGGTGATGACGTCAGCACTGACCGAGCTGACTATGGCATCGGCGATGGTGGGCAGATTGGACAGCAAGGCCATTTCACCAAAATACTCGTCGGCTTCAATTGTACGCAATAGGGCGCCTTGTTTCTTCAGTTGCACCTGGCCACGCACCAAGTAGTGCAGGTTGCGACTGGCGTCACCTAGGGTGAAAACCGTTTCGCCTTGTTGGTAAGTTTTGCCGAAGCGCTGCATTAATTTTTCCAAATAATTGGCCTTGGCCTCGGCTGTTTGTTGGCCTGGCTCATCCGCAAACAAGCTTTTTAATATCAGGACGTCTTTTTTGCGCAAGGTGGCGACCAGTTCTGTGCCCAATAAAAACACGGCAAAGTTAAAGTAAAGCCAAGTAATGGAAATGAATAGGTTTTTCAGGCTGCCAAAAATAGAGCCATACGATTCATTGAGCGACAGAAACAAAGTAAAGGCAGGGCGCATGAGCAACCACAGTAAGGCGGTGAATAAAGCGCCTGTCAATATATGCCTTATATATAGGCGAGCCGGAAAGAAGGCTAAATAAAAAGCCGTAATGAGCAGGGTGGTGAGTATTAACGAGCCAACTGCGGCGACAGTGTCGTGGGCAAGGTAGGGGTGATTGCTGGCTAAAAAAGCGATAACTTTTTCTAGCATGAGGCCGGCAAAGGTAAATAAGAAGAACAGCATCAGCATGGCAATCACGGTGAGCACGTCTTTAACCTTTCGGTAAATAAAAGACGGTGCTTCGGCTAGGCTGGCTATGGTGTAAAAAGCAGCGCGCATGGCGCTGGCTAAAGGCGTGACCGCCCATAGCAAAACAAACAAGCCGGCGGCACCCCACGCGGCCTTCTGCTGCGCGGTATTGTAGACTTCAAGCATGATCGCACTGCTAAATTTAGGCAATAAGTTACCCATGATGATGGCCATTTTGACGGTGGCGTAGTCTGAGCTAAAGACCAGTTGGCTGAGTAAAAAGAATAACAACAGCACCAATGGAATTAAAGCGAACATGGCATAAAAAGACAGCGAGGCGGAGAGACTAAGGGTATTGTGGCGTCTAAACGCATCGAACATTTCATAGGCGACAAACAGTGGCGTGTTGTAGCGCTGTTTGGCATAGGCGGCGCGTGGCTTGTGCATGGCACTTTGCAACCCGGGAATCAGCTTGCTATTAAGTCGCTGCGGTAAGCTGGGTTTCATGCTTAGCTCAAGCCCTTAAATTTTTCAGTAGCGGCCACCAGTGCCGAGGTGATGCCAGGTTCCATGGCAGAATGGCCGGCATCCTCTATCATATGAAATGCTGCATGGGGCATGGCGCGACTTAGCTCCCAAGCAGTAAGCGGTGGGCAAACCATGTCGTAGCGCCCTTGAACGATAATCGTGGGGATGTGACTTAAGCGTTGTTGCACCTGCCCGAGTAAATTCGATTTACCGACAAAACAATCCTGCCTAATATAATGTATCTGCACGCGAGCGCGAGCCAGCTCAATTTCGCCGTTGATGACTTGCCGAGCTTGGTTGGGTCTTGGTAACAAGGCCATGATGCTGCTCTCGTAAGCATTCCAGCGTATGGCCGCCGGCACATTGACTTGTGGGTCGTCAGAAAAAATGCGTTTCTCATAAGCGCCCAAAGGGTCGTGGCGTTCATCGGTATTTAAATAATCACATAGCGTTTGCCAAGGCTCAGGAAAAAAGGTTTGCACCTGGCCTAAAAACCATTGTAGCTCGTTGGCGCGACTTAAAAATATGCCGCGTAATATTAAGCCGCTGACTTGCTCTGGGTGCTGGACGGCGTAAGCCAAAGCCAAGGTGCTGCCCCAAGAGCCACCAAACACCAGCCATTTATCTAGCCCCAATTGCTGTCTGATGGCCTCCATGTCGGCAACCAGGTCGGCCGTAGTATTTTGCTCGGTCGCCCCTTGCGGTTCGCTGCGACCACAACCGCGCTGATCAATTAGTACGATACGGTAATGCGCCGGGTCAAAAAAACGTCGTTGCGTGGGATTGCAGCCGCTACCAGGTCCGCCATGCACAAAAACCACGGGTTGGCCCTCAGGGTTGCCGCAAACTTCGTAATAAATACGGTGCAAATCGCCTGCTTTTAGACAATTTTGTTCTAAAGTACCCAATTCGGGAAACAAATTGTAATTATGAGCTTGCATCATGGTAAATTGGCTTTCTATTTGATTATTAATGAATTTTTGTTAATTTTAGCATGGGTTTTATGACAAGTAATGTTACTTAAAAAACATATTTTTAACTATTTTTAATTAATTGTAAGTAAATTGTAACAAATGTATTGCAATTCATTTGTGACTGGCTTATAGTTCTCGAACGCACATGAAAATGTGATGATAAGTAGACCCCGTTATGTACCAACTTTAGCGATTGCATCAATAAAGCCGGTAAATGATCAAGGGTCTATTAAACCCTTAGTAGTACAACTTTGGAGATTAATATGCAAATCAACAAGATCAAATTAGCACTAGGTTTAGTGGCTGGTTTATCAGTGGCTATGCCAATGGTAGCATCTGCAGCAGCTGACCAAGAAAAAGCAATGAAAGACCCTAACAACTGGGCTGCTCCACGCGGTCAATACGACAACCAAGCTTACAGTGCATTAGCACAAGTAAACAAAGGTAACGTTAAAGGCCTTAAAGCTGCTTGGACATTCGCTACCGGTGTAAACCGTGGCCACGAAGGTTCACCAGTAGTTGTTGGTAACATGATGTACGTTCACACAGCGTTCCCAAACAACGTATACGCTCTTGACTTAAACGACAATCAAAAAATCGTTTGGTCTTACTTCCCAAAACAAGATCCATCAGTACAAGCTGTATTGTGCTGCGATAACGTTTCACGTGGTCTTGGCTACGGCGACGGTAAAATCTACCTACAACAAAACGATGGTAACTTGGTTGCTTTAGATGCTAAAACAGGTTCTAAAGTATGGTCAACTTTAATCAACGATCCAAAAGTGGGTGCTACTAACACTAACGCTCCACACGTAATTAAAGATAAAGTATTGACAGGTTGTTCAGGTGCTGAGTTCGGCGTACGTTGCTTTATCGCAGCTTACAACTTAAAAGACGGTTCTTTAGCATGGAAAGCCTACTCAACAGGTCCTGATGCTGAAATGTTAATCGGCGAAGGCTTCAACAAAGATACACCTGAGTACAGCGCACTATCAGTTTACCAAGACGTAAACGGTGGTAACAAATTAGGTGGTTCTTTCAAATTAGTACCAAACGACCAATTGAAAATTGGTGAAAAAGAGTTAGGCACACGTACATGGTTGAAACCACAAGCAGTTAAAGATGGTTGGCAACATGGTGGTGGCTCTGTATGGGGCTGGTGGCCGTATGATGCTCGTACAAACTTGGTTTACTACGGAACAGGTAACCCATCAGTTTGGAACCCAGATGTACGTCCAGGCGACAACAAATGGTCTATGACTGTTTTCGCTCGTGACTTAGACACTGGCGTTGCAAAATGGGGTATGCAAATGACTCCACACGATGAGTGGGATTACGATGGTATTAACGAAGTAATCTTGTTTGACAAAGGTGGTAAAACATACGCATGGCACCATGACCGTAACGGTTTTGCTTACACTTGGAATGCTGGTAACGGTAAATTAGTTGCTGCAGAAAAAGTACACCCATTCGTTAACTGGGCAACTGGTGTTGATTTGAAAACAGGCGTGCCTAACAAATTGGCTACTGCTTCAACTCACCAAGATTACAATGCAAAAGGCGTTTGTCCAGCTGCTTTGGGTACTAAAGACCAACAACCAGCTGCGTACTCACCAAAAACTGGTTTAATTTACACTCCATTGAACCACGTATGTATGACATACGAGCCAGTTGAGTCTAAATACGTTGCAGGTCAACCATGGGTTGGTGCTACATTGACCATGTTCCCAGGTCCAGACGGTGTAATGGGTGGTTTCGGTGCTTACGATCCAATGACAAACAAAAAAGTTTGGTACAACAAAGAGAAATTCTCTGCTTGGGGTGGTGCTTTAACAACTGCTTCAAACTTAGTATTCTTCGGTACTTTAGATCGTTGGTTTAAAGCTGTAGATGCATCATCAGGTAAAGAACTATGGAAATTCCAAGTTGGTTCTGGCGTGATTGGTAATGCATTCACATACGGTCACAAAGGTAAACAACACGTTGGCGTGCTATCAGGTATCGGTGGCTGGGCTGGTGTGGCGATGAACCTTGGTATGACTAACCCAACAGACGCTTTAGGTGCTGCTGGTGGTTATGCTGAATTAACTAAATACAACGCGGCTCCTGGCGGCGGTGCATTAACAGTATTCAGCCTATAATTTAATCGTAAGATTAAGTTGTAACTAAATACAAGTTAGTTCAATGTAGTAAATAAAAACACCCCGATTCGTCGGGGTGTTTTTTTTCGCCCAAGTTCCTGTTTATTAAACCTTTTATTAAAAGTATTTAAATAACAGGCATGCCTACAAATTAGATACAATACCGCTTGCATTTAATTATGAGAATCAGCATAAGCTGGGTGCAAAGAACTTTTTTAATTGGACTGCACTCTAAAATAACGAGCAGCCTTAAACTTGGCTGAATAATTCA
>CALQUO020000075.1 GCA_943333775.2 Methylotenera oryzisoli
GTGGCATCGGCAGTGATATAAGGTAAATTCACTTCGGTTTGAGTGGCGCCAGACAATTCAATTTTGGCTTTTTCCGCCGCTTCTTTTAAGCGCTGTTTAGCCAATAAGTCGTTGCGCAAATCCATGCCATTATTTTCTTTCTTGAACTCATCTGCCAAGAAGTCAATTAGACGGTTATCAAAGTCTTCGCCACCTAAGAAGGTGTCGCCATTGGTCGACAACACTTCAAATTGGTGCTCGCCATCGATGCTAGAAATCTCAATAATAGACACGTCAAACGTACCTCCGCCCAAGTCGTATACGGCAATCTTGCGATCGCCTTCTTGTTTGTCTAAACCAAATGCCAATGCCGCTGCGGTTGGTTCGTTTATGATGCGTTTTACATCCAAACCGGCAATGCGGCCTGCGTCTTTGGTGGCTTGACGTTGGCTGTCGTTAAAGTAAGCTGGAACGGTAATCACCGCTTCGGTTACTTCTTCGCCTAGGTAATCTTCGGCGGTTTTTTTCATTTTGCGTAAGACTTCAGCAGAAATTTGTGGTGGCGCCATTTTTACACCACGCACTTCTACCCATGCGTCGCCGTTGTCGGCTTTGGCAATGCTGTAGGGCATCAAGCCTATGTCTTTTTGTACTTCTTTTTCGTCGAAACGACGGCCGATTAAACGCTTAACCGCGTACAGGGTATTTTTAGGGTTCGTTACCGCTTGGCGTTTAGCCGGTGCGCCGGCTAAGATTTCGCCGTCTTCTTGGTAAGCAATAATGGAGGGCGTGGTGCGTGTGCCTTCGGAGTTTTCAATCACGCGTGGTTTGCCGCCTTCCATCACTGCGACGCATGAGTTAGTGGTGCCTAAGTCTATACCGATGATTTTTGCCATGTTTTTTCTTTCCTTTTATTAAATGTGTTTAACCACTAATGAACGCCAATTAACCGAGCATGACCCTGTTTATTGTGTTGCTGTTAGGTGGCGAATTTACTAATGCACTAACAATGAGGTCTGTTGCGATTATTTCAAGTGTTTGTTTTTTATTTAGCCACCATCACTAACGCCGGGCGTAGCACACGGTCGTTAAGGGTGTAGCCTTTTTGCAATACGCTGGTGACGGTATTCGGTTCACCGCTGTTTTCTAACATGCTTATGGCTTGGTGTTTGTTTGGGTCGAATTTTTCTCCCACTGGGTTGATTTCGGCGATGTTGAATTTATCAAATACCGAGGCCAGTTGTTTGGCGGTGAGGTCCACGCCGTCTTTGTAACTTTGCACTTCGGTTGCCTCAATCAGCAAGGCTGCATCCAAACTGTCTTTAACCGCTAACAACTCATTAGAGAATTTTTCTAAGGCAAATTTACGTGCTTTTTCTATGTCGTCCATGGCACGGCGGCGGATGTTTTCACCTTCTGCTTTGGTGTAGAGGACGGCCGCTTGAGCCTCTACCAATTGTGCTTCCAATTCGGCAATGCGCTCTTCAGAGCTGGCTGCAACGGTGTTAGCTTGGCTATCCTCGTCGGCTTGCGTTGAAGGGCTATCTTTTTCGTTTTCAGTCATGAAGGGGTCCTATGAATTTAATGCAATGCAACATCAATGGGGATGGCCGGGAAAATCTCAAGCGAGAAAGGCTATTTTTTTAATTATTTTTTTGGGGCTTAAAAAAGACGGGCGGTTTTGCCTAGGCGGAGCGGATTAGTCGCGGGCTTTGAATCGGTCGTAGCCCCACAGGTATTGGCTAGGGCATTGCAATATGGTGCGTTCAATTTCACTGTTAAGTAGGCTTGGTGTATCGATGCCGCCCTCGGCAATCGGACGCACATGGATGACATAGCCTTGGCCGTATGAAAGACGTTCTCCGAACACCATCAGCACATGGGCTCCCGTGGTTTTGGCTAATTTTGAGGCCAGCGTCATGGTGTAAGCCGGTCGTCCAAAAAACGGTGCCCATTCGCCTTCACCTTCTTGCGGCGCTTGGTCTGGAAGCACGCCTATGGCTTCGCCGCGTTGCAACGCTTTTAAGAGGTGTTTGACGCCTTGGGCATTGGCTTGCACTAAGTTGATCATGCCACGTTGGCGCCCCAAATTCATAATGGGTAACATCCACGCATGGCGTGGGCTGCGGTAGAGTACGGTGATGGGAAAGCGGTTGGCCACATACAATGAGGTGATTTCAAAGCAGCCTATGTGAGGGCTTAGAAAAATGATACCTTTGCCGCTGGACAAGCCCTGTTCTATATGCTCCCATCCGTCAAAGCTTTTGACTAACGCAGCTTGACGTTGGTCGCTGCGCAGCCAGATGACCAAGCTTTCTAGCAGGGCTTTGCCCGACTCACCTATGCTAAGGCGCGCGGCTTTTTTAAATTCTGCTGGATTGGAGTAGATGCCACTGGAGTGTAAGTTGTCGGCGCTAATCCGCGCGAACTGCAGGGATAAAGCCGAGCCCCCCCAGCCTAGTAACTTGCCTAATCCATGCACAACAGGCAGTGGCAATAAGGCAAAGGCCGTCAGCAATAACTTCAATAACTTAAAACTTATAAAACGCATAGCTCAATTATAGCGGAGTATGGATCGATGCACGACGATTCTTAAATGTGCCGCTGGCATGCGGGTTTCTGCCCAACAAACAATCATTCGTTTGACGATGAGGCCGGCATTGGGGATAATTGAGTCAGTTCATCACCCTTATGGTCATATAGAAAATGAAGCAATCTCATATAGAAGTTACCGAGCGTATTATTGAAAAAAGCCGTCCTACGCGCACGGCTTACTTAAATCGTATAGACGACATCGTAAATCGCCAGCGTGGCGCCGATCGATTGGGTTGCGCTAACGTGGCGCACGCTTTTTCTGCCATGCCAGCCAACGATAAGTTTCGCGTATTGGTTGAGAAGTCGCCCAATATTGGCATCGTCACGGCTTACAATGAGATGCTTTCAGCGCATCAGCCCTACGTAAACTACCCGGATATTATTCGCAATGAGGCGACCAAGCACGGTGCCACCGTGCAAGTGGCTGGCGGCGTGCCGGCCATGTGTGATGGCATCACCCAGGGTGAGCCGGGTATGGAGTTGTCCTTGTTTAGCCGCGATACCATTGCCATGGGTACCGCAATTGCTTTGTCGCACGACGTATTCGATGCGTCATTATTATTAGGTGTGTGCGATAAAATTGTGCCTGGCTTATTGATTGGCGCCTTGCATTTTGGTCATTTGCCTTGCGTGTTTGTGCCTGCTGGGCCGATGAGCACCGGCATCGATAACACCGCCAAATCCAAAGTGCGAGAGCAGTACGCGCAAGGCAAAGTGACCCGTAAAGAATTATTGGCGTCGGAATCGGCCGCCTACCACGGAGCGGGTACCTGTACTTTCTATGGCACCGCCAACAGTAACCAAATGTTGCTTGAAGCCATGGGTTTGCATGTGCCAGGCGCTGCCTTTATTCATCCGCACGATGGCATGCGTGAGATGCTAACGCGAGAAGCGGTGAAGATGGTTTTGGCTAAAACTAAAAAAGAAAACTTCACCCCCATCGGTCGCTTGGTGGACGAGCACGTGATCGTGAACGCCATGGTAGCCTTATTGGCGACAGGTGGTTCGACTAACCATCTCATCCATTGGGTGGCTGTTGCCCGTGCCGCTGGCATCATGATTGACTGGACAGATTTTTACCACTTGGCTAAAACCACGCCTTTATTGGCTAGCGTTTACCCGAACGGCAAAGCCGATGTCAACCAATTTCAAGATGCCGGTGGTCCGGCCTTTGTCATCCGCGAATTGATAGACGCCGGCTACATGTTCGCTGATGTGTTGACGGTTTCAAATGGCGGCCTACGTGATTACGCCAAGGCGCCCGCTAAAGAAAGCGATCAATTAGTTTGGAAAGAGCTACCTAAAGAAAGCCCAGACGAAAGCATAGTCCGCACAGTTGCCGCGCCGTTTGACGAATCCGGCGGCTTGCGTTTACTTAAAGGCAATTTAGGTCGCAGTGTGATCAAGATTTCTGCCGTACCAGCCGATCGCCATATCATTGAAGCGCCGGCTATTGTGTTTGATGCTCAAGAGGAATTATTGGCTGCGTTTGATCGTGGCGAATTGGAAAAAGACTTCATTGCGGTGGTGCGTTTCCAAGGACCTAAAGCCAATGGCATGCCAGAGTTGCATAAATTAACCCCACCTATGGCCGTGTTGCAAAACAAGGGCTTTAGGGTAGCAATCGTGACCGATGGTCGCATGAGTGGCGCCTCCGGTAAAATCCCAGCGGCCATCCATTTGAGCCCAGAAGCATCAGCCGGTGGCCCTTTAGCCAAGGTACGTGACGGCGACATCATTCGTTTGAATGCCACGGTCGGCATGGTCAACGTGTTGGTGGACGAAGACGAGTGGGCTGAGCGTGAAGTGGCCGAGTTGTCCGATAGCAAGCGTCACAATAATGCCCATGGCATTGGCCGCGAGTTGTTTGGCGGCATGCGTAAAAATGTGCTGTCGGCTGAAGAGGGCGCCATCACCTGGCTTTAAATAAGCATAGCGGCGCCAAAGCCTGTTGCTCGCTCGATAAAAAATTTGCATCATTTATTAATTAGGTAAAACAATGAACACATTAGATTTAGCCAATTACGGACCCGTTATTCCCGTCATCGTTATCAACCGTGTGGAAGATGCCGTGCCCATGGCCAGCGCCTTATTGGAAGGCGGTATCCGTGTATTAGAGATCACTTTGCGCACATCGTGTGCTTTGGCTGGCATGGAAGCAATTGCTAAAGCGCTACCGGAAGCCATCATGGGTTCGGGTACGGTCCGTAATATAAAAGACGCGCAAGCTTCCAAAGATGCCGGTTGCCAATTTGCGGTGAGCCCGGGCTACACCAGTGAATTAGGCTTGGCCGCTAGAAAAATGGGCTTACCTTTGTTGCCAGGCGTTTCCACTGGTTCTGAAATCATGATGGCCAATGCCGACGATTATTACTTTTTGAAATTATTCCCAGCCGTGGCAGTGGGCGGCATCAATTTGCTTAAAGGCTTTTCCGGCCCGTTCGGCGACGTGAAATTCTGCCCTACCGGTGGCGTGACGGTGGAAAGTGCACCGCAATTTTTAGCCTTGCCTAACGTGGTGGTGTGTGGGGGTACTTGGTTAACGCCGGCCGATGCCGTGGCGCGTGGCGACTGGGCACACATTACTAAATTGGCTAAAGAAGCCAGCGCCATTAAAGCGGCTTAGTTTTTTCTGGTTTACTTTTGGGCTTTGCCATCTAGAGTGGTATCTAGGGCAAGGCCTTTTTTATGACGCAAAAGATTAGGAATACCGGGTGCCATTTGATTTAAAAAAATACAAAAGCATCGTCTTTGATTGCGATGGCGTGGTGCTCGATTCGAATGCGGTGAAAACGCGCGCGTATTTTCGTACGGCCAAAAATTTAGGCGCCACCGACAGTCAGGCGCAAGCCTTAGTGGATTTCCACGTGCGCTTGGGCGGCATATCCCGCTACCATAAGTTTGATTATTATTTGCGTGAGATTCTGTCGCAAGAGGCAACGCCTGCAGCCATACAGTCCTTGTTAGATGAATTTTCCCGTGAACTGGAAGACGGTTTGTTGCATTGCCCTATTGCGCCAGGTTTGCCAGTATTGCGAGCGGCCACGCCGCAGGCCAACTGGATGATTGTGTCTGGTGGTGATCAGGAAGAAATTCGCCAGCTGTTTGCTCGGCGAGATTTAGCCGACTTGTTTGATGGCGGTTTGTTTGGCAGTCCGGATA
>CALQUO020000076.1 GCA_943333775.2 Methylotenera oryzisoli
CATTCGCCTTTGCGCGTGGCTTCTTCCATCTCAAATTTGATTTTCTCTATGGCTTCTTTTATGTGCGAGGAACCTTGCACCTGGGCTTTTTCAGCCTTCCAGATGTCTTCCAAATCGGCGTACTCTTTGTCCAATTTGTCTATCTCTTGCTCGATCAACTCAAAGCGTTTTTTACTGCCCTCGTCCTTTTCACGGCGCACCGCTTCCCGCTCGATTTTCAACTGAATTAAACGGCGCTCTAATTTGTCCATGATTTCCGGTTTGGAATCTATTTCCATCTTAATACGCGAAGCCGCTTCATCGATCAAATCGATGGCTTTATCGGGTAGAAAACGGTCGGTAATGTAACGGTGCGACAATTCCGCCGCGGCGACGATGGCGGGATCGGTAATTTCCACACCGTGGTGCAACTCGTATTTTTCCTGCAAGCCGCGCAAGATAGCTATGGTCGCTTCCACACTGGGCTCGTCGACCAAGACCTTTTGAAAACGCCGCTCCAAAGCCGCGTCTTTTTCCACGTATTGCCGGTATTCGTCCAAGGTAGTGGCGCCCACGCAGTGCAATTCGCCTCTGGCCAAGGCCGGTTTAAGCATGTTGCCCGCGTCCATCGCGCCCTCGGCTTTACCGGCGCCGACCATGGTGTGGATTTCATCGATAAATAAAATGGTCAAGCCTTCGTCTTGCGACAACTCTTTCAACACCGCTTTTAATCGCTCTTCAAAATCCCCACGGTATTTGGCCCCAGCCAACAAAGCGGCCATGTCCAAAGACAAAACTTTTTTGCCTTTCAGGCTATCCGGCACTTCGCCGTTCACGATACGCTGCGCCAAGCCTTCAATAATCGCGGTTTTACCCACGCCAGGCTCACCGATCAAGACCGGGTTGTTTTTAGTGCGGCGCATCAACACTTGAATGACCCGACGAATTTCATCGTCACGGCCTATGACCGGATCGAGCTTGCCCAATGCGGCACGCTCGGTCAGATCCACCGTGTATTTTTTTAGCGATTCACGGTTGGATTCGGCATCCGAGGCATTCACTTGCTCGCCGCCTCGCACCGCACTGATGGCCGACTCCAAGGCCGCTTTAGCAAGACCGTGCGCTTTGAGCAATTTGCCGGCTGCACCTTTGTCCTCCAGCAAGGCCAATAAAAACATTTCACTGGCGATAAAACCGTCACCGCGTTTAACGGCCAACTTATCGGTGACATTAAGTAAGTTGTTTAGCTCGCGTGAAATCGTCACTTCCCCCGCGCTGTCGGTGCTTTTAGGCAGGTTAGCGATAGCACTGACCAAGCCGGCTTTTAGCGGCGCCAAATGCACGCCAGCATGAGCCAACAAGGCGCTGCTGCTGCCGTCTTCTTGTTTAATTAAAGCATCCAATAAATGCAAAGCCTCCATGGTCGGGCTGTCATTCGCCACGGCCAAGCTTTGCGCATCATTGAGTGCTTGCTGAAACTTGGTGGTTAATTTATCAAAGCGCATGCTTGACTCCAGGAATGTTGATATACCTTAACAATGGGGGCGATAGCCTAATTTTCAATATATAATGACAGGGCTCAAATGCAGCGCGCATTGGGCGCAAACCGCCAGTCATGGCAACCGCAAACAGGCCTAAGCATTTCATGGAATCACATTTGTTAAGCGACACGCACAGCGACGAACCACAAGCTAACCCGGCCTGGACCATACTGGACACCCCAGAGCAATGGATGCGCTTTAGTCAAACCGTGGGCGACGAGGCGCAACCCTTAGTTGAATCGAGCTTGTTACTAGATGGCTTACGTTGTGCCGCCTGCTCAGGCACAGTAGAACGAGGCTTAAGCGCCTTGCCCGGTATCGTCAGCGCACGCGTGAGCATGTCGAAAAAGCGTGCCGTGGTGGTCTGGTCTGCAGAATTAACCCGGCCTTCTACCATCTTGGCCGCCATCCAAAAAATGGGTTACAGCGCCAACCCCGCCTCGCACAATGAAAGCCAACTCAACGCCACCCAAAAAAATCGCGCGGCATTTTGGCGCTGGTTAGTGGCCGGCTTTTGCATGATGCAAGTCATGATGTACGCCAGCCCCAGCTACTTCACCAAAACCGGCGAAATCGAAACCGACATCAACCTCTTGCTTAACTGGGCGGCCTGGCTATTAAGCTTGCCGGTCATGCTGTTTTCCAGTCGTTCGTTTTTCAGTAACGCCTGGCACGATTTAAAAGCCAAACAAATCAGCATGGATTTTCCGGTCGCCTTGGGCATAGGTATCACATTTGTGGTCAGCTCAGCGGCTACTTTCGACCCCAGTGGCTGGTGGGGCGACGTGGTGTATTTCGATTCCTTGACCATGTTTGTGTTCTTTTTGCTCTCCGCGCGCTTAATTGAAGTCAAGCTGCACAGCAAAACGCTGGGGGCGATGGAGGCCTTAGTCAGCCGCATTCCAGAAAATACCGAACGGCAAAATGCCGACGGCAGTTACACGCGCGTGATTAATAGCCAATTAAGCGTGGGCGACATCGTGCGGGTCAACACCGGCGAAGCCTTCCCCGCCGACGGCTTATTGCTGTCTGGGCAAACCAAGGTCGACGAATCCTTGTTGACTGGCGAATCCACGCCCATCCATAAAAACAAGGGCGAACACGTCGTGGCCGGCAGCTACAACCTCGGTGCCACCGTCACCATGCGCTTAGAAACGCTAGGCGAATCCACCCAGTACGGGCAAATTGTGCAGCTGATTAACCAAGCCGCCATAGAGAAACCGCGGCTATCGCAACTGGCCGACCGCGTGGCCAGACCTTTCTTATTTTTCATCTTACTAAGCGCCGTGCTATCCGCGATCTTGCTATGGGAGCAAGGCCATGGCCTGGCCTTAATGACGGCGGCGGCGGTATTGATTGTCACCTGCCCGTGTGCCCTATCGCTGGCCACACCGGCAGCCATGCTAGCCAGCGCCAGTGCTTTTGTGAAACGCGGCATTTTAATTCGGCACTTGCAGGCCATAGAAAGCATCGCCCAAATCGACACGGTCATTTTTGACAAAACCGGCACGCTGACCGACAACCACATCGCCGTTAAATCGTTGAGGGTTAAAGACGGCCTCAGCGAAGCGCAAGCCCTAGCCATAGCCTCGGCTTTGGCCAGCCAGTCCATGCACCCCATCGCCATGGCCGTGGCTTACGCCGCCAAGCAAAATCCACTGGCCAATGCGCTAAGCATAACGCTGGAGCAAGTAGAAGAGCGGGTAGGCGCAGGCATGCAGGGCCGCTTCGAGCAACGCCCATTAAAACTTGGCTCGGCCGCCTTTTGCGGTGTGTACGGCGACCAACTGCAAACCCGCGACGAACGCTACCAACAGGTTTACCTGGCCGATGACAGCGGCTGGTTGGCCACGTTTAACTTACAAGAAGCCATCAAAGCCAACACAGCCCAGGCGATTGCCGCTTTGCAGCAAGCCCAGTTGGATGTGGAATTGCTCTCTGGTGACCAATGGCACACAGTAAAAAACACCGCCGCCCTGGTCGGCATCAAGGAGTTTCAAGCCGCTTGTAGCCCAAACGACAAATTGCAACGCTTGCAAGGCCTAAAACTGCAAGGTAAAAAAGTCTTGATGGTGGGGGACGGCTTAAACGACGGGCCTATCTTAGCCAGCGCCCATGTCTCGATTGCTATGGGCAAAGGCGTGCCGCTCACGCTCGCGCATGCCGATTACGTTTTATTAAACGGCGACATCAGCGAGATACCGGCACTGATTAAACACGCCAAAAAAACCATGCGCATCATTAAGCAGAATATCGCGTGGGCGGTCATTTACAATGCCGTGTGCATCCCGCTGGCTTTCTTTGCTTGGTTAAGCCCTTGGCAAGCCGGCTTAGGCATGGCCACCAGCTCATTGATCGTGGTGCTTAACGCCTTGCGCTTAAGCCAATTTAGCCATTCCAGTGTTAATTCTTCTAAGGCCTAAGCATGGATATATTGTTTGTACTCATCCCCCTATCCGTCGTGCTGGCATTAGTGGTGCTGGCTGGTTTATGGTGGGCAGTCTACCGCGGCCAATTTGAAGACATGGAAGAAGAAGGCCGGCGTATTTTCGAAGAAGACAAAGAGTAAGGCCAACACCTCTCCATGCAAACTGCTTTAATGTATAGCGCCCTAGTCATGGGCTTGGCCGGCGGCCCGCATTGCGTGGCCATGTGCGGGGCTGCCTGCACTGCTTTTACACAAGATGCAGATAAACCCTACGCCATAGGCTTATACCATTTAGGGCGTTTATGCGGCTATGCCTTATTGGGTGCCATCGCCACCTTTGCCATACAAAGCATAGCTTGGCTGTCCAACTACAGCGCGATCCTGCATCCCTTGTGGACCTTCTTTCACGTTTTGGTATTTTTTTGGGGGCTGTTATTGCTGATCTACGCCCGCCAACCCATCTGGGTAGACCATGCTGGGCGTAGCATTTGGCGGCACGTGAAAAAACTCAGCCGGCTCAATGGCGGCTATTTCTACGTGGGCCTATTGTGGGCATTGATGCCTTGCGGCTTGCTCTACTCGGCCTTGATTATCGCCTCGTTTAATGGCAACCCATTGGGTGGCGCCCTCAGCATGGCCACCTTTGCCTTGGGCTCGGGCATCGCCTTGTTTTTTGCGCCTTGGGCTTGGTTAAAACTCAAACCCAGCGTGGTGGAACCCTACGGCATGCGCCTAGCCGGCCTCATGTTAAGCACCGCCAGCGCTTGGGCGATTTGGATGGCGCTCAGTCACAATAGCAAAGTCTGGTGTAATTAACTTACCAGGCTATCAAGCGCAAACCCTCTTGCGCGGTTTGCCATGCTAGGTAAACCTGCTTATCCCGATTCAGCAGTTGCGGGTAGTCGGCCTTACCGGTAGTTTCCGCCAAGAGCTTAGGCTCGCTCCAATTCCTCCCACCGTCATCGGAATACTTGCCAAGAATTTTGTGGGTCTTGCCTTCGCTTTCACGCCAAACCAGGTAGACACTTTCTCCCACGCTAAGCAAGGCCGGGTGACCCGCCAGATTTTTACTGCCAGCGAATTTTTTAGCCGGGCTTGAGGCCCACGCCACACCATCCATGCGCGCGTAATACAAACCGGCAGACTGGCCATTGGCGTCGTTACCGCCATCAAACCAAGCCATGTGGTAGCCCCACCAATCTTGGCCCTCACCGCCACTGACCAAAGCCGCCCCATGGTGTGGGCAACCGTCTATCTTCCAGCGGCCGTAGGGGGCGCGCTTAATGACTGCAGGCTGACTGGCACTGCTTGGAATTTCCGCCATCATGTGGTCGCGCTCGTTGCCTGCAAAGACGTGACGCCACATGGCCACCGCCGTACCATCGGGTTTGTTGGTCATGGCTATGCGGCAACATTCACAACTGCCATCCGCTAACTTTTTCTCTGGCTGAAATGTTTTACCTCGATCTGAAGAAATCGCATAATAGACCGAACCGCCACTGACTTTTTTACCTTCCTGCATGGCTTTGACCGCATCCCGCGCGTCCAACCAGACTACTGTGACCTTGCCATCGGGTGATACAGTCAACTCTTCAAAGGCATGACTGATCTCGGCGCGATCTTGGTGAACCACATAAGGCTTCTCAAAATGCTTGCCGCCGTCTATGGAACGCGCAAACCAACTGTGGCCGGAAAATCTAGCGGGTAAATTCTGCAACCATGTGACATACACTTCCCCCTGACTGCCAATAGCGAGTTTGGGGCGAATTTCACCGTGTGCG
>CALQUO020000077.1 GCA_943333775.2 Methylotenera oryzisoli
AATTTCAATGCGCCAAACAAACTTTTGTCTTCGGATTTGGCCGATGGATTAATCACTCTTGTGCCGCTGTTATCAGCTACTTCATTGGACTTACTGGTATCACCAGTAGATGGAATCACGTCGCCACGCACGGTTTTTAATACGTCGTTCTCAAAATCCAATATCACCCTGCGCTGCTCGGTGATTTTGCCTTTTTCACGCATTTGGTAGACGTAATCCCAACGTTTACCGTGGAAACCGTCTTGGATAAGCGGGGTACCCATAATGAAGCGGACTTGCGACTGGGTCATGCCGGGGCGCAACTGCAAGAGCATTTTTGACGTAACTACATTACCTTGTTGCACATCCAACTTATAAGGTTTAACGCTAGGCAAAGCGGTGCCACAGGACGCACACAACAAGGCCAACAACAGGATCAAGTAACGCATAGCAGATA
This sequence comes from Methylotenera oryzisoli, assembly GCA_943333775.2. Classification (GTDB taxonomy): domain Bacteria; phylum Pseudomonadota; class Gammaproteobacteria; order Burkholderiales; family Methylophilaceae; genus Methylotenera; species Methylotenera profunda. Next base: position 437 of record CALQUO020000077.1, read on the forward strand.
AATTGAGCATAGTATGACTTAAATTAGAATTAGCGTTAATATAACACGTAGAATGCCAAGCCAAAACACCGACATTGTTAATAGTGAGTAATCCCGAATGCAAGATCAAAGAGACTTAAAAAACGCTGGCCTTAAAGCAACCTTACCTAGACTTAAGGTATTAAGCCTATTTGAAAACAGCAAAGACCGGCACCTTTCTGCCGAAGACATCTACAAAGTCATGCTTAATGCAGGCGAAGACGTTGGCTTGGCAACGGTCTACCGAGTACTCACGCAATTTGAACAAGCCGGCTTACTGATGCGTCACCACTTTGAAAGCGGCAAAGCCGTGTTTGAGCTTAACAGCGGTGGTCACCATGACCACGTGGTGTGCGTTAAATGCGGGCGCGTTGAAGAGTTTTACGATGCGGAAATTGAAAAAAGACAAGAAAGCGCAGCCGCCAAATTGGGCTTTACGATGCAAGACCACGCCCTAACAATATACGGTATGTGCAATCAACAACCCTGCGCCAAAGAGTAAACTCCACTAAAGTTAGGCAAGCATCTCTCTTGCATGCTGACGAGTCGTTTCGGTAATCGCCAAGCCCCCTAGCATGCGCGCAATTTCCTCCACCCTAGCCTCATGATCAAGCTTGCTTATGTGGCTTAAGGTTTGCCCATCTAACTGCGACTTAGTAACCTGCATGTGCCAGTTGGCCAACGCCGCCACCTGTGGCAGATGCGTAATTACCAACACTTGCCGCGCATGGGCCTGCCCCGTTTGGGAGGCGGCTGGCATTCCCAATTGCTTGAGCAAGCGACCGACCACTTCCGCCACCCCGCCGCCTATGCCAACATCGACTTCATCAAAGATCATGGTCGGCACGTTTTCCTTATGGGCAGTGACCACCCTTATCGCCAAGCTAATTCTAGACAATTCGCCACCGGATGCCACTTTATTAAGTGGCCTGGGCGCAACACCAGCATGCCCAGCCACTAAAAATTCGACGAGTTCCAAGCCGCTAGCAGCTGCAGGTTGGGGCGATAAAGCCACCTCAAACTTCCCGCCAGCCAAAGATAAATCTTGCATTTGTGCGCTGATTTTTTCACTTAATTCCCGCGCAGCCAATTGACGACCGGTGCTCAGTTGCTCAGCGTTGGCTTGATAGGTTGACCAGGCTTGCGCCTCCAATTTAGATAAGGCATCGTCATTGGCATACAAGGCCAGTTCGTCCAAGCGTATTTGGCTTTGTTGCAACAGTGCCTCCAGACCCTCTGGCGGCACACGGTATTTCCGTGACAAGCCGTGTACACTTTGTAATTTTTCATCCAGGGCGGCCAACTTGGCCGGGTCCAATTCGGCGTCTTGCAAATAGTGATTTAAAAATCGATCGGTCTCCGCCAGTTGTATCATGGCCGAATCCAGCGTTTCCATAGCTTCCTGCAAGGCGCCATCGTATTCAATTAAATTTTCCAATTTATAGCGCACTTTGGACAACAAGCGTTGCGCCGACTGATCGCCCTCACTTAGTAGATCGCGGCAAGCGGCCCCACCGCTCATTAAATCGGCGGCATTGGACAAGCGCAGGTGTTCTTGCTGCAATTGCCCCCAATCCTCTGCCGTCATTGCCAAATCGGACAAGACCTGCACCGTCTCTTGCAATTCAGCCAACTCGCGCGCGTACACGCTGGCATTTTTCTCGGCCTCTAAGCGCTGCTGATTAAGCTTATGCCAAGCCTTAAATTGCTCGGCTACCTGCTTCGCCAGTTCGGACAAACCAGCAAATTGATCCAACACATTGCGCTGCGTGATGGATTTTAATAAGGAGTGGTGGGCATTTTGGCTGTAGATATCCAACAGCAACTCACCCAATTCTTTGAGTTGCGCCACGGTCACCGTGATGCCGTTGATAAACGCCCGCGAACGGCCATCGGCATACATCACCCGCCGCAATACCACTTCACCGCCCTCCTCGTCCAACTCAGCAGCTTGCATCCATTGCAGCGCATCCAGGTTGTGTTGAATGGAAAAGAGGGCGCTAATTTCGGCTTTTTCGCAACCGGCTCGGCAAATACCGCCCTCGCCGCGAGCACCCAAGGCCAAGGACAAGGCATCGATCAATATAGATTTACCGGCCCCAGTCTCGCCGGTTAGCACGCTATAACCCAAATTAAATTCCAGATCGAGCTGCTTGACGATAATAAAATCGCGTATGGAAAGGCTGTGTAACATTTATCCCCAGTTCAGCTTGTTTCGCAACATATCAAAATAGCAATAGTCGCTAGGATGCAATAAAGACACACTTTGGCTGGCACGTTTCACGGTTACCTTGTCGCCTTGTTTTAATTCCATTTGGAACTGGCCATCGAAGCTGAGTTGCGCATGACCTAATTGCATCATGCGAATGTCTATCTTGCTATCGCTGTGCACTGCAATAGGCCGATTGCTTAAGGTATGCGGGCAAATCGGCACCAAGGAAATGGCCTGCAAATTAGGGTGCAAAATCGGCCCACCTGCGGACAAGGCATAGGCGGTGGTGCCTGTGGGCGTACTAACAATAAGGCCATCGGAGCGTTGTTTATGGACAAATTTTTCGTCCACACTGACTTCCAATTCAATCAAGCGTAGCGCACTTTTTACAACCACGTCATTGAGTGCGTAATTGGCATGCACCTCCTGGCCATCACGCGTCACTGTGGTGCTCAATATCACTCGCGGCTCCAAGACATAATCGCCCGCCAAAATGCGATCCAACTGGCCCAACATGTCTTCCACGCGCAAGTCGGTTAGAAAGCCAAATCGGCCTTGATTAATGCCGACCAAGGGCACATTAAAATCGATCAAACTGCGGGCCACGCTCAGCATGGTGCCGTCGCCGCCCATGACAATCACCAAATCCACTTCACTGCCTATGCTTTTTAATGCAGCGGTTTTGTATGAGGTAATATTGGCATGTTGAGCGGTGTCTTGCTCCACCCAAACTTGAATGTTTTTTGCCGTCAAATGCTCAGCCAAATGAAGCAAATCCTTACTCATTAATTGCAAGGCCGATTGATTCATGTATTTGCCTATGATGGCGATGGATTTGAATGCAAGCTTCATGCCGAAATTAAATCACAGATGCCTTTTTGCGCAAAGAGAAAGCGTAAGATGTGACTAAGATTTAGCGCTTAGCAGTATGACGATAAGCATAAATCGGGCAAAATACAGCCCATATGGATAAACGCGCGCAAATTCTACTAAAAACCTTGGTGGAGCATTACATCAGTGATGGCCAACCGATAGGCTCGCGCACCTTGTTGCAGCATTCCGGCCTGGACGTTAGCCCTGCCACCATACGCAATGTCATGAGCGACTTGGAGCAACTGGGCTTCATTGCAAGCCCTCACACCTCATCCGGTCGAGTGCCCACTCAAAAAGGCTACCGCTTATTTGTCGATTCGCTTTTAACCGTGCAGCCCTTGGGCAGCCAAGCAGTGCAGCAATTAAAAAGTGGCTTGTCTTCACCTAACCCCGATGAACTGATTAATAGTGCGGCCGATATGCTCTCGCAACTTACGCAATTTGCCGGCTTGGTGATGATTCCTAAGCGCAAACGCATTGCCTTTAAGCATTTGGAATTTTTACCCCTGTCAGAAACACGCATACTTGTAATCATCGTCACCAGCGACGGCAACGTGCAAAACCGCATCATCCTAGCTGACAAACCCTATTCATCAGGCGAACTGACGCAAGCCAGCAACTACTTCAACAGCCACTACGCCGGGCAAACCTTTGAAGAAGTGCAGCAAAATTTGCACCAGGAACTGCAGCAGATGCAAAGCGACATGAACCGATTGATGACGGCCGCCTTGGTCGCCTGCAGCGCGCAAGCCAAGGATGACAAAGACGGCGTCATCATTGCCGGCGAGCGAAATTTATTGCAAGTCGACGAACTGTCCGCCAACGTTACCAGTCTACGTAAGTTATTTGAGTTATTTGAACGGCGCACCTTCTTAATGCAACTGTTGGATAACAGCCAGCATGCCGAAGGCATACAGATTTTTATAGGCGGAGAGAGTGGCTATCTGGCATTGGACGAATGCAGCATGATTACCGCACCTTACGAAGCAGACGGCCAAGTAGTGGGCACCTTAGGCGTGATAGGGCCTACCCGCATGGCCTACGAACGGGTGATACCTATTGTCGATGTGACAGCAAAACTGCTTTCCAACGCCCTAAATAACAGCAATTAAACCAGAATATTAATAAAAGAGACAAACGATGGCTTACTTCAACCAAGAACCCAATTACAGCCATGGCGACCAGCTCAAGGTAGGCATACTCCTAGCTAATTTAGGTACGCCCGACGCCCCCACGGCCAAGGCCTTGCGCCCATATTTACAGCAATTTTTGATGGATAGGCGCGTGGTGGAAATCCCCCGTTTTATCTGGTGCTGGATACTGCATTGCATTATTTTGGTGATACGTCCAAAGAAATCAGCGGAAAAATATGCGCAAGTATGGACCGATGCCGGTTCGCCTTTGTTGGTGCACGCGCAAAACCAATGCCGCTTATTAAACGAGGCGCTGGCTAAAAAAATCTCATCGCCATTCGCCGTTGCCTTGGGCATGAGCTACGGTAACCCAAGCATGCAATCAGCCATGGACGCCTTGCGCGCCCAGAATTGCGACCGTATCTTGGTGATGCCTTTGTATCCACAATACGCGGCAAGCAGCACTGCCTCGGCCATGGACGCGGTCTACCGTATACTACTTAAAACCCGCAATCAACCGGCACTGCGCAGCATACGCAGCTACCACGATCACCCGGACTACATTGCCGCACTAGCCGCCAGCGTCCAAGCGCATTGGCAAGTGCATGGCCAGCCCAGCGTATTAGTCATGAGTTTTCATGGCGTGCCCAAAGCACATTTAAACAATGGCGACCCCTACCATTGCTTATGCCAAAAAACCGGTCGCTTGCTGGCTGAAGCTTTGCAATTGAGCAAAACGCAATACACGGTTGCCTTTCAATCGCGATTTGGTAAACAAGAGTGGTTAAAACCCTACCTAGCGAGCACCTTGGCAGATTTGGGCACTACTAAAACCGCGCGCATAGACCTTATCTGCCCAGGCTTTAGCAGCGACTGCTTGGAAACCCTGGAAGAAATTGCCATGGAAGGCAAGCACATATTTCAAAGCCATGGCGGCGGCGACTACCACTACATACCGGCCTTAAATGAGAACCCGTCTTGGATAGAAGCGATGAGCAACATC
>CALQUO020000078.1 GCA_943333775.2 Methylotenera oryzisoli
GTGTTTAACCAACGTCGATATTAAGGTTTAATTGTGACAAGTATATGACAATTTTCACGTAACCGCTTTGACCAGAATAAAAAATTCCTAAAGCCAGCTAAATAATTTATATTACGGCTGGTTTATAGGTATGCCCAATGGATCAATCGCTGGTAATTTTTAAGGTGGGCTTAGAGCGTACGCCTATCAACTAGGGATAACGAGAGAAATGACGAGCGAATTTTTTTAGGAATCCGCACCATGAAATCCTTAAGCACAAGCGGCGGCATCCAAGCAAAAATAGGTATCAAGTTAAATTAGGAAAACACCATGCTTATTACCATCTACCACAACCCAGCATGCGGCACCTCGCGTAACACCTTGGCCATGGTGCGCGCCAGTGGTGTCGAGCCTGAAGTCATTGAATACTTAACAACCCCGCCCAGCCGAGCTCGATTGATCGAGCTGATTGATGCCATGGGTGGCGATGTGCGCGCCGTCATCCGAGAGAAAGGCACGCCATATCAGGAGCTGGGTTTGGCCAATCCCGATTTAAGTAAGGATGCCTTAATCGACGCCATGCTGCAGTACCCCATCCTCATCAATCGCCCCATCGTGGTAACGGTAAAAGGCGTCAAGCTATGCCGTCCTTCTGAGTTGGTGTTGAGTTTATTAGACAACCCCAATATCGGTCGTTTTGTAAAAGAAGACGGCGAAGTGGTTAATCTTTAGGCAAGAAATCACAGAGCAGCCATGCTCAATAGGTTTTTAAATGCGCTAAGCCTTTGCTGTATAATGCTGTTTTTTCTGAATCAGCCGAGCCGTCATGGAAGCCGAACAACTTAATAGCATTGCCCATCGCCTAGTGGATTTGGCTGAGCGCAATCAAGCCCTTAGGGGGTATCTTTGACGTTGAGACAAAAAGTCAGCGCTTAGAAGAAGTCAACGGCTTATTAGAAGACCCCAAAATTTGGAGCGATAACGCCAAGAGCCAAGCTTTGGGCAAAGAAAAACGTGAATTGGGTTTGGTGGTGGAGGCCTTAATTCATTTGCAATCTGGCCTGCAAGACGCGCAAGATTTGTTTGACATGGCGCGCGAAGAAGACGATGACGCCACGCTATTAAGCGTCGCCAGCGATGCACAGGCTTTGGAAAAACAAATTGCCGAGATGGAATTTAGGCGCATGTTTTCTGGCCCCATGGACGCCAACAATTGCTTCATTGAATTTCAATCGGGCAGCGGTGGTACCGAGGCGCAGGACTGGTGCAATATGCTGCTACGCATGTATTTGCGGTATACCGAGCGCAAAGGCTTTAGAGTCGAAGTGCTGGAATTATCCGATGGCGACGTGGCAGGCATTAAAGGCGCATCGATTAAGGTCAGTGGCGATTATGCCTACGGCACCTTGCGTACCGAAAGTGGTGTGCACCGTTTGGTGCGTAAATCGCCTTTTGATTCCAACGCCAAGCGTCACACTTCCTTTGCCAGCGTGCAGATTTTCCCCGAAGTGGACGACAGCATAGAAATCGACATTAATCCGGCTGATTTACGCATTGACACCTACCGCGCCAGTGGCGCTGGTGGTCAGCATATTAATAAAACCGATTCGGCGGTGCGCATCACGCACATACCGACCAATACCGTGGTGCAGTGTCAAAATGACCGGTCGCAACACCGCAACCGCGCCGAAGCGATGGCGATGTTAAAAGGCGCGTTGTATGCCCTAGAACTAAATAAGCGCAATGCCGACAAACAAGCATTAGAGGATGCCAAAACCGATATAGGTTGGGGCCATCAAATTCGGTCTTACGTGCTCGATCAATCGCGCATTAAAGATTTACGTACCAGTGTGGAAATAGGCAATACCCAAGGCGTGTTAGACGGCGACTTGGATCCATTTATTACTGAAAGTTTGAAGCAGGGAGTATGAGTGTGAGTAACGAGCAAAATAATGAAGTGGTGGCAGTCGACGAAAATCACGTGATCGCTGAGCGCCGTGAAAAGTTAAAGGCCTTGCGTGCCAGCAGCCTAAGCCAAGGTTTGGTGGCGTTCCCGAATGACTTTAAGCCACAACATAAAGCCGCCGATTTGCTGGCTGCCCATGCCGATAAAGAAAACGAAGCCTTCGAAGCAGCCCCAGTCAACGTGGTGGTGGCCGGGCGCATGATGTTAAAACGGGTAATGGGTAAAGCCAGCTTTGCTACCATCCAAGACGGCAGTGGCGAGCACGCCGGTAGCCGAATTCAGTTGTATGTTGCTAAAGATGCCATAGGCGAAGCCGTTTACGAGCAATTCAAACATTGGGATTTGGGCGACTTTTTGGGCGCCAGCGGTCACTTGTTTAAAACCAAGACCGGCGAGCTGTCGATTAAAGTGAGTGAAATCCGCTTGCTGACTAAATCCCTACGACCCTTACCAGAAAAATTCCACGGTTTGCAAGACCAAGAAGTGAAATACCGTCAGCGTTACGTGGACCTCATCACCTCCGAAGAAACCCGTGCCACCTTTGTGGCGCGCAGCAAAGTGGTGTCGGCCATACGCCAATTTATGTTGCAAAATGAATTCTTAGAAGTGGAAACGCCGATGTTGCACCCCATTCCTGGTGGCGCTTCTGCCAAGCCCTTTATTACGCACCACAATGCGCTGGACATGCAAATGTACATGCGCATTGCGCCCGAGTTGTATTTAAAACGCTTGGTGGTGGGGGGCTTTGAGCGTGTGTTTGAGGTTAACCGCAACTTTAGAAACGAAGGTTTGAGTGTAAGGCATAACCCAGAATTCACCATGATGGAGTTTTACGCGGCCTACACCGACTACCAATGGTTAATGGACTTTACCGAAAGCTGCATACGCACGGCTGCCATCGCAGCGCGTGGCACAGCGGTGTTGCAATACCAAGGTCGCGAATTGGATTTAAGCAAACCTTTCCAACGCTTAACCATCGTGGGTGCCATTCAGAAGTACGCCCCGCAATACAGCTTGGCGCAATTAAACGACGCGGCTTTCTTGCGTGCGGAAATTCTCAAACAGGGCAGCAAACCTTTTGATCATGCTGGCTTGGGCGCTTTGCAATTGGCCTTGTTTGAAGAAACCGCCGAAAGCCAATTGTGGGAGCCGACTTATATCATTGATTACCCGGTGGAAGTCTCGCCATTGGCCCGAGCCTCGGACAGCAACCCAGAGATCACCGAGCGTTTTGAGCTATTTGTCTGCGGCCGCGAGATCGCCAACGGTTTCAGCGAATTGAACGATGCCGAGGATCAAGCGGCCCGTTTCCATGCGCAAATGAAAGCCAAAGAAGCCGGTGACCACGAAGCCATGTTCTACGATGCGGATTTCATTCGCGCCCTAGAATACGGCATGCCACCCACCGGTGGTTGCGGCATAGGCATAGACCGTTTGGTCATGATGATCACCGACAGCCCCAGCATCCGTGACGTGATTCTGTTCCCGCACATGCGCGCTGAAAGCTAGCTCCATCGTTTAAGTTTCATTCTTGGACTTAATTTAAAGGCCATCCTCCAATTGGGGATGGCTTTTTACATGCCCCATACTTAATCTGAGCAGTATTAATTTCTATTGTTGCAAAAAAACAACAGTCAATCTGTTTTATTTCACTAGTTCATTCTCTGTCATCAAATTGTCATATTAGAACCACAAAATCACCCTCGTGTTGCAAGTAAAGAATTTTTTGTAAATTAATTAGGGGATTTTGAATGAACGTTAAACTAAGTAAATTGGTGATCGCTGCCCTAGCCAGCACTAGTATGATGGGTTTTGGTGGTTTGGCGCATGCCGATTCCACTAATGACATTGTTAATGCGTTGGTAATGAAAGGCGTATTAACTGAAGAAGAAGGCGCATTGCTCACCAAAGGCCACAGTGGTGAAACAGGCGCTGCCAAAAAAGAAAAAGACACCACTGTGCATGCCGCCAGCAAAATGAACATCCGTGGTTACATTCAAGTGCGAAATTCCAACTTCTTAAAGGAAGAAAGAAACGCTAACTTATACTCAGACCGCTCAGTATCGAATAAATATTCCATTAAAGACAAGGACGGTAACTTCGTGATCCGTCGTGCCCGCGTGATTATTTCTGGCTCAGCGGGTGACCGTTTGGATTACTACATCCAACCAGACTTTGCCAGCTCTCCTGCAGGAGCAGGCAGTAACGGCTATAACTTCGCGCAATTGCGTGATTTATACGGTGATTTAAACATTACTAAAGACAAAGTCCACCGTATTCGTGTGGGTCAATCTAAAGTCCCATTCGGCTATGAAAACTTGCAGTCATCATCAAACCGTTTGGCGATGGATCGTGACGATGCGCTTAACAGTGCGGTAAAAGACGAGCGTGACTTGGGTGCGTTTTACTACTACACACCGGATAACATCCAAAAATTGATGAAAGAAATTCAAGACGCCGGTTTGAAACATTCAGGCAACTACGGTTTGTTTGCTTTGGGTGCCTACAATGGACAAGGCGCTAATACACGTGAGATTAATGATAACTACCATGTTGTAGCTCGTGCAAGCTACCCATGGAAAACGGAAAGCGGTCAAATTTACGAGGTGGGTGTGCAGGGCTATACGGGTAAATACATGCCATCATATGGCGCAACAAGTTATAAGCCGACTGCAAGTGCATCTGCAATTCCCACAACTCTTGCAGGCTCTTCAACTTACAACAAATACGGTATCAAAGACGAGCGTGCGGCCATCAGTTTTATGATGTACCCACAACCGTTTGGTTTGCAAGCCGAGTGGAACTGGGGTAAAACGCCTGGCTTAGATCAAGCGTCTGGTGTTATTAAAGAGCAAAAATTAGACGGTGGCTACGTGCAGGCTATGTACAAAATCGATCACGTGAAAGTCGGTGACACTGATGGTACGTTGATTCCATTTGTTAGGTGGCAGTACTTTGATGGTTTCAATAAAGCTGAAACCAACGCCCCGCAAAACAAGGTTAACGATTGGGAGTTGGGTACAGAATGGCAAATTGCCCCTGAGGTGGAGTTGACGGCCTATTTGCATCACATGAACCGCACTAACTTAGTGACAGGAGCTGGAGCTGGGGTGCAGGATTACGCCAAATTCAAAGCCGATGCTATTCGCGTGCAATTGCAATACAACTTCTAAGCTTAAAGCGGCAATGGACTCAGGCCTAGTGCTGGGGTAGTATGCCGACTAAAGTGCAGTAAATAAAAAGCACCTATTATTAGGTGCTTTTTTCATGGGAGTCAGTAATGGTAGTTCAACTCATTCGGGTCGTAGTTTTGCTCAGTTTTTTGTATAGCCTGCCCATTCTAGCGGCTGGGGTGGAAGACGACCGACTGTGGTTAAACGTAAATGTGAATGGCCCCACAGTTGACCCGCGTTGGCGATGGTATGCCGAAATGCAGCCGCGGTGGCGTGATGAAGGCTGCACCTTGGATCAAACCATTGCCCGCACGGCCCTCTATTACAGCTTAAATAAACAAAGTAGCCTATGGTTCGGCTATGCCTTCGTTAAAAGTGAGCCGGCCAATCGCCCTGACTTTGATGAGAACCGCCTTTGGCAGCAATACCTATACAACTTTTCGCCGGTTGACGGCATGGCCGTTCAAAGTCGCAGCCGCTTGGAGCAGCGTTGGATAGAAAA
>CALQUO020000079.1 GCA_943333775.2 Methylotenera oryzisoli
AACTCGGCGCCTGCAATTTGGCTAACAAGGTGATGGCGGCAAATAGCAAGGCATTGTCGGCAATCGCCGATAAAAATTGCGCCATTAACAGCGTGTAAAAGCCTTTTTTCATGATTAGTCTACAAGGCCTCTGCCGCAAAGTCGGCTAAGCGCGAGCGTTCACCACGCATTAGCGTAATGTGCCCGTTATGGCCCCAGCCTTTAAACCTATCCACTACATAAGTTAAGCCAGAGCTGCCTTCGGTTAAGTAGGGCGTATCAATTTGCGCGATATTGCCCAAACACACAACTTTAGTACCTGGGCCTGCACGGGTAATCAGGGTTTTCATTTGCTTGGGTGTTAAGTTTTGTGCTTCATCTATGATCAAAAATTTATTCAAAAATGTGCGGCCACGCATGAAGTTAAGGGATTTAACTTTAATGCGACTGCGTATGAGATCTTGCGTCGCAGCACGTCCCCACTCACCGGCAGTGTCATCGCTTTTGTTTAACACGTCCAAGTTGTCATCCAAGGCGCCCATCCATGGCCCCATTTTTTCTTCTTCTGTTCCTGGCAAGAAGCCTATGTCTTCGCCAACGGAAACGGTGACTCGGGTCATAATGATTTCGGAATAGATTTTACTGTCCAGCACTTGAGTAAGGGCGGAGGCTAGGGTTAAGAGGGTTTTGCCGGTACCGGCTTGACCCAACAAGGTGACGAAATCAATTTCAGGGTCCATCAATAAATTCAGGGCGAAATTTTGTTCGCGGTTACGGGCATTGATGCCCCAAACGTTGTTCTTGGTTTGCAGGTGGTCTTTGACCACCTCTAACACCGCTGAATCGCCATCCACACTGCGCACGATGGCATGAAACGGTTTTTCAAATTCGTAATAAACGAATTCGTTGACCAGAAATGATTTGCATAAGGGGCCGTTGATACGGTAAAACATGCGACCGGCTTCTTGCCAAGATTCCATGGCTTTGCTGTGCGTTTCCCAGAAATTCACAGCCAGCTCGGTCATGCCACTGTATAAGAGATCGGTGTCTTCTAAGACTTTGTCGTTGAAATAATCTTCTGCCAACATGCCTATGGCTCGAGCTTTGATGCGTATGTTGATGTCTTTGCTGACCAATATGACTTGGCGTTGCGGGTTGTGTTTTTGTAAATCAAACACCACGCCTAAGATTTGATTGTCGGCTTTGCTGCCAGCCAATCCGGGCAGTTCAACGGTGATTTCTTTGGTTTGCAAAAATAAGCGGCCCATTTGCTGTCTGTTGCCATTGATGCTCAGAGGGCAGCCTAACTCCAGGTTTATCAAATCAGCACCGACTATGCTCTCTAAATTGCGGCTTGCTTGACGCGCGCTGCGTGCGACTTCGGTTAATCCTTTCTTGTTGTTATCCAACTCCTCCAATGTGACCATCGGCAGGAAAATATCGTGTTCTTCAAAACGGAATAAACTAGAGGGGTCGTGTATCAGTACGTTAGTATCAAGCACAAAAAGTTTAGTTGGGATTAACGTTGATTTAGCCATAATTCACTTTCTATTTTGTAGTGTTTGATTGCGAACGATAAGGATTACAAATGGATTGAATTAAAGGGATTTTACAAAATGAAGTACCTCGGCCACGTGGCCGTCTACTTTTACACCACGCCATTCTTTAACCAAGCTGCCGTGTTTGTCGATGACAAATGTGCTGCGCTCTATGCCACGAACTTGTTTGCCATACATGTTTTTCATCTTGATCACGCCAAAAAGATTGCAGGCCAGTTCTTCTGTGTCTGCCAGCAAATCAAAGGGAAAAGTGAACTTCGATTTAAAGTTTTCGTGCGATTTGATGCTGTCGCGTGAGATGCCAAAAATAACCGTATTCAGTGCTTGGAAGTCGGCATAAGCGTCTCTAAATTGAACGCCTTGAGTGGTGCAACCTGGCGTGGCATCTTTGGGGTAAAAGTAGAGGACGATATTTTTGCCTAGGTGCTGGGATAATTGAAAGGTGGTATTGCTGGTTGCAGCCAATTGAAAATCCGGTACAGCATGATTTTGCATAGTGTTTCCATCTGGGGTTAAGTTTTTTACCATTGTTGATAAAAAGACCGATTAAGGCAATAGTCTAGTTCATTAAAATGACAGTATTTGTGCTTAACCGTATTTATTTGGATACGGCCAGTCACACTGGTAGTTTTATGGTGACGATGGTGCCGCCGTCTGGACGCGCTGAAAATTTTAACTCTCCACCTAAGGCATCGCACACCTTGAAAGCAAAGGGTATGCCCAAGCCGGTACCAAATCGTTTGCTAGAGGGCGCGCTGATGGCGCTGGGGTCTGGTTTAAATGGCATGCCGCCGGCACGGTCTAGAATTTGCAAGCTGAATGTTTGGCGCTTCATGTCGACCACGATGTCTATTGCGCCGTCTTTATTGGATGCGTCTATGGCATTTAATAGTAGGTTATAAACGACTTGTTCAAGCAGGTGCTGGTCGGTGAAGACGGCATTATTTTTTGGCCATTTCGGTAAACTTAGCTGGATGGCTTTAGCTTTTATTTTTTGCTGCAAGGGCGCTAAAGCTCCTTCCACTATGTCTTTTAATTGGCTGGGTTGCGGTTGCGGTTTAAGTGGCAGTAGGTAGGCTAACAGTGAACCTGTCCAGCGTTCCAATCGGTCCACGGTATCGATGATGTCCTTAAAGGCGCTGCGTGTTTCTTTGTCTTGTTCCGGGCCGTTCATGACTTGCGAGATGGCTCTTATGCTGGCCAATGGATTGCGAATATTGTGGGCTAACATGGGGACCAATAGTCCTTGAGCGGCCTGCTTTTCGCTGCGCACCAAAGCTTCTTGGCTAGAGCTTAATTTATCCGCCATGACGTTAATGGCTTGCGAGACCATCGCCAGTTCCGCCACCCCTTCCTCTGGGGCCCTATGTTTAAGGTTGCCGGTACTGATTTCTGCGGTGGCATTTAATACGCCTTGTATGGGTTGGACGATGGCACGCTTTAAAAATACCCGTGAAAAAATAAGCAGCAATATAGCGAGCATTAAGGGGATGATGAGAAGTAAGATGGCGATGCGTTTTGTGTTGCTCAGTTGTTGGTTTAATTCTTTTTGCTTTTGATTAAGCAATTTTTCTGTGTGCGCCAAGATGACTTCATGACGATTAAACAAGCCAGTCTCAATGTCAGTATTAATGGCGCGTTTACTGGCAGCATTGGAAGACAGTTGGTAGGCGTCAAATAAGGCCGGTGCTTCGACAACAAATTTTTGGTAATTGCCTTGCAAGGCGTCAATGGCTTGAATTTCCTCTGGACCCACGGCAATTTTTTTTAATTGCACGAAGTGATTTTCAACCGAAGCAGTAAAGTTGTCGTATTCTTCCCTAGCCGTTGCGTCTTCAAGAAAATAGGCGTCAAACAATTCTTTCATTTGCCGGTATAAATCGCCCCGTGTCTGTTGCACTTCGCTGACCAATGAACTGATGCGGGTCGCCTCTTGGCTAGATTTTTCCCACAGGTGGATGCCAATGGCGCCGGCCGTCGCAGCTAAAATAATCAGTAAAATAAATGCCAGTTCGTGTATCAGCAGGAGGTCTTTTAGGGATTTATTTTTTTGCATGATGCGACGGGACGCTATTCTAATTTGAAGGCGATTGGCACTTTGACGCTGAAGCTACTGCCGCGCAAAATCTCTGGTGGTGCGGGGAAGGGCAGCGCTTTTTCTACCATGTCCAAGGCTTGTTTATCTAAGACTTCGTGACCGCTAGACTGAATAATTTTTTTAGATTTAAGCTTGCCGTTACCATCGATTTGCAGTTCGACGATGGCTTCACCTTGCCAGCCACGCATTTGTGCAATGCGCGGGTATTGTTTATGTTTGACGATGGCTGACCATAAAGCATTATCGTAATTATCACGCACTTCAGTTGTATCAACCGGCACCACCATTGGTTTAGGTGGCTCACGTGGCACTATTGCCACCGGCGGTGTTTTGGGCGGCGGGGCGTCAACCTGAGGGACAACCGCAATCACTTCAGGTGGTGGTGGCGGGGGCGTTGGATCGTTTTTTATTTCAGTGGGCACGACCACTGGTTTTACCAATGGTTTAATCTGCGGTTTAGGTTTAATGGGTTCAGGCTTTGGCGGCTCGGGAGGAGGTGGAGTAGGTGCTTGTTGTGCGAGTTCTACCACCAAGGTTTCCTGCTTGGGTGCGTTAATGGCCAAGTTAGGCAGCACCAGTGCAATAAAAGCATGCAACATCAATGAGCCGATTAAAGCCCACAACAGGGTGGGCTGGCTCGAATCATTGGGGTGGGTATTGAGCTTGTTCAGGGTGAAATTCAAAAGCAGTGTAAGGTCTAATTTAAATTAATGCGCAGGCAAGTTTAAGGATGAAAAATTATACAACATGCTGTTGCAATATGCCGTTTGCATGGCTTTAAATTCTGTCTTTTGCTTAGACTAAATAAGGCCGTGCAATACTTGCACAGCGACGGTCGCCCCAGCATCTAGGTTGCCGGCTGATTCGTCTAACACAATGAAGCAATTGGCTTTTGACATGGAGCTTAATATGGCTGAGCCTTGGTTGCCTGTGGGCTTGACTTTCCATGAGCCGTCTTGATCGGTGAACAGTATTCCGCGTTGAAATTCGGTACGGCCACTTTGTTTTTTTATGGGCTCTGTGCACACCACATTAAAAGTGGGTAGGGGCAGGATTTGCGTTTGTCCCATGAGCGTAAGCAAGGCAACGCGGACAAATTGGTAGAAGGTCACCATGACGGCTACCGGGTTGCCAGGTAAGCCAAAATAATGCGCCTCGCCGATTTTACCGTAGGCTAGAGGCCGACCGGGTTTCATGTTGATTTTCCAAAAAAGCACTTGCCCGTGCTTGCTTAATAGCGTTTTCATATGATCGGCTTCGCCTACCGACACCCCGCCACTGGTGATCACGACATCGGCTTGTTGAGTGGCGTCTAGCAAGGTTTTTTCTAGTAAGTCGGGGTCGTCGGCGATTGCACCAAAGTCAAGGATTTCAAGGCCTAAGCGGCTTAGCATACCGTATAGGGTATAGCGATTGCTGTCGTAAACCTGCCCTATTTTTAGAGGCTGGCCTATGCCGGTTAATTCATCACCGGTGGAAAAGAATGCCACCTTAAGTTTCCGGTATACGCTAATTTGAGCAATGCCTAGTGAGGCCAGCATGCCTAGGTCTGCCGCTTGTATGAGGTGGCCAGCCGTTAATACGGTTTGACCCAAGCTTAAATCTTCGCCGGCATATCGCACGTTCATTTTGCTTTCTGCTGGCTTGGAGAAAATGATGCTGTGGCCGGCCAAGCTCACCTTTTCTTGCACCACAACGCTGTCTGTCCCACTGGGCATCATGGCGCCTGTCATGATGCGCACACATTGGCCTTTTTGCACTGGCTGATCAAAGCCATTGCCAGCGTAGGCTGT
>CALQUO020000080.1 GCA_943333775.2 Methylotenera oryzisoli
ACCAATTTACTACTGCTATAGTGCGCATCTGAATTTTTTAGTTCCATTCTTTTGATAACGGATACTCCATATGGAATTTGGTTACATCATTGCAGGCTTTTTAGTGGGCTTATTGGTCGGTCTTACTGGCGTAGGCGGCGGCTCCTTGATGACGCCCATCTTAGTGCTGTTCTTTCACATTAAACCGGCGTTCGCGGTAGGCACGGACCTGCTGTACGCCGCCGTGACCAAAAGCGTGGGTATTTTCGCTCACGGCAAACTGGGCAACATTGATTGGAAAATAGTGCGACTGTTAGCATACGGCAGCGTGCCAGCCTCCATCTTGACCACCCTTAATTTAAAACACATGGACATCGCCTCGGATGCGGCAGTCGACAGCATTAAGTTTTGGCTAGGGATCGCTTTACTTATTACCTCCCTATCGGTGTTGTTTAGAAATCAATTAACTAAACTATCCAAGAAAGAACACCTGGTCAGCACTAAATGGGCGCCGCATTTAACCCTATTGTTAGGCTTAATTCTGGGTTTTTTAGTTACCTTAACTTCGGTAGGCGCCGGCGCATTGGGGGTGACGGCTTTGCTCATTATTTACCCTAACCGCCCCATCACTACCATCATAGGCTCGGACATTGCCCATGCCGTTCCACTTACCTTGGTGGCCGGCCTAGGCCACGCCAGCCTTGGCACCGTCGATTACGGCTTGCTCGGCACCTTACTCATAGGTTCCATTCCTGGCATTTGGATAGGCAGCCATTTAAGCTTGAAACTAGCCGAGCATTGGGTGCGCATGGCTTTGGCATTAATACTAATTTTTGTGGGCTTGAAACTGGTTTTCCATTAAAATACCGAGCTCATCCCAACACACCGCAACAACAAATACGATTAAGAAAACCACACCATGTATAAGTATGACGAAATAGACCAAAGCCTAGTAGACGAGCGCGTCGCGCAATACCGCGATCAGACCAAACGCTATTTAGTCGGCCAATTAAGCGACGATGAGTTTCGCCCCTTGCGTTTGCAAAATGGCTTATACATCCAGCGTCATGCGCCCATGTTAAGAATTGCCGTGCCCTACGGCATGCTATCCAGCAAGCAACTGCACAAACTAGCTGACATTGCCAGTAAATACGACAAGGCTTACGGCCACTTTAGCACCCGTCAAAACATGCAACTTAACTGGCCCTTGCTGGAAGACGTGCCAGACATCCTGGCCGAATTGGCCAAGGTGGAAATGCACGCCATTCAGACCTCAGGCAACTGCATACGTAACATCACCACCGATCAATTTGCCGGCGTTGCACCAGACGAAGTCGTCGACCCGCGCGCCATGGCTGAAGTGATGCGTCAGTGGAGTACCTTCCACCCCGAATTCGCCCTATTACCGCGCAAATTTAAAATCGCTGTGTCCGGCACCAAACAAGACCGAGCCATCGTGCAAGCGCACGATATAGGCATGGAATTTTATTTGGACGCCCAACAACAATTGGCCATTAAAGTGTGGGTGGGCGGCGGCTTAGGCCGCACGCCTATTTTGGGCACCGTAATACGCGAGCACTTGGAGTGGCAACACGCACTAACCTATTGCGAAGCCATCGTTCGCGTTTATAACCTGCACGGTAGGCGCGATAACGCCTACAAAGCGCGCATTAAAATTCTAGTTAAAGCTTTAGGCATTGACGAATTTAAGCGCCAAGTGGAAGAAGAGTGGGTCCATTTAAAAGACGCACCCAATACCATCACTGAAGCTGAATTAGCCCGAGTAGCGCAGCATTTTGAACCAATGCCCTATGAGGTGTTAGCTCATCATGACGCGTCTTATGATGCTGCCATCGCCAGCAACCCGGCGTTTGCCGCTTGGGCTAAACGCAGCTTGCACGCCCACAAAATGCCGGGCTACCGTGCCGTGACCCTGTCATTAAAAACCCACGGTCAAGCTCCCGGGGATGCCAGCAGCGAACAAATGCATGCCGTGGCGGACTTGGCGGCGCAATACAGTTTCGGCGAATTGCGTGTCTCACACGAACAAAACCTCATTTTAGCCGACGTCAAATTAAGCGATACCTTTGCCCTATGGGAAAAAGCCCGCGCGCAGGGCTTAGCCTCGCCTAACATCGGCCTGTTAACCGACATCATTTGTTGCCCGGGCGGCGACTTTTGTAGCTTAGCCAACGCGAAAAGCATTCCGATTGCGCAAGCCATACAAATGCAATTCGATAATTTGGATTATTTACACGACATAGGCGAACTGGAGTTGAATATTTCCGGCTGCATGAACGCCTGCGGTCACCATCACATCGGCCACATCGGCATCTTGGGCATAGATAAAGACGGATCCGAATGGTACCAAGTGACCTTAGGTGGTAGCCAAGGCAATCAAGCTAGCCTGGGCACGGTCATAGGCCCCTCATTCTCGGCCGAAGAAATGCCACACGTGGTGGAAAAATTGATCTCGGTTTACTTATCCGAGCGTAATGGCGAAGAACGTTTCATTGATACCGTGCGACGCTTAGGCATAGCACCATTTAAAGCCCATGTTTACGCCGATAAAAATGCTGCCAAAGCGGAGGGTATAGCATGAGCCATCTAATCACCCTGCAAGCCGATGTGGCTAAAATTACTGAGGATGCATGGCAATTCGTCGCCTTACCGCCTTCGCAACAAGAAGTGCGCAAGCAAGCTGGCAAAGTCGTTTTATTCAAATTGACCGGCGAACAAACTGTCACGCCAGAACAAATCGCTGGCACGCTTATTCCAGCCAACGGAAAAGTAATGGTACCGCTAACGGTATTCATCGCCAGAAAAACGGAACTGCAAGCGCGCTTAGACCAGCATGAAGTCGGCGTATGGCTAGACACGCACGAATCCTTGACCGATTTAAACCAAGCGCAAGAGGATTTAAACGCCCTGCCTATTATTGCCGTGCACGTGGAACGCTTTGCTGACGGCCGCATCTTTTCGCTGGGCACCTTGTTACGCAGCCGCTATGGCTTTAAAAATGAATTGCGTGCGGTCGGCGACGTGCTAAGAGACCAACTGTTTTTCCTCAAACGCAGCGGCTTTAACAGCTTTGCCATGCGCACGGACCGCAGCGCTACCGAGGCTATTGCCAGCCTAAACGACTTCAGTCAGCCCTACCAAGGCGCGGTTGATGAAGCCCGCCCTGCTTTTAGACGCTACAACAGGTAAGCCTCATGTCCGTCACTTCCTCTTTAGAACCCAGCGCCGCCAACCCAGCGATACATCCTGAGTTGACCGCCAGCCTAGTGGCCAGCGTTGAGTCTAAAGCTGCGCAAGTAAGTCGCTTATTAACTGAGGCTTGCGCCACGCTTAAGCGCATTAGCTTTGCCAACAGCTTTAGCGCAGAAGACATGGTGTTGACCGACATTATTTTGCGCAAAAAACTGCCCATCAGCCTATTCTCATTGGATACCGGGCGTTTGCCGGTTGAAACCTATGACTTGATGGCGCGTGTCGAAGGTCATTACCAAACCAAATTGACGCTTTATTTCCCACAACACGAATCGGTTGAACGCTACGTTCAAACGCACGGCATTAATGCCTTTTACGACAGCATCAACTTACGTAAAGATTGCTGCAGCATACGCAAGGTGGAGCCACTGCAACGCGCATTAGCCGGACAAGATGCTTGGGTAACCGGCATGCGTGCGGCGCAAGCCAGCACACGCAGCAGCCTGCCAGTACGCGAGTTTGATGAGGGCAATAAACTGGAAAAATTCAACCCATTAAGCGACTGGACCGAGCAGGAAGTATGGGCCTACGTGCACATGCATGACGTGCCGTACAATCAATTGCACGAGCAATTTTACCCCAGCATAGGTTGCGCCCCTTGCACGCGCGCCATTGCCATGGGCGAAGACATCCGTGCCGGTCGCTGGTGGTGGGAAGACCCCTTAAACAAAGAATGCGGATTGCACGTAAAAAAATAATTTAACTTATGACTACACACACATCAAAACAACAATCCTTATCCCATTTAGATTGGCTGGAATCAGAGGCTATCTACATTTTGCGCGAAGTAGCAGGCCAATGCAGCAACCCGGTCTTGCTATTTTCCGGCGGTAAAGATTCCCTTTGTATCTTGCGCTTGGCGGAAAAGGCCTTCAGACCAGGTCGCTTCCCCTTCCCATTGATGCACATCGATACCGGCCACAACTACAAAGAAGTCATCGATTTCCGTGATCAACGTGCCGCCGAATTGGGCGAGCGCTTAATCGTACGCTCAGTCGAAGACTCCATGCAACGCGGCACGGTGGTGCTCAAATCAGCCGATGAATCGCGCAATAAACACCAATCCGTAACCTTATTGGAAGCCATAGAAGAATTTGGCTTTGATTGCTGCATAGGCGGCGCCAGACGCGACGAAGAAAAAGCCCGCGCCAAAGAACGCATCATGAGTTTCCGCGATGAGTTTGGCCAATGGGACCCAAAAAATCAACGCCCAGAATTATGGAATTTGTATAACGCCCGCAGCCATAAAGGTGAAAACATACGTGCCTTCCCTATTTCCAACTGGACGGAAATGGACGTATGGCAATACATAGAACGGGAAAATCTGGCCTTGCCTAGCATCTATTTCGCCCATCAACGTGACGTGGTCATGCGTGGTGGATCCATCGTGCCGGTCAACGTGCCTTTGGTGAACGGCGACATCGCCAACCCAGCTAAAGCCGGTGAAGACATCATTAATATGCAAGTGCGCTTTAGAACCGTGGGCGACATCAGCTGCACGGCACCGGTCTTGTCCGACGCAGACAGCATAGAAAAAATCGTGCTGGAAACGGCCACTTCAACCATCACCGAACGCGGCGCCACCCGTTTAGACGACCAAACCTCGGATGCTTCTATGGAACAACGTAAAAAGGAAGGTTACTTTTAATTTTGCCTGCTTTATGCCGGAGCGGCTGCCATAAAAGCAGCGCTAGTGCGCCCTACTGAACATTGATTTTAGACCACAGACACTATGACCACACACCACACACCACATAACGACAGCCTGCTGCGCTTGATGACCTGCGGCTCGGTAGACGACGGCAAAAGTACGCTAATCGGCCGCTTGCTATTCGACAGCAAAACCATCTTAGCCGATACCTTGACGCAAATGTCACGCACCTCGGAAAAGCGTGGCTTAAGCGCCGTGGATTTATCCTTGCTAACCGACGGCCTGCAAGCCGAACGGGAACAAGGCATCACCATAGACGTGGCCTACCGTTATTTTTCAACCGGCACACGCAAATACATCATTGCCGATGCGCCTGGACACGAGCAATACACACGCAACATGGTGACCGCCGCTTCCACCGCCAATCTGGCCATCATATTGATAGACGCTCGCCGTGGCGTGCTAACGCAAACCCGTCGCCATAGTTACTTAGCGCATTTGGTCGGCA
>CALQUO020000081.1 GCA_943333775.2 Methylotenera oryzisoli
AAAATCGGTGGCCTTGGGCTCGATGTCGGGTTTAATTACAGATAAACTGGCCGCATCCTGATCCATGGCATCAATAAAGCGCTGGGTTAACTGGCCTATGCTTTCTTCGTTTTCGTTAGCGCGTTTAATAATTTTGTCATCGATATCGGTGATATTCCGCACGTACTTAAGCTCGTAGCCACTGGCCCGGAGCCAACGGCCGACCATGTCAAAAACCACCATCACCCTAGCATGGCCAAGGTGACAGTAATCGTAAACCGTCATGCCACATACATACATGCTCACTGTGCCCGCCACAATAGGAGTAAAAACTTGCTTTTCACGAGCCATGGTGTTGTAAATTTTCAGCATAAACGGTAATTAGAGAGACTAGATTAGGTAAATTGTACGAAATATATAGCAATAAAGCCGATAGAGCTATTGGATGTTAGCTAGGCTGTTGATAGAATTACACTTTGTTAGTTAACTAAAAAGTATATCACAATGAACAAATTTATTTCCTTGCTAAACGCCACTATTGCTATGCTTGCCGTGATTTTATCGCTCAGCATATGCACCTCATACGCTCAAGCCGATGAGTTAAAAGATATTTCACAAATGGCCGATCAAGGTCAAACAGCGGCGGCCATTGATAAGCTCAATGCTTACATCAATAACAACCAAAAAAACGCCCAAGCCCTGTTTATGAAAGGCGTAATGTTGGCTGAGCAAGGTCGCCGTGATGAGGCCATTAAAGTCTTTACAGATGTCACAGAGAAATTTCCTAACCTACCTGAACCCTACAACAACTTAGCAGTGCTCTATGCCGATCAAGGTCAGCTTGATAAGGCCAGAAAATCATTAGAAACCGCCATTAAAACGCATCCTAGCTATGCTACCGCCCATGAAAATCTAGGGGATATTTATGCCCGCATGGCCTCCGAAGCGTACGACAAAGCCTTGCAATTGGACACCAGCAACACCCGTGCTCAAGGCAAACTATCCTTGATCAAAGATTTATTCGGCACAGGCAATAAAACCACTGTTGCAGCTAAAGAACCGGATAAAGTCGCCGCAGCCGATACAAAAAAATCGGACAACGTGAGCAAAAAAACCTCCAGCGAAGTGGCTAACAGTGCGCCAGCAAGCAGCAAGCAAGCTATAGGTGCCGAGGAAGAGTTAAGCGCCGCGGTGAATAGCTGGGCGCAAGCCTGGTCAACCAAAGATTTAGATCGTTACTTCGCCAGCTACGGTGCCAGCTTCAAACCGGCTAAAGGCCAAAGCCGCAAAGCTTGGGAGGAGCAACGTAAAGAGCGCATTAACAAACCGTCTAAAATCAGGGTCAGCTTATCCAAAATCAAGATCAGTGTAGCCGACAGCAACAACGCTAGAGTGCGCTTCAAACAAAGCTACCGTGCCGATGGCAAGCCCATACACACGACCAAAACACTAATCATGAAAAAAGAAGGCGGCAACTGGTATATCCAACAAGAAAATGCCAGCAACTAGGTGCGGTATATTGACGCGGATCACTTCGGCTTGATGTCACTATTTAAGGCTAGGCATTCAAAGATGCTCTTGAATAAAAGTTTAACCTATGCACTTTTAACGGCGATTACCTTGATGCCATGGAATGCCACGGCGATCAATAACGACAGCTTAGGCAATTTGTTTCAAGCCAAACAAAATGGCTTAGGCAATTTAGCCGAAAACTTGCTCGCCAAGAGCTTGTTAGAAATTACCCAAGGTAAAAATGATCAAGCGCTTAACACTGTCGACGAGCTGATTAAAACAATCCCTAATTTTAAATTGGCTTACTTGGTGCGCGGTGACTTGCTCATGGCACAAGCGCAACAATTGCAAGGCTTTGGTGGTAGCGACAGCAACCAAACCGAAGCCATAAAGGACTTGCAGGACGAAGCCCGCGTGCGTATTGAGCACTATTTATCCAAACAAAACACCGAAAGTGTTCCAAATTTGCTGCTGGCGCCCAATGATAACCAACGCCATGTCATCGTAATCGATACCGACAAGTCACGCCTATACCTATACAAGAACAACGGCAACAGCTTAAGTTACGTCAAAGACTACTACGTCTCCATAGGTAAAAATGGCGTCGACAAAAAAACTGAGGGCGACAAACGCACGCCCATAGGCGTGTATTTTGCCAAAGCAAAATTAAACCAACCGCTAGCAGACATGTACGGCGATGGCGCCTACCCTCTAAACTACCCCAACGAGTGGGACCAACGCCATAACCGAAGCGGCTCTGGCATTTGGCTGCACGGCACCCCTAGCGACACCTACAGCCGCCCACCGCGCTCCAGCGACGGCTGCCTGGTATTAAATAATCAAGATCTAAAAAGCTTGGCGCCGATACTGCAAACCGGTAAAACCCCGATCATCATTGCCAACAATTTAAGCTGGTCCGCTAAAGGCAGCGGCGACACAGAAAAACAAAGCTTGCAAGCCGCCATGGGCAATTGGCTTAATGACTGGCGATCACAAGACACCGATCAATACTTAAGCCACTACTCCAGCGCGTTTAACAACAACGGCATCAATTATCAACAATGGTCAGCGCACAAATATCGTGTGCAAGCCAACAAACCGGAGATCAGCATTACCCTATCCAACGTCAGCATTTTTGCTTACCCGGACAGCAAGCAAAAATTAGTCGTGGTGGATTTCACCCAAGATTTTAAAAGCCCGCATCTAAACAACAAGATGCAAAAACGCCAGTATTGGCTTTTGGAAGATGGTCAATGGAAAATCATTTCCGAAGGTGCCGTCTAATGCTTGCTTTGCCTGCTTTTTAACCCCTTTCTAAACTCCACCTTGCACCAGTTATTTAGATTTAAGGATGACCATGCCCCAACTTCGTTTTTTCTTGTTAGCCACTTTAATCAGCTCTAGCCTATGCCTTAGTAGACCCCTATTGGCGGCCAACCCACTGGTCACAATTGAAACCAACCGAGGTGATATTGTGGTGGAGCTCTACCCAGAAAAAGCCCCTAAAACCGTGGCGAACTTTATGCAATACGTGGACTCCGGCTATTACAAAGAAACCATTTTTCACCGTGTGATCAATCGCTTCATGATACAAGGCGGAGGCTTTACCGCCGACATGACGGAAAAACCAAGCTTAGGACCCATCGTCAACGAAGCTGCAAACGGACTTAAAAACGAGCCGGGCACCCTCGCAATGGCTAGAACCAGCGACCCCGATTCGGCGACCTCGCAATTCTTCATCAACTTAGAAAACAACGTGCCGCTCAATTATCAAGGCAACGATCCCGAACTAATTGGCTATTGCGTGTTTGGCCGCGTGCTAAAAGGCATGGACGTAGTGCGCGACATTGGCGCCTCTTCCACCATGAACGTTGGGCCCTATTACGACGTCCCAAAATCCACGGTGCGCATACTCGCCATCAAACGCAACAGCAAAGTGCTGTAGGCTAAACTGGCACGACTGCATTTTTTACGACTTTTTATTAAGGACACATTGTGGTTAAACTACTTACAAATTTTGGCGAAATTACCTTAGAACTTAATGCAGAAAAAGCCCCGATTACCGTAGCTAACTTTTTGCAATACGTAGACAGCGGTTTTTATAACGGCACCATTTTTCACCGCGTCATAAATGGCTTCATGATACAAGGCGGCGGGTTTGATGACAAAATGCAACAAAAAACCTCGGCCGATGAAATTAAAAATGAAGCCGACAACGGGTTGGCCAACGACATTTACACCATCGCCATGGCGCGCACCTCAGCGCCACACTCTGCTAGTAATCAATTCTTCATTAACGTCGGCAACAACGACTTCTTGAACCACACTACGCCGAACAACAGCGGCTGGGGCTATTGCGTATTTGGTAAAGTGACGGCCGGCATGGACGTCGTGGATAAGATTAAGAAAGTAGCCACCACCACCCGCAATGGTCACCAAGACGTGCCAGTAGAAAACGTCATCATTGAAAGCGCGACCCGCTGTTAATCGCAAGCTCGCCTAAATGAACCAGACAGGGGATCAATACGCTGCAGATCAGGCAGACCTATTTATCTCCGATTTGCATTTATGCGCCAGTCGCCCCTATATCACCCAAGCTTTTCTTAAATTTCTCAAGAGCACGGCTAAACAGGCGCGTGCTTTATACCTGCTGGGTGATGTTTTTGAATACTGGGCTGGTGATGATGATCTAGCCAGCCACCAAGCCGTGGTAGACGGCCTGCGCGGGTTAGCCGACTCAGGCGTTGCGGTCTATTTGATGCACGGTAACCGCGATTTTTTAATTGGCCATGCGTTTTGTGCTGCCGCCAAGTTGAAGCTGTTGCCTGACCCATGCGTGATAGAGGTCCATGGCGTTAGAACACTCATTTGCCATGGCGACACCCTGTGCAGCGACGACTTAGATTACCAAGCGTTTAGATTAAAAGTGCGGGATAAAAATTGGCAAACGGCATTTTTGCAGCGCAGCTTAACAGACAGAAAAGAACAGATTGCCGCCATGCGCGCGCGCAGTGAACAAGAAAAGTCGCATAAAGCCAGTGACATAATGGACATCAACCCGCAGACGCTTAATCAGCATCTGCGAGCCAACGATTACCCAGAACGAGTTATACATGGTCACACCCACCGACCCATGCAGCACAATCTAAGCTTAGATGGTCACGCCATCACGCGTTGGGTGTTAGCCGATTGGTACGAACAAGGCAGCTATTTAACTATTGACGCCAGCGGCTGCCACTATCGGCCCATCAAGCAAACTTAATCGCGCATTTCAGCCGCACGAACGCTGGCAGCCAATTTATCCAACACGCCGTTGATGTATTTGTGGCCATCGATGCCACCGTATATCTTGGCTAATTCCACGCCTTCGTTAATCACCACGCGGTAAGGAATACTAAGATCAAACATCAATTCGCAAGTGGAAATGCGCAAAATGGCGTGTTCAATCGGGCTTAATTCGCTGATTTTTCTGTCAACAAAATCTGCCATCTTGGCATCCAACTCGGCTATGTGTTCGTTAACCGATTCCAGCAAGGATTTAAAATAGGCCTCATCGGCTTTGTTGTAATCCGGGTCTTCTGCCATGTCTTTGTAAACCGCGCTGGCCGATGAGGCATTCAACATACCCCTATAGACGGCTTTAAGGACCAATTCGCGAGATTTGCGTCGATTCCTACTGCCAGTAGACTTAGAACCGCTAGATTTAACAGTGGATTTGACTGCTGTTTTTTTGCCACCAGCGCTGTCCACTAACAAAGTGTTTAATGGGGACTTGCTGCCCTTCAGGGTGCTGGTCATCACAGTGCTCGAATCAAATTAGCCATTTCAA
>CALQUO020000082.1 GCA_943333775.2 Methylotenera oryzisoli
CTAAGGACCGAAAAAACAGCGTTTTCTACAGTCATTCGCTAGCGCTTTGCGTTAACGAGGTGCGCATTATACAGACCTTTTAAGACCCGTCAATGATAAAGTTGATTTGTTTCGCGTTTATTATTGATTGTATTTTTTGCTTCAATTTATCGAAGCAAAATGCACATTGAATTGTTGGTTGCGGGAACAGGATTTGAACCTGTGACCTTCGGGTTATGAGCCCGACGAGCTGCCAGACTGCTCCATCCCGCGTCCGATTCGACAATAGTGCCGTCGAGAGATGAGACTATAGCAAACCTAGCTATTTAGCGCAAGATCATTTACCGGTTTCTTTGCTGGATTAATTAAAAACACTTGGGCGCTCTAGGCCTTAGCTCTGTTGAGATTGGAAACGGGCTCGCACTGCAACAAGGTCTTCCATGGTATCCACCCCAGTGACGGGCACCTGACTACTGACATGAACAGCAATCTTGTAACCGTAATACAGGGCTCGCAACTGCTCCAATGCTACCGTTTTTTCCAATGCAGATTGAGGTAGGCTGGTAAACAGTTTCAAAAACTTAACCCTATACGCGTAAATGCCAACATGCCTGTATGCACTTAAGGGTTTGTTACTAGGAATGGGTTCGCGACTAAAGTTCATCGCATGACCGTGGTCGTTTAAAACAAGCTTAACCACATTCGGGTTTAGAAAATCGGCCTCATCACTAATGGTAAAGCAAGCGGTAGCCATCGCTGCTGACTGATCGTTATTTAACTGATTCGCGACATCGGCTATCAAAGTCGGCGATATCAAGGGCTCATCACCTTGCACATTAAGCACTATGGTCTCATCTGACCACCTTTGCCGCATGGCCACCTCAGCAATGCGATCGGTACCGCTCAAGTGCCTAGCTTGCGTCATGCAAGCGTCAAAGCCATGCTGTTTTACTGCCTGCATGATACGGACATCATCCGTAGCAACCATCACTTGTTTTGCGCCACTTAAGGCAGCACGCTCAGCAACCCTAACCACCATGGGTTTGCCAGCAATATCAAGCAACGGCTTGCCTGGCAACCTAACACTGTCATCACGCGCCGGGATCAACACATTAAACGACAGTGTGCTGACCGTATCCTGCGCATTAGCCAAGCGCTTCGTCATCCGTTAATTTACGAGCCTCTTCTTCCAGTAAGACCGGTATGCCATCTTTAATCGGGTAGGCGAGCCTGGCAGACTTGGAAATAAGTTCATTACTGGCTTTATTAAGGGTCAGAGGACCTTTAGTTACTGGGCAAACTAATATTTGCAACAACTTGGCATCCATATCAACTTCTCAACTTTTGCAATATAAAGGAAATAAAATCCAGGTCAGCCGAATTGCTAACCGTGGCTGTCACGGGTAAGTACCAGGCATCCAATCCTGAAAAAGCGGCGCATTTAACCGCATCTTTCTCTGTCATCAGTATGGTCTTGCCTGCCAGCCGCGCAAAATCGGCAGCGCTAAACGCATGATGATCAGGATAAGCCCTAGGTTCAAATTGTAGCCCCAAAGCAGTGAGCTGATCAAAATAACGTTGCGGCTTGCCTATGCCCGCAATGGCCACTGTATTTTTATTCTGAAAATCCTTGGCCGACCTAGGCGCCTGCAAGCGATCTAAGGGATAAAACAAATCTCCATGCAAAGTCATGGTAAAGCAGCGAGATAACCCCATGCCAATTAATTCTCCGGACTGACGGCCACTCACCACCACCGCATCCACCTGCTTAAGTCTAGCCACCTTTTCGCGCAAAGGCCCGGCCGGCAGCAATCTAAAGTTACCAAACGGCCGTGTGGCATCGACTGTGGCAATTTCCACGTCTCGCTGCAAGGCATAATGCTGCAAACCATCGTCACTAATAATCACATTGCACTGCGGATTAGCCTTTAGCAAGGCTTGCCCTAGCTGTACTTTATTTTTCCCAACAAAGACCGGGCATGCCGTGCGTTGCGCAATCAAGATCGGCTCATCGCCAACCAAGCCAGGGTTGCTGTCAGCGTATACCGGGGTGGCGGTTTGCTGCTTACCGCCATAGCCACGACTGATAACACCAGGCTTGAATCCGGCCGCTTGCAATTGCTGAGCTAAATAAATAACCAGCGGGGTCTTACCGGTTCCGCCAAGGCTGATGTTCCCCACCACAATCAGCGGCACGCTTAATTGGCTGCTTTTTAATAATCCCAGCCTGTAGATAGTTTTTCTTAGGGCTGCCAAGCCCATAAAAATACAGGACAGCGGCAACAACACCCACTGCCAAGGCGAGCGGGTTTGCCACTGTCTCTGCAGCCAATCTTTCATTTAAGCCCAAGTCTGGCCACGCCTAGTCCTGCGCAGCAAATTGCTTATGGTAAAGCTTGGCATAGCGCCCAGCTTGCTTAAGCAAGCCTTGGTGCGTGCCAATTTCAACCACCTCCCCCTGCTCCATCACCAAAATGCGATCGGCATTTTCTATGGTGCTCAAGCGATGGGCGATGACGATGCTGGTGCGATTCTGCATTAAGCTGTCCAGCGCCTGTTGCACATGCTGTTCGGACTCGCTATCCAAGGCTGAGGTGGCTTCATCCAGCAACAAGATAGGCGCATTTTTTAAAATGGCCCGGGCAATAGCAATACGTTGGCGCTGCCCGCCGGACAATTGCAAACCTCGTTCACCCAATTCATGTTGCAATCCCTTTGGCAGTTGCTCTATAAATTCCCATGCATGCGCAGCCTTGGCAGCAGAAATCACATCCGCCTCACTGGCGTTGCCCAACAAACCATAAGCAATGTTGTTAAACACCGTATCGTTAAACAAAATGACATCTTGACTGACCAAGGAGAACTGCTGGCGCAAATCCGCCAAAGCCAAATCACGCATGTCTACACCGTCTAACAGCACCTGACCTTGCTGCAATTCATAAAACCTGGGTAACAAATTGATTAGACTGGTTTTTCCGCCACCGGAACGCCCTACCAATGCCAACCTTTCGCCCGGCTTAACGCTAAAGCTAATCCGGTTTAATGCAGGTCGCTTGGTATTTGGGTAGGCCAACAGCACGTCTTTAAACTCGATTTTCCCTTTTGTACGTTGCGGCATAGGCTGTCCGTCTTCTTGTTCGGGATCCAAATCAACTAAAGCGAAAACACTTTGCGCAGCCGCTAGCGCTAGCTGGACGTCCTCGTTCATGGCCGTTAAATTTTTGATAGGGGCGATTAGCATCAATAGCGCGCCAACAAATGCAGCAAACTCACCCGCACTGAATTTGCCTATGGCGTAATACACCACCAAGCCCAAGGACACGGCGGCCAATAACTCCACCACCATGCTATTTATACCAGCTAGGCGAGCCAAACGCGTTTGCAAGCGTCGGTTGTTGATGACAGCTTTGGCGTAACGTTCATTTTCATAATTTTGACCGGCGAATATCTTGACCACGCGCTGACCGGCAATGGCTTCCTGAGCCACTTGGGTCATGTCACCTAGGCTAGACTGCACCTCTCGACCGGCGTTGCGCAACTGCGGCGCCATGGTTTTTAAACAGGCCGCCATCAGAGGGGCCAACAAAACAAAAATAAGCGTCAACCGCCAATCCAAATAGAGCATATACGCCATGATGCCTATGGCCGTGAGGCTATCTCTAACTATGGTCAGCGTGGATTTGGTGGCGGCATTGGCCATCTGTTCGACATCATTAACCAACTTAGACACCAGCTTGCCATTGGCTGCTTGGTCATAGAAACCAAGCGGCAAACGCATGAGCTGCCTAAACACATCCAAACGCAGGTCGGCCACTATTCGACGCGCCAACCAGCGCATGGAAAAATTGGCAGCAAAACCGGATAGCGCCCGTAGGGCCAATAATGCAAACAGCAGAAAAGGCAAGTAAGCCAGATTGCTGGCCGACTGCTTGACAAAGCCTTCGTCGGTGACATGCTTTATGAGCACCAAGAAAGCCGTATTACTAAAGGCGAGCAAGATCAGCGCTATCACCCCTAATAAGCAAACCAATAGGTGCAACCTTGCATACGACCACAGGCGTAGAAAATGATTGTTTGAACAGGCCGCCCGGGTTGCCATCACATGCTGAGATTTAGAAATTGGTAGAAAATAAGCCATCCTGAAAAATTAACCACGGCAAGTTTGCGCCATCGAATTTTCAAGATGGCTTAATTATTTGGATTGCGTCGCAAAGGTGATGTGGGTGTAGCCCACGGTGCGAGACGCCTCCATGACATCCACCACAGACTGATGAGTGCTCTTGGCATCGGCATTAATGATAATGGTGGGTTCCTTGCCGCCGTCTGCCGCCGCTTGCAGAGCGGATGCAATACCGGCAACGCTTACATCGGATAAGCTTTTGCCATTAATCAAGTATTGGCCGCTGGCATCGACGCCAACCTCTATGATTAAGGGTTTTTCTTGCGGCACATTGGCTTGGGCGGTGGGCAAATTAATCTGCAATTCGCTGGTACGCGAAAACGTGGCACTGACCACCAAGAAAATGATGATTACTAACAGCACATCTATCAATGGCACGAGGTTCATCTCGAGGTCTTCATGCCGCTTTCCACGTTGAAAATTCATGTTATTTCCCCAAAGTACCTTACTTGCGTTGACCGTGGATGATTTCCACCAACTTAATTGCTTGCTGCTCCATGCCCACCAGCAAATCATCGACTTGAGAACGGAAATAACGGTAAGCCACCATGGCTGGCACAGCCACAACGATACCGGCTGCCGTGTTATATAAAGCCACCGAAATACCGCGCGCGAATTGCGCTATGTCATGGCCACTGCTGGTAAAAGCACCAAACAATTCCACCATCCCAATAACGGTACCTAACAAACCCAGCAAGGGCGCAACCGTTGCAATGGTGCCTAAGGTCGATAAATAGCGCTCTAAATCATGCGCCACCGCACGACCCGCTTCTTCTATGGCTTCTTTTGTCACTTCGCGGCTATGATCGGCATTACTCAAGGCGCTGGCAAACAAGCGTCCTAACATAGAATGCTGCTCCAGACGGGCAATGGTCTCCTTAGTGATACCACCTTTAGCTAACCAAGCCTGCACTTCTGGCAATAAATTGGCAGGTGCGACGGCGCTCTCACGCAATACAAAAGCACGCTCGCCTATGATGGCCAAGGCAATGACGGATGCAATAATCAAAGGCCAAATAGGCCAACCTGCAGCTACTATAATTTCCCACACAATGCGACTCCCTTTTTAGTTCTAACGCCATTAATCCCACTCAAAATGAACAGGCAATTTATTCCGACGATACTTTAGCTGGTCAGGC
>CALQUO020000083.1 GCA_943333775.2 Methylotenera oryzisoli
ACTTGATTCAACCAAACCGGCTCACTGGGTAACATAGTACGCAATACCTTACGGTTTTGCCTAACGCAGGCCTCGTCGTCTTTGACGTGCAAAGCCAAATTGAGTTTGGCATACGGCGCCAAACTAACTCCACCTTGCCTGATGGTTTGGAGGGCCTGCACATTGGCCGGGGCCGGCCAACTGGGTTGAATCGCATTTAAGGAAAACAAAGCTTAGTCCTCATCATCCAATGCTAGATCGTCGTCGTCATCATCGAATTCATCGTCATCGTAATCCTCATCGGCGAGGTAAGGCTCGGTTTGCAAGCCGCCAAAATCAAACGCCTCTTCCTCCTCATCGCGCGGGTCTTCATGACGCATGGCTTCCAGCAGAGCTTTCATGTCATCGGGCAACTCGATTTGCCACTCAATAAATTCATTGCTTGCCGGGTGCAATAGACCTAGCTTGATGGCATGCAGCGCTTGCCGCTTAAATTGGCTGACGGCATCGCGCAAGGTTTGCGTCATGGCTCGTATCGGCACGATGCCCCGAAAACCGTATACCGGATCGCCAACGATGGGCGCTTTTAAATACTGCATGTGCACACGGATTTGATGGGTACGGCCGGTTTCCAAATTGCAACGCATATAGGTTTGTACAGAAAAACGCTCCAGCATTTCGTAGCGAGTAATGGCCGGCTTGCCGGCGCGGTTAATCGCCATCTTAGTGCGCGACCTTGGGTCACGGCCTATGGGTTGATCTATCATGCCATTGCGCCAAATCTGCCCCCAGACGATGGCTCGGTATTCACGTTTAACAGTACGCGCTTGCAACTGTCGTACTAAATTAGTTTGTGCGGCCAAGGTCTTGGCTACCACCAACAGGCCACTGGTGTCCTTGTCCAGTCTGTGCACGATACCAGCACGCGGCAAGTCTTTTAATTCAGGTGCATGGAAGAGCAAGGCATTTAACAAAGTGCCGGTCCAATTGCCAGCAGCGGGATGGACCACCATGCCAGCGGGTTTGTTGATCACCAAGATATGCTGGTCTTCAAAAACGATAGTAAGCGGAATATTTTCCTCTTGAAACGCCTGTTGCTCAGGCTTGATTTGCACCTGCACCACCACAGCCTCGCCACCCCATACCTTGGACTTAGAAGTGCTGGCCAACCCTGCCACCGTGACCAAGCCTTCTTTAATCCAAGATTGCAGCCTAGATCGGGAATGCTCAGGCAACAAACGTTGCAATGCTACGTCCAAGCGCAAACCACCTAAGTCGTTTGGAATAGTCAGCGTTAGCGCTTGATTTAGGGAGTCTGTATTACGAAGAGTAGCTTGAGTGGTGTCTGTCATCGGGTATAATTGCGCTTCATTCTTAAAGGTCGTTTCAGCATGAAGTATATCTTAGTTTTTATGTTTGCTTTGTTACTCAATGCTTGCGCTATCTTTGGCGATCCCACCGAATTCGATGACACCAAAGGCTGGACGGCAGAGCGCATCTACACCGAAGGCCAAGCCAAAATGTTTGATAAAGATTATGAGAAAGCCATTGTCTACTTTGGCAAACTTGAATCGCGTTACCCAAATGGTCGATATGCTACCCAAGCGCAACTAGAAACCGCTTACGCCTATTTTAAGAAACAAGATCCGATATTGTGTGTGGCCGCGGCAGACCGCTTTATCAAGCTGCACCCGAATCACACTAACGTCGATTACGCTTATTACCTTAAAGGCTTGGCCGTCTTTAACGAACGCGGCTTTATTGAAAAAACCACCGAGCAACAAATTAGCGATCGCGATCCGCGCGGTTTACGCGATTCGTTCACCAGCTTTAAAGAGTTAGTGACACGCTACCCTAATAGCAAATACACAAAAGACGCCACGCAGCGCATGGTCTACCTGGCCAACAGCTTATCCGATCACGAACTGCACGTTGCACGTTATTACATGAAACGTTTTGCCTATTTGGCCGCAGTGAATCGCTGTAAATACGTGTTGGAATACTTCCCGCAGTCGCCAGGCGTGGAGCAAGCCCTGGTAATCATGATTAGCGCTTACGATTTATTAAGCCTAGATGACCTGAAAAATGACACCTTACGCATCCTAAAAACCAATTACCCGAATAGTGAAATGTTTGGCAAGAACTTCACCCAAGACGAACGGGTGTGGTGGAAATTCTGGGAAAGCCTTTACTAATAGCTATTTCTAAGGCCATGAATTTTTTCAATAAACTGCCGGGCCATGTTCAAACGCCGTCTGGCTAAGAATGGGTATTATTGAAAAAATACCGCGTATTTTACTGGTCAGTACTGCCCTGCCGTGCGCCGTAATACTCATACTCTACCTCAGCAATTCAAGCATGATCCGCGATCAAGAACATCTCATCTTCTTATGCTAAGGCCTGGTTATCACAGCGTGGTTTTTTATAGACACTTTAGCCATAGGCTGCGTCGTGGTGGTAATCATGAAGTGGCCGACTTAACTAGCTGTCCCTTATGAACTGCCTGTGGAAAATAAAAAAATAGAGCAACACTCGCACCTTTAAATTTCAGCTTAGTCTGAGCGGCGTGCAAGCTAGACTGATTAACGTTTTTTGGCGCTGCGGTCTTTGTCTTCCACGGCTTTTTTGGCTTTCAACTCAGCACGGTGTGCGGTTTTTCGCCTACGCATACTGACGATACCCTCGCCCGGTTTGCGCTTGTCTTCATCCTCAGCAAACGGGTTGCTGCCTTGCTTGTATTGCACGCGCAGTGGTGTGCCGGATAATTGGAAGGTACGGCGAAACGTTTTTTCTAAGAAACGCGTGTAAGCATCTTTAACCCCATCTACGTGGTTGCCATGCACGACCACGATAGGGGGGTTGCTGCCGCCTTGATGGGCATAGCGCAATTTAGGGCGTATGCCTTTGCTGATGGGCGGCTGATGTTGCTGCAAGGCGTCGATCAGCACGCGGGTTAATTGCGGGGTGGCCAATTTAGCAAAGGCGGCTTTAAAGGCGATGTCCACCGATTTAAATAACTCAGGCAGGCCTTTTTTACGTAAGGCAGAAATGTAGTGAAACTCGGCGAAATCCAAGAACATTAATTTTCGATCGATTTCCCGTTTTACCCAATCGCGCTCTTCTTCTTTCAAGCCATCCCATTTGTTGATGGCTACCACCAAGGCACGACCGGCGTCCAATATGTAGGCAGCAACGTGGGCATCTTGTTCCGTGATGCCCTCTTGTGCATCGACCACCAAAATCACCACGTTGGCTTCTTCTATCGACTGTATGGTTTTAATAACCGAGAATTTTTCTATGGCCTCTAACACACGCCCACGTTTACGCACACCCGCGGTATCGATTAAGGTGTAGTGCTTGCCATTTTTCTCCAAGTCTATGGAAATGGAATCGCGGGTGGTACCTGGCTCATCAAAGGCGATGACGCGATCTTCACCCAACAAAGCATTGACCAGCGTGGATTTACCCACATTAGGTCGACCGACTATGGCTACTTTAGGAATTCTATCTTCGTTCTGATCCAATTCAGGCTCGTCTTCTTCCACCTGAAAGCTCTCTAAAGCTAAGTCTATGATGTCTTTAACGCCTTCGCCATGCGCCGAGGAAATGGACAGCGGGTCACCAAGGCCCAACTCATGGAATTCTGCGCTGACCACGGCCTTGTTCATGCCTTCGGTTTTATTCACCGCCAATAACACCGGGCATTTGCAGCGGCGTAAACGGTTGGCGATTTCCATGTCTTGTGGGGTGGCGCCTTGCCTACCGTCCACGATAAATAGAATCACATCGGCTTCGTCTATGGCCAGCAAGGTTTGCACGGCCATGGCTTTCAAGATGCCGCTGTCGGTATTGGGCTCAAAGCCGCCTGTGTCCACCACTAAATAAGGCTGACTGGCGCCCACCCCACGGCCATAATGCCTATCCCGAGTTAACCCAGGCAGGTCCGCAACCAATGCATCACGGCTTTTGGTTAAGCGATTAAATAAGGTGGACTTGCCGACATTAGGTCGGCCAACCAATACTAAGGTAGGTAACATGCAACTCTTCTATGTGGATGCTGGAATGGTAAGCGGGTTATGAATACAAGGTGATGCTTATTTAACTTGCACGGCATAAAGCACGCCATCTCTGGTTTGTGCGATCAGGGTATTGTTATTTATCAAGGCCATGGTGGGCATCACGGCACTGCTGCCGATTTGAATTCTAGAGGCCATGGCACCGTCATCTCGATTTAAAAAATGCACGTACCCTTCCAAATCCCCGACGGCGACCAAGCTGCCCATAGGTAAAGGTAAGGTTAAATTCCTATTTTTTAACACGCCTTGCCGCCAAAAGGATTTACCCGTATTGAAGTCCAAGGCGTAAACCGAACCCGTTGCATGCGACAGAAAAATTCGGCCATCGTCCATGCTAAGACCACTTACGCTGGAAATTTCCCTAGCCCACATTACCCGTCCAGTCATGCGATCCACCGCTGCTATTTTGCCTTGATAGGCAACCGCGTAGACCATTGGCCCATCTACCATGGGCAGGCTAGTTATGTCGGCAATACGCTCTATTTCGGTGACGCCTTTAGGTTGTGCCACCGAAGCTTCCCAGAGCATCTTGCCGTTATCGGCGCGCAGGGCGACTAACTTGCCGCCTCCAAAACCGGCGTAGACGGCGCCGCCGTCAACAATCACGCCAACAGAACTGCGTAGGGTCAACGCTGGGCCGATACGGTCGTACACCCATTTACGCGTGCCGTCGTTAGCGCTCAGGCCGTAAATGTGGTTGTCGCCACTGCGTGCAATGATCAAACCATCAAAATACCTAGGTGCACTCAACACCTCACTGCTTAGCTTGGCTTTCCATAAAAATTTACCGGCTATGTCGTAGGCATAAACCCAACCCGTTTGTGTGCCTACCATAACTAAACTGCCGCCAACACCAACGCCTCCTGACAAGACTTCTCCACTTTTAACGCGCCACTCTTGCTTGCCTGAGACGGCATCAAATTTGGCTACCTCACCTTTACTACTGGCGGCATAAATATAGCCTGCCTCTACCACGGGCACAAAATCAAAGTTAGCCGACTCACCAAGCTCAGCTTGCCACAATACTTTACTAACATTAACTGACTTAAACTCCACCAATGGATCCGGTGCATCAACAGACACACGGCCAAACAAGGTGTCGGTCAAATTTTCTTTAACCTCACCTATCACACTGCAAGCGCTGAG
>CALQUO020000084.1 GCA_943333775.2 Methylotenera oryzisoli
CCGATTCGCTTGATACTGTTGAACTGGTAATGGCGCTAGAAGAAGAATTTGACTGCGAAATCCCAGACGAAGAAGCGGAAAAAATCACTACGGTTCAATTAGCGATTGATTACATCAATACCAACCTAAAATAAATTCAAATGTAAGCATGTTATTGAGAGCTTGCTCATGCTCAAGAGACCATAAATCAATAGCAGCGTTGCATTGAAACCCAGAAATCATTTAACAATTTTTTTGTCTTAGATTTCTGGGTTAATTTTTTCTAAGAGCACATTCTAATGTCTAATCCTGCAAATAAACGTCGTGTTGTTATTACCGGCCTTGGCGTCGTGTCACCAGTCGGTATTGGTGTAAACACAGCCTGGACTAATCTGGTCGCCGGGAAATCAGGTATCTCAAAGATCACTAAATTTGACACGACGGCTTTTTCCTCAACCATAGCGGGTGAGGTTAAAGATTTCAATGCGGAAGATTTTATTTCAGCCAAGGATGCCAGGCGTATGGATACATTTATCCAGTACGGCTTGGCGGCAGGTATAGAAGCCTTTAAAGACTCAGGCTTAGAAGTGACTGAAGAAAATGCAGAGCGGATAGGGGTTTCCATAGGTTCCGGCATAGGTGGTATACAGCTTATTGAAGACACCGATGTGCTTTATAAAGAATCCGGCCCACGCAAAATCTCTCCATTCTTCATACCTGGCACCATCATCAACATGATCTCAGGTAATTTGAGCATTATTTTCGGTTTAAAAGGCCCCAATGTCGCTATTGTTACAGCCTGCACCACAGGCACGCATTCCATCGGTGACGCATCGCGCATGATAGAGTATGGCGACGCCGATGTCATGATTGCAGGAGGCGCAGAATCAGCAATCACGCAATTGACTGTAGGTGGTTTTGCTGCATCGAGGGCGTTATCCACACGCAACGATGATCCAGCAACAGCAAGTAGGCCTTGGGACAAAGATCGAGACGGCTTTGTTATTGGCGAGGGCGCCGGTGTAATGGTACTGGAAGAATACGAGCACGCCAAAAAGCGTGGCGCAAAAATTTACGCAGAACTTAGTGGTTACGGTATGAGCGCTGATGCCTATCACATGACGGCGCCTAATATGGATGGGCCACGCCGATCCATGGTAAATGCGATGAATAATGCAGGCATAGACCCCAGTGAGATTCAATTTATCAATGCGCACGGCACATCAACGCCTCTCGGTGATGCCAATGAAACCAATGCTATCAAGGCCGCGTTTGGTGAGCACGCCTACAAGCTATTGGTCAATTCAACCAAATCCATGACCGGGCATTTGCTAGGTGGAGCAGGTGGTCTAGAGTCGGTATTCACGGTCTTGTCTATCTACAATCAAGTTTCACCGCCAACCATTAATATCTTTAACCAAGACCCAGAATGCGATTTGGATTTCTGCGCCAATACCGCCCGCGACATTAAAATTAACTATGCATTAAAAAATAATTTTGGTTTTGGCGGCACAAACGGTAGTTTGGTATTCAAAAAAATATAAATTAGCAACCTCATCGAGCTTAGGTGTAGCCTGTGGTTTTTACAATCGCAGGCTTTTTTGTTAATTTCAGTAATCGATAGCGAGCACATGCATGGTTCTATGGTTTAATTATGTGATATGCAAGCTAGACCAACTTTTATAATTAACGGCGATTTAAGCCAAACCATAAAACCATTAGATCGTGGTTTAGCATATGGGGACGGCGTCTTTCGCACCATGCAAACCAAAGGCGGCATGCCGGTTTGTTGGCCACTGCATTACCAGAAACTGGTTGCTGACTGCGCCGCCATAGGCATGGTATGCCCGAGTGCAGATTTGCTTATGCACGACTTTGTGCAACTGCTTGTTGAGCCTGATCTAGAAAGCAATAAGCTAGGCGTTGCAAAAATCATCATTACCAGAGGGGAGGGGGAGCGCGGCTATAAGACGCCTGCAGTCACCTGTCCTAGCCGGATATTGATTCAATCCGAAATGCCTAGCTACGCACAGGTCAATTACGAGGTCGGAGTCGACTTGCATTTGTGTGAATTACGGCTAGCTCCGCAACCCAAATTAGCTGGCATTAAACACTTAAATCGCCTAGAAAACATTATGGCGCGTATGGAATGGCGTGATGACGCGGCATTTGATGGGCTGTTATTAGATCAGCAGGATAATGCCATTGAATGTACCATGGCCAATCTATTCGCTCGCTACGGCAATCATTTGCTAACACCGGACTTGATGCAATGCGGCGTCTCCGGCATCACGCGAGAACGAATTTTAAGCTTAGCCAGCGTATTAAATTTAACCGTGCAAGT
Source organism: Methylotenera oryzisoli (assembly GCA_943333775.2). GTDB lineage: Bacteria > Pseudomonadota > Gammaproteobacteria > Burkholderiales > Methylophilaceae > Methylotenera > Methylotenera profunda. The sequence goes on from CALQUO020000084.1 coordinate 2,324, forward strand.
CACTCAATTGCCCTTAGCGCGCTTAATGCAAGCCGATGAAGTACTGATATGCAACAGCCTATTTGGGGTCTTTCAAGTGAGGTCTATTCAAAACACCACTTGGCCTCAGCAAGCCCTTGCTAAAAACTTTAGGGCGCTACTAACGCATGATTAAGCGTATCAAAAAATGGCTATGGCTATCGTTGTTACTAACAGGCGCCTTGCTAGCTGGCCTAGTCTACTATGCCATTTCGCCACTCAAACTTCAGCCGAATAGCCAAGAGATCAGCATACAAGCCAACAGTGGTCTTAAAAGCATTGCCAAGCAACTGGTAAAACAGGGCGTACTAAGTGAGCCGTGGCGTTTTATCTTTATTGCAAAGTTGCTTAATAAAGAAGCCTATTTGCAAGCGGGTGAGTACACCTTGAATAAGAACGTATCGCCATACCAATTATTGCTTTCCCTAAATCACGGCAAAACCACGCAGGCCAGCATTACTTTTATTGAAGGCCATACCTTTTACCAACTGCAAGCGAAAATCAAAAAGAACGATGCGCTCAAGCAAACCCTGGTCAATGTGCCGGAAGCGGAAATAATGAAATCATTGGGCTCCCCATACGCCGTTGCAGAGGGCTTATTTTTCCCGGACACATTTTACTTTAATCGGAATACCAGCGACACGGCTATTTTGCAACGCAGCTACTTATCCATGCAAAACAAATTAGCGAATGCGTGGGCTAAACGCGATGCCAACTTGCCCTATAAAAATAGTTATCAAGCGCTAATTATGGCTTCCATCGTTGAAAAAGAAACGGGCAAGGCCAGCGAGCGCGCCATGATAGCGGGTGTGTTCATTAATCGTTTGGGTATTGGCATGCGCTTGCAAACGGATCCTACGGTAATCTATGGCATGGGCCGGCATTATGACGGCAACATACGTAAGCAAGATTTATTGAGCGACACACCTTACAACACTTATATCCGTTCAGGCTTGCCGCCAACTCCTATCGCCATGCCTGGCATGGCAGCAATAGAGGCCGCATTGCATCCAGCTAAAACAAAAGCCTTGTATTTTGTTGGCAAGGGCGATGGCAGCCATGCGTTCTCTAATTCATTAGCCGAGCACAATGCCGCCGTGGCTCACTACCAATTAAAAAAACAATAAATAATGCTAACTTATTTAAATTAAACACACTATGACAGGAAAATTCATTACATTAGAAGGCATGGATGGCGCGGGTAAGAGCACCCATATCCCCCACATCATTGCGCTTTTACAAGCCCAAGGGCATGAAGTGGTTTCAACCCGAGAACCTGGTGGGACGGACTTGGGAGAACGTTTGCGGGAATTGGTATTACACGAGACCATGCATGTAGAAACAGAAACCCTACTCATGTTTGCCGCACGAAAAGAGCACATTGAATGCGTTATTAAGCCAGCGCTAGCTAGAGGTGCGTACGTATTATCTGACCGCTTCACTGATGCTACGTATGCCTACCAGAGTGGCGCCAAAGGCCTGACTGCAAGTAAAATTGAGGCATTGGAACAATGGGTACAAGGTGAATTCCAACCTGATCTCACCTTGCTATTTGATGTGCCGGTTGAAGTTAGCGTAGAAAGACTGCGAGCTACGCGTAGCCCGGATAAATTTGAACGGGAAAATGCGGAATTTTTCTCACGTATACGCCTGGCGTATTTGCAACGGGCTTCGGCAAACTCAAACAGATTCCGAGTCATCGATGCCAATAAGCCTCTGGATGAAGTTGCTAAAACCGTTGAAAGTATCATTCTAAGCTTATGATAAATAATCATAATTTAAAACCCTACCCCTGGCAAAATCAGTTGTGGGATAAACTGCATGCAAACAAGCAACAAAGGCACCACGCATTTTTGCTGCATGGTCCAGCTGGCATAGGCAAGTTTGATTTCACCCGTTTTTTGAGCAAAAGCTTATTGTGCGAAGAACAAAATGCAGCTGGCGCCTGCGGACTTTGCGCCAGTTGTAACTGGTTTAATGAAGATAGCCATCCAGACTTCAAGCCAATTAGCCCCGAGCAAGAAGACGAGGTGGAAGGCGACACAAGCAACTCAAAAAAAACCAAGAAAAAAACACAAATATCCATAGCGCAAATACGCGATCTGGCAGATTTTATTGGCTTGTCCAGCCATCGCAGTGGTGGCCTGCGGATTATTCTGATTTATCCTGCAGAGGCACTAAATAATGCCTCTGCTAATGCCTTGCTGAAAATGCTCGAAGAGCCAGCCGAAGGGGTGGTGTTTTTATTGGTCACCCAGCAAATACATCGCTTGCTGCCGACGATAGTGAGTCGCTGTCAAAAAATAAACATGCCCGCACCCAATACTGCCCAATCCTTAGCTTGGTTGGCTGAACAAGGCTTAAGCAATGCGGAGCAGCAACTGCAGTACTTTGCCGGCTCACCATTAAAAGCCATGGCGGATGGCATGCAGTATGCCCAAGCTAAGGAATTCATGCAGATGCTGTCTCATGGAGAAAAATTAAGCCCGCACGTTGTTGCGCCAGTCTTACTTACGCATTCTACTGAAACCGGCATCGTGGCTTTACAAAAATGGCTATTTGACCTGGTGTTAATGAAACAGGCTAAGCAAGTGCGTTACCATACAGCCTATGCAAAAGCGTTAGAGGTGCTGGCTGTCAAAGTAAATTTAGCTAAATTGTTGCAATTGCAAAAAAATCTAAATGAATTGCGTAAGCTGGCACTGCATCCTTTAAATCATGAATTGCAAATGGAAGTCGTGTTGCTCGACTACACGCGGATTTTTTCAAAGGCCTAGATTCCTGTGTCAGCATGGAAAGG
>CALQUO020000085.1 GCA_943333775.2 Methylotenera oryzisoli
AGCTAATTCGGCTTTCACGTAGGATTGCACGTCTTCTTGCAAAATGCGGTTTTTAGCGGCCGTGCCTTTTACCAAAGCCAAGTTAACGCCTAATTCACGGGCGAATTTGCGTACCGATGGGCTGGCATGCGACAAGGTACCAGCATCCACGACTATGCTCTCGCCAACTGGCACAGGCTGATGCGCTGGCGCTATGGTTTTAGGCGGCTCGGGCGCGGGTCGGCTCGGTTCAGGAATGGCTACTTCCAACTTTACTGGTGGCGCGCTTGGTGGCTCTTTAACTGCTGGTGTCTCGGCGACTGCCGCGTCAGCGGCTATATCTAAGCTAATGATTAAATCGCCCCGGGCGACTTTGTCGCCGACTTTCATTTTAACGGCTGTAACCACACCGGCGTGTGGCGACGGAATGTCCATGGACGCTTTATCCGACTCCACTGTAATCAGCGAATCTTCTTTTGCCAAGGTATCACCGACTTTAACTAAAACGTCGATGACATCAACGCTCTCAAAATTACCAATATCGGGGACGAGTATGTCTTGTATGGCCATGGTTGTGTCCTTAAACTGTCGTTGGGTTAGGCTTGTTAGCGTCTAACTTGTATTTTTTAATGGCCTCGCTGACTTTGCTAGCCGGCAATTTCCCTTCGTCAGCCAAGGCTTTCAGTGCCGCCACAACAACGTAATACCTATCCACTTCAAAGAAGCTACGCAAGGCTTCGCGACTATCCGAACGACCGTAACCGTCTGTACCTAAGGCAACAAACTTGCCAGGTACAAAAGCAGAAATTTGTTCAGCAAAGGACTTCATGTAATCGGTTGAGGCGATGGTCGGGCCTTGGGCGCCTTTCATGACTTCAGCCACGTAACTTAAGCGCTGCGGTTTTTCTGGATTAAGCATATTCCAACGCTCGGCATCCAAACCATCACGACGCAATTCGTTGAAGCTGGTAACGCTCCATACGTCGGCTGACAGGCCCCAATCTTTTTCCAACATATCAGCGGCAGTAATCACTTCACGCAATATCACGCCACTGCCCATCAATTGGACTTTTTCACCCTTGGCTTTTGATTTACTGAAGTTATAAATGCCTTTTAGAATGCCGGCTTCTGCGCCTTTAGGCATATCTGGATGGGTGTAATTTTCGTTCATCAAGGTGATGTAGTAATACACGTCCTCTTGATTTTGCACCATGCGACGCATGCCTTCTTGAATAATCACGGCCAACTCGTAAGCAAAGGTTGGGTCGTAAGACAAGCAATTAGGGATGGTGGCAGACATTAAATGGCTGTGTCCGTCCTCGTGCTGCAAGCCTTCGCCATTAAGCGTAGTGCGGCCGGCGGTCGCGCCCAACAAGAAGCCGCGTGCACGTGAATCGCCCGCAGCCCAAGCTAAATCGCCTATGCGTTGGAAACCAAACATCGAATAAAAGATGTAGAACGGAATCATCTGCACGCCAGACACGCTGTAAGACGTGGCCGCGGCTATCCAGCTTGAGAATGAACCGGCTTCATTGATGCCCTCTTCCAAAATTTGACCGTCTTTGGATTCTTTGTAAAACATCACTTGATCGGAATCCATAGGCTCGTACAACTGGCCTTGGCTGGCATAAATACCCAATTGACGGAACATGCCCTCCATACCAAAAGTGCGCGCCTCATCGGGCACGATAGGCACTATGTATTTACCCAATTGCTTATCCCGCACCAAAGTCGATAAGATGCGCACAAAAGCCATGGTGGTGGAGATTTCACGCTCACCGGTGGAGACCAACATGTTTTCAAATGCAGACAACTCAGGCACCACCAAATCGTTGCCTTTACGACGACGAGATGGCACAGAACCACCCATGGCCGCGCGACGCTCGGCCATATAGACCATTTCCGGACTGTCAGGGGCAGGTTTGTAAAAACTCAAACTCTCGACTTGCTCATCGGTGATAGGCAAATCAAAACGGTCTCTAAAGGCTTTCAGCGAAGTCAAATCCATGCTTTTTTGCTGGTGAGTGATGTTCTGACCTTCGCCGGCTTCGCCCATGCCATAGCCTTTAACGGTTTTAGCTAAAATAACCGTAGGTTGGCCTTTGTGGTTCACGGCAGAATGGTAGGCCGCGTACACTTTGTGCGGATCATGGCCACCACGATTTAAGCGCCAAATGTCTTGGTCGCTCATGGCCGCCACCATTTCTTTTAGCTCGGGGTATTTACCAAAGAAGTGCTCACGCGTGTACGCGCCGCCCTTGGCTTTGAAGTTTTGGTATTCGCCATCCACGCACTCTTCCATGCGTTTTTTCAACAAACCGTCTTTGTCCATGGCCAACAATGGGTCCCAATAAGAACCCCAAATAACTTTCAATACATTCCAACCTGAACCACGGAAATCCGATTCCAATTCTTGGATGATTTTGCCGTTGCCTCGCACTGGGCCATCCAAGCGCTGCAAGTTGCAGTTAATGACGAAAATTAGATTATCTAACTTTTCACGACTGGCCAAAGATATCGCACCCAAGGATTCAGGCTCATCCATTTCACCGTCACCACAGAACACCCAAACCTTACGATCACTGGTGTCGGCAATGCCACGGTCGTGCAAATACTTAAGGAAACGCGCTTGATAAATACCGGTGATCGGGCCTAAGCCCATGGACACGGTTGGGAATTGCCAAAAATCCGGCATCAACCATGGATGCGGGTAACTGGGTAAACCGTTGCCACCGACTTCTTGACGGAAGTTAGTCAACTGCTCTTCTGTTATACGGCCTTCCAGAAAAGCGCGGGCGTATACACCTGGCGAAGAGTGACCTTGGAAGTAGACGCAATCGCCACCAAAATTCTCATTGGCTGCGCGGAAAAAATAGTTAAAGGCGGTGTCGTAAAGCGTCGCTGCCGATTGGAAACTGGCAATATGCCCACCCACACCAGGCGATTTTTCATTGGCACGCAACACAGTCATGATGGCATTCCAACGGACCAAGGCACGAATGCGGCGCTCCATTTCCGGGTTGCCTGGCAAGCGTTGTTGCAAGTGAGTTGGAATGGTATTCACGTATGCGGTTGTGGCGTTATAGGGTAAGTTACTACCAGAACGGCGGGCCTTATCTATCATCGCTTCGAGTAAGAAATGGGCACGCTCGGTACCTTCATTATCGATAACAGCAGTCAGCGCATCCAACCACTCCTGCGTTTCCTGTGGATCCGTTTCAGTCAAACCCTTAGCTAATTGATTTGTTGCCATGCGTGAGATATCTCCGTGTTGTGGTTGCTACGCGTATAATTTAAATCATACGAACGCAACTAAACGTGAATTAGAATGTTCTATTAAAGAGCAATCATGAATGTTCATTTAATCTAGGTGTTAGTGTGGCTTTTTTAGCCTTTTTGGTCAAGTTAAACCGTAGTTTGCAAGCGCTCATTTTGCGAGATTTGCTAGATTTGTAATACATCTTATATAAGAGTTAAGGAATTAAAAATGCCAGTAAAGTTAATTCAAAATGCAGAGATATGCAGCGAAAAATCGTTAAGTTCTGAAAAACACATACTTTTCATCATGTCAGAAGAGGTGCCAATGAACCTGCCTTTTGTCGACAACTTACAAGCAAAGCTAAAACGCATGGGCAGCGAATACCAAGACTTAAATAAGACGCCTGTAGCAGTGGATTTACCCAACAATAGCCTAGCGTGTTTTGTGCTATTAAAAGAAAATTTGTCTGTTTTTCAACGGCATAGCCTAATAAGAAAAGCCATTAAACCGTTGCTAGATGAGCATGCTACTGAACTGGCTATTTGCGTATTTGGTAATGAAGAAAACAAAGAGGCCAATGCCTGCGCAGCCTATTACGTGGTGACCGTCAACAGCGTGGCACTGCCTAGCAAAAAGGCTAAAAATGAGCATAAGCCCTTAACTAAAGTTAGCCTACATGGTTATCAAGCTACGCATAATTACGATTACGTAAATGCACGCGTAGCCGGCAATGCATTATGCCGACAATTAACGGTGACCCCGCCTAACGAACTTACGCCTAGCCTATACCGGGAAAAGATTGCCTTATTAGCAAAAGAAATGGGCTGGTCACATCAAGAGTTCGACATGACCACCCTTAAAAAAATGGGTGCAGGCGCATTCTATGCCGTTGGCCAAGGCAGCGACCCCCAGGATGCCGCGATCGTGCGTTTAAGCTACCAGCCTAGCAATGCATCCAAGCACATAGCATTAGTGGGTAAAGGTATTTGCTTTGATACCGGTGGCCACAACCTCAAACCGGCCAAATACATGCAAGGCATGCACGAAGACATGAATGGATCAGCCGTAGCGCTTGGCATACTTTTAGCGGCCAGCCAACAGCAATTAGCGGCCCGAATTGATTGCTGGTTAGCCATCGCGCAAAACCACATCGGCCCATTGGCCTATAAACAAAATGACGTGGTCACGTCACTCAATGGTACCAGCATAGAGATAGTCCATACGGACGCCGAGGGCCGCATGGTGCTAGCCGACACGCTGACTCTAGCCAGCCGCGAAAAACCTGAATTTATGATGGATTTTGCAACCTTAACCGGCAGCATGATTTCAGCCCTGGGCGACAGAATAAGTGGGGTGATCAGCAACCGCCCAGAATTGGCATGCAAGGCAGTCGGCGCAGGCAACAAGGCCGGAGAACGTGTGCACGCCTTCCCCTATGACGAGGATTACGAAGCGGATTTAGACAGCGACATTGCCGACATTAAGCAATGCACATTAGACGGTGGCCCGGATCACATACACGCTGCTCGATTCCTAGGACGATTCATAGAGAATGAGGTGCCATGGTTGCATGTAGACCTATCTTCAGCCAACCGAAAAGGTGGCTTAGGTGCCATCATAGCCGACACCAATGGCTTTGGTGTTGGATTTGGCATAGAGATGTTACACAGCGTCCTCAACGCGTCCTAAAGCCCTAAAACTAAAAACCCCCGCTATTTTCATAGAGGGGGTCTAGCCGACCGCACGATGGCAGTCTGTATAAATAGCTTGGCAGTGACCTACTTTCGCATGCAAGAAGCATACTATCATTGGCGCTGGTTCGTTTCACGGCCCTGTTCGAGATGGGAAGGGGTGGGTCCAAACCGCTATGGCCGCCAAGCATAACCGGTAACACTCA
>CALQUO020000086.1 GCA_943333775.2 Methylotenera oryzisoli
AACTGTTGAGCAAAATTACTCAATTCTATGCCTACTTGAGGCTGACTGCGGTCTGTAAAGATTTGTGGCGCATTAGGGATTTCCAATGAAGCGTCTTTAAGGTAAATTTTTTCTATGCTGAAACCCGCTTGTTGGGTTTGCTCTGCGGCGGCTGCCTTGTTGTCTTTTTTTGCCATGATGTTATTCGTTTCTTGTTAATTAAAAGGTTGAATTAAAAAATACTGCGCCATTTTATCAGAGATTTAACTGGGCAGCTTTGTAGTTAAGCAATCTGCATCCCGCTCATTAGACTAGGCTAATAAGAGATCCAAGCCGCCGGCTAAATCCAAGGCGCGCAAATCATCGAAACCACCGACATGCATATCGCCTATGTAGATTTGCGGCACGGTACGCCTACCGGTTTTATGCATCATTTCGTCGCGCAACTCAGGCTGCAAATCGATCCTGATTTTATGAATATCGGTCACGCCCTTACTCAGCAACAAACGCTCGGCGTTTCTGCAATAAGGGCAAACAGCGCTGCTGTAGATGGTGACTTTAGCCATTTTAAGCACTCGCTTTCTTAGGCGCAGCCCTAGGTTTAGCCGCCGCTTTGCTGGGCAAACTGGCCGCTCCCTTTATCACCGGTAATTTGGCTTCTAGCCAAGCACTTAAACCGCCTTGCAAATTGTGCAACTGGCTAAATTGCGCGCCGCGTAAAATATCACAGGCTTTAACCGAACGCCCGCCTAACTGACAATTCACTAACAAGGGTTTGTTTTGGTATTTTTTTAGCTCAGGCAAGCGCGCGGCCAGATTGGCCAAGGGAATGTTCACGGCCTCAGCAATATGACCTGCAGCAAATTCCGCCTCGTCGCGCACGTCCAATACAACAGCATGCGAGCGATTGATTAAGGTCACCGATTCGGCTGGGCTTAAATTGGGCACGCCACCGGCACTTTTTTTCATGGAGGGCAACAATAACATCAAGCCCGAACCTAGCGCCAAGCCTATTAACCAAATATTGCTTTTAATGAATTCCACAACCGTCCTTTCAAATTTGTTCTATGAAACAAGCGCTTAATTAAAAGCCGTTTAAATCACTTACTTGGGCAAATTAGCAAGCGAATTTTATAAGCAGATTTTACGTGTAAATACGCTAAAATAGTGGCAATACTTACACTTACACCAATAAAATTTTAAGGCTAACCTTTTATGTCCACGCCATTAAAAACCAGTGCCAACCACATCACGCCAGTATGCCTGCTTATTTTAGATGGCTTTGGCTACCGCGAAGAAACAAGCAACAATGCCATTGCGCTAGCTCACACACCCAATCTGGACCAGCTCAAGCTAAGTCACCCGCATACCTTGATTAATGCTTCCGAGCACTACGTGGGCTTGCCTGACGGACAAATGGGCAACTCAGAAGTAGGCCATCTCAACATAGGCGCGGGCCGCGTGGTGTTTCAGGATTTTGAACGCATCAACAATAGCATCGCTAACGGCGAGTTCTTTGAGCACGCCAAGTTAAAAGCCGCCTTGCTGGGCATCAAAAATACCAATAAAGCCCTACACATCATGGGCTTGCTCTCCGATGGTGGCGTACACAGCCACGACTCACACATCCACGCCATGCTGGAAATGGCCGCTAAATTGGGTTTGCAAAAAGTCTACGTGCACGCCTTCCTGGACGGCAGAGACACGCCGCCAGTTAGCGCCAGCCCCTACATTGCCGCGCTGGAAGCCAAAATTAATGCGCTAGGCGTAGGTAAAATTCTATCGGTTAGCGGCCGCTTTTACAGCATGGACAGAGACAAGCGCTGGCCTAGGGTGGAAGCGGCTTACGCGCTGATCACTGAAGGCATGGGCGAATTTTGCTACCCCAGCGCCGAACAAGCATTGCAAGCGGCTTACGCGCGCGGTGAAAACGATGAATTTGTAAAGTGCACGGCCATACGCGCTGAGCATGAAACCCCCACCCACTTAGAGGACGGCGACGTTGTGGTGAACATGAACTTTCGTTCCGATCGCGCCCGCCAACTCACCCATGCCTTATTAAGCCCGGTGTTTGATGGCTTTCACCGTCGTCACCAACCTCAGTTAGCCGGCTACTTCACGCTCACCATGCACGACGCTAAAGAGCCCAAAGCGACGGCTATATTTCCGCCGTTTGTCGTGAAAAACACCTTGGGTGATTATTTGTCTGGCTTAGGGTTAAAGCAACTGCGCATCGCCGAAACGGAAAAATACCCGCACGTCACCTTCTTTTTTAACGGCGGGGAAGAAACTGTCTTTGCTGGTGAAGATCGTATTTTGGTGCCCTCTCCACCGGTTGCCACCTACGACATGCAACCGGAAATGAGCGCTTACGAATTAACTGACAGGCTAGAAGAAGCGATTTTATCCAGGCAATACCATGCCATTATTTGCAACTACGCCAACGGCGACATGGTTGGTCATACCGGCAATTTAGCCGCGGCCATTAAAGCCATAGAAACCTTGGACACCTGCGTAGGCCGTATCGCGACCGCCATGCAAAGCACCGGCGGCGAAGTAATCATTACGGCTGACCACGGCAACGCAGAAATGATGTTCGATGGCGCAAACCAGCAAGCGCATACGCAACACACCACCAACAAGGTGCCGCTGATTTACCTAGGTCGTCCTGCCAAAATAGCCCAAGATGGATCGCTGTCAGATTTAGCGCCCACCTTGCTGCACTTAATGGGCTTGGCGCAACCGGCCGAAATGACGGGCAAAAACCTTGTTCATTTTCTGCCATAAAGGCTTAGCCATGCGCATGCCATTGCCTTATTGTAAACTACCCGTCGCCAGCCTAATGGCATTGGCATTGCTATTTAGCCTAAGCAATGACGCGCATGCAGAAAAGAAAAGCGAGGCATCGCCACAAAGCTTGAGCTTGGTGCAAGAAAAATTAGCTAAACTAAAACAGGCTTTAAACCAATCACAAGAAGCACGCAAGGATGCCGCTGACGCATTAAAAGATAGCGAAGTGGCAATCAGCGTGGCCAATAAAAAGCTTTATGAAATCAATCAGAAACAGCAAGCGCACAAGGCCATGCTTGCCAAATTGGCGGCTGAATCGCTGGCCACCAACCAAGCCTTGACCAGCCAACAAAAACAACTGAGCACGCAACTCTACCAACAATACTTGCATGGCCGGCAAAGTTACGTGCAAATGGTCTTGCAGAATGATCATCCCGGCGCCATGGCGCGCGACGTTCATTATTTTTCCTACATCGCCAAAGTGCGCGCCAAACTCATCAATAAAATGCAAGGCAACTTGAATCACCTTAATCAACTGAATGAAGAGACCACCAGCACCTTAGAAAAAGTCGCTGAACTCAAGCAAAAACAAATCGATGAACGGCAAGTGCTGCAGTCGCAAAAGCAAGTTAAATCTAAAATTGTTCGCAGCCTGTCGCAACAAATTGCCATGCAGCGCGGTGAAATTAAAAAACTCAGCCGCGATGAAAAACGCCTCTCGCAATTGGTGGAACGCTTAGCTCGAGCCACGCCACCTGGTGGGAAAAAACAAAAAAATAAACGTACTGCACCCGCCGATAGCAGCAATTCTAATAAAGCCGCTCAAGAGGCCCCGCCTACTTTGGCAAACAACGTCGAGCCCAGCTTTGAGGGCCACAGCGGCAATTTTTCATCGCTTAGAGGTAAGCTAAGGCTGCCAGTGCGCGGTGAGGTGAGCAATCAATTTGGTAGCAGCCGAGCGGATTCCGGCATTTCATGGAAAGGCTTGTTTATTAAGGCTAATGAAGGATCGGAAGTGAAATCTGTAGCCAGCGGTCAGGTGGTGTTTGCCGACTGGTTACGCGGCTTTGGCAACCTTATCATCTTGGATCACGGCGATGGCTACATGAGTTTGTACGGTAACAATCAAGCGGTATTAAAGCAAGTAGGCGACAGCGTTAAGGCAGGTGATGCTATAGCATCGGTAGGCAACAGCGGCGGCAACGAAGCAAACGGCTTGTATTACGAATTAAGACGCCAGAGCAGACCTTTCGATCCGCTGAGCTGGAGCCTTGTTAATTAAGACTTAATTGGCTTTACTGGCCGCTTCGGCTTGCGCTTTCGCCGCGTTCATTTGTGCTTCCAAAGCAGCCGCGTCCAATGTAATACCGGGTACACGTTCGACCTCAGATGGCTCATATCCACCCGTTGTCGTGGTTGTTTCGGCCGCAGGGATAGCGGCGGCAGGCGCCTCAGCTGGCGCAGCCGCTTCTTCTTGACCACACCCTTGCAATACCAAACCAGCCAAGCCAACTACTAAAATAGCGCGTAATAACAAAGACATAATGCTTTCCTTTTTTTAATCTAGTCGTATAAAAATAATACCGCACTTGAGCAGAAGATAAGCCTGCACAGGGTGGTCCAGACAATCTAACCAAAAGCCAGAAACTGACTGTGAATTGAATGTAATAGTTGTGTATCCAATTGTAATAATGTTCAGCTTACTCGCCCAAAATGTGCAACAGCACCTTACGATGCCCCGGCACATGCCGGTGTTCGTACAAAAACACACCCTGCCATGTGCCTAGTGCAAGCTGCCCATTTAACATCGGAATGGCCAAATGGGTTTGCGTGAGCGCACTCCTAATGTGCGCCGGCATGTCATCTGGGCCTTCCGCCGTGTGCACAAACAGCGGGTCGCCGTCTTGTACCAAGCGATTGAAAAAAGCTTCAATGTCGACTAAGACGTCTTGATCGTAATTTTCGTTGATCAACAAACTCGCCGAGGTGTGTTGAATGTACAAAGTCAACAAACCAGTTTGAAAGCCACTGCGCTTAACTTGCGCAGCAACCTCCGCACTGATGTCGTAAAGTTTCCTACCTTGGGTGCTGACCTGTAAGCTTGCCGTGACTTGTTGCATGGCCATCCTTACGCTTTTGAAAAGACTATTTTACCTGCCTTTACATCCACTTTAATCACGTCCTTGGCCATAAAGTCGCCATTTAAAATCTCGCGAGCCAAGGGGTTTTCTATTTCCGACTGAATGGCACGTTTTAATGGCCTGGCCCCGTAAACTGGATCGAAGCCTGCGTTGGCAATTTCTGCAATCGCCGCCTCGCTCATCTCCAACTGCATGTCCATGGCCGCCAAGCGTTTTGCCAAGTA
>CALQUO020000087.1 GCA_943333775.2 Methylotenera oryzisoli
GGTTCACCTATTATTAATGGTGCAACGGTTACAGCTACAGTGCTTGCGCACGGTCGTGGTGACAAGGTGATGATTTTTAAATTCCGTCGCCGTAAACATTATCGTAAAACACAAGGCCACCGCCAAAGTTTTACAGAGATTCAAATTGGTGAAATTTTAGCTTCAGGCCAAGCCGCTGCTAAACCAGCCAAAGCTAAAGCGGCTAAAGCAGCTGCATAATTGACGCAATCAATAAGACTTAAGGATTAATCATGGCACACAAAAAAGCAGGCGGTAGTTCACGTAACGGTCGCGATTCTCACTCCCAACGACTAGGTGTTAAAGCCTTCGGTGAAACAGTTGTGACAGCAGGCAGCATCATCGTTCGTCAGCGCGGTACAAAAATGCACGCTGGTGAAAACGTAGGCATGGGTAAAGACCATACTTTGTACGCTAAAGCGGCAGGTAAAGTGTCTTTTGCAGTTAAAGGCGCATTAAAACGCCACACTGTAAGCATTATTGTTGCTGCTTAAGTTAAAGTAGCAATGGTCAAAGCCTCATCGTTTGATGGGGCTTTTTTATTTGGTAAACTGTGGTTATGAAATTTATAGACGAAGCGACGATTAAAATATACGCCGGCGATGGCGGCAACGGCGTCGCGACTTTCCGTAGGGAAAAGTACGAGCCGCTCGGTGGCCCCAGTGGCGGTGACGGCGGTCGTGGTGGATCCATCTACATGGAAGCTGACCGCAACATCAATACCTTAGTCGACTACCGTTATTCGCGTGTGTTTCGTGCCCAGCGCGGCGAAAACGGCCGCAGTGCCGAGTGTTACGGTGCCAAGGGCGAAGAAATGCTGTTGCGTGTGCCAGTAGGCACGGTCATCTCCGACAAGGCCAGTGGGCAAATGCTAGTGGACTTAAGCGAGCACGGACAACGGGCGCAAATGGCCGCAGGCGGTAAAGGTGGTTTGGGCAACGTGCATTTTAAATCCAGCTTAAACCGGGCACCACGCCAATGCACCAAAGGCGACCCAGGCGAAGAAATAGAACTTTATTTAGAATTGAAAGTGCTGGCCGATGTGGGCTTGTTAGGCATGCCCAATGCCGGTAAGTCCACTTATATACGGTCGGTGTCGGCCGCTAAACCCAAGGTGGCCGATTACCCATTCACTACCTTGCACCCCAATTTGGGTGTGGTACGGGTCGATGCCGAGCGCAGTTTTGTGATTGCCGACATTCCCGGCATCATAGAGGGCGCGGCTGAAGGCGCGGGCCTAGGCCATCAATTTTTGCGGCATTTGCAACGCACCTCCTTGTTGCTGCATTTGGTTGACATAGCCCCGTTTGATGAGGCGGTGGACCCTGTACATGAAGCCAAGGCCATAGTCGAAGAGCTGAGGAAATACGACCAAGCCTTATATGAAAAGCCACGCTGGTTGGTGCTTAATAAGATGGACATGGTGCAAGATGCCGATCAGGTGGTGAAGCAATTTGTTAAAGATTACGGCTGGAAAGGCCCGGTGTTTGCTATTTCCGCCATCAGTGGAGCCGGTTGCAAGGAATTAACTTACGCTATCATGGCGCACATAGACGAAGCCAAACGCGCGGCCTTGGAAGCGGACGCGACGGCAGGTGAATTTAAAGAAACCGGCCTGATTAATGAATCGATGGCCACGAATAAGGTAAGTGTAAAAGACCAATAACATGACGACGCTGGAATTTAAATCGCTGCTAGTGGATGCCAAAGTGATCGTGGTTAAGGTCGGATCTAGCCTGGTCACTAACGATGGCAATGGCCTAGATAAATTGGCGATTGCCGCCTGGGCGACGCAAATAGCCAATCTGGTGGCGCAAGGCAAACAAGTCATATTGGTTTCCAGTGGCGCCGTGGCAGAAGGCATGCAGCGTTTGGGTTGGAAAAAACGCCCAACGGCCGTCAATGAATTGCAAGCTGCGGCGGCGGTGGGGCAAATGGGCTTGGTGCAAATGTACGAATCCTGTTTTAGTCAGCACCAATTGCACACCGCGCAATTGCTGTTAACCCACGACGATTTAGCCGACAGAAAACGCTACCTGAATGCGCGTAGCACCTTGCGCACCTTGTTGGATTTAAAAGTCATCCCCATCATCAACGAGAACGACACCGTGGTTACCGATGAGATTCGTTTTGGTGATAACGATACCTTGGGTTCCTTGGTGGCAAATTTAATAGAAGCCGATGCCCTGGTGATTTTGACCGATCAACGTGGCTTGTATTCCGCCGATCCTAGGCAGGATAAGCAAGCGCGCTTTATTGATCATGCGCTAGCTGGGGATGCGGCATTGGAAAAAATGGCCGGTAGCGCCGGTAGCAGCGTCGGTACCGGCGGTATGCTAACTAAAGTGTTGGCAGCCAAACGTGCCTCACGCAGTGGCGCTCACACGATTATTGCATCCGGTCGCGAGGTTGATGTGCTGGTGCGTTTGGCCGCAGGCGAGCACATAGGCACGCATTTGCAAACCACGGAGATGAAAACCACCGCCCGAAAACAGTGGTTAGCCGATCATCTGCAGTTGCGCGGTAAATTAAGCTTGGATGCCGGCGCCATTAAGGTGCTGAAATTAGAAGGCAAAAGCCTCTTGGCCATTGGCGTCACCGCGGTAGAAGGACATTTTGAGCGCGGTGAAGTGGTGGCTTGTTGCGATGCCGAGGGCAATGAAATTGCCCGTGGTTTGGTGAATTATTCGTCGGCAGAAGCCTTGCGCATCATGCGTCAACCCAGTGCCGACATCGAAAAAATATTAGGCTATGTAGAGGCGTCCGAGCTCATCCATAGGGATAATTTAGTGTTAATGTAGTTTTAGCAAGCCGCATGCCGCTTAATTATGTGTGGCTAAAAAGAAGGAATAACAATGAAAAAACAAGCATTAGTCGCCATCATTATGGGATCCGATAGCGATTGGCCTATTATGAAAGCCGCTGCGCAAATGTTGGCTGATTTTGATATCGCCTACACCGCGCAAGTGGTTTCTGCCCATCGCACGCCCGATTTAATGTTTAGCTTTGCTGAAACGGCGGCCAAAAAAGGCTACCAAGTCATTATTGCTGGTGCCGGCGGTGCTGCCCATTTGCCTGGCATGGTCGCGGCTAAAACCACCTTGCCGGTGTTAGGTGTGCCCGTTCCATCCAAGCATCTGCAAGGTCAAGATTCCTTGTTGTCTATCGTGCAAATGCCTAAAGGTATCCCAGTCGCCACGTTTGCCATAGGCGAAGCCGGTGCCGCTAATGCCGGTTTGTTTGCAGCTTCAATTTTAGCTAACCAGGATGCCGCTTTGGCACAAAAGTTAGCCGATTTTAGGGCCAAGCAAAGCGATAAAGTGCAGCTCATGGTATTGAATGATCAACCCCAATAGTCCTGCCCCTTTACTAAACTTTTATTGTTGTACAATATGAATGCAAATACTTTAGAGCAAGACACCGTTATTCTGCCGCCGGCCATGTTGGGTATGCTAGGCGGCGGCCAATTAGGCCGTTTCTTTGTCATCGCGGCCCACGAGATGGGCTATAAAGTGACCGTGCTTGATCCGGACAGCAATAGCCCGGCTGGAAAAATTGCCGATGCACACATTTGCGCTGCCTTCGATGACCAAGCGGCTTTATTGAAATTGGCTAACACTTGCGCCGCCATCACCACTGAGTTTGAAAATGTGCCAGCGGAATCGCTGTCCCTATTGGCTGACATCAAGCCGGTGCGCCCCAGCGCTTACAGCGTGGCGATTGCGCAGCACCGCGTTAGCGAAAAGAATTTTCTTAAGCAAGCCGGCTTGCCGGTTGCACCTTTTGTTGTCATCAATCAGGCCGAAGACCTTCCGTCCGACGGCGATGAGATTTACCCGGCCATCTTAAAAGTGGCGCGTTTTGGCTACGATGGCAAAGGCCAAGCGCGTGTCAGCAAACAGCAAGAAGCCTTGGCAGCGTTCAATGTGTTTGAGCATGAAGAGTGCGTGTTAGAGAAAATGCTTAAATTGGATTACGAGGTGTCGGTGGTTTTGGCGCGCGATGCGCAAGGTAACGTGGCCAGCTTCCCAACCTCGGAAAATAGCCATTTAAACGGCATATTGGATGTGTCCATTGCGCCGGCACGTGGCAGCGACGCCATCAGTCACCAAGCGCAAAAATTGGCCATTATGGTGGCGGAAAAGCTTAACTATACCGGGGTGCTGGGGGTGGAGTTTTTTGTTTGCGACGGCGAGTTGTTGGTTAACGAGATGGCGCCACGCCCACACAATTCAGGGCATTACACGATAGATGCGTGCATAACGAATCAGTTTGAACAGCAAGTGCGCGTCCTAACCGGCTTGCCTTTAGGCAGCGCTAAGCAACACAGTTCGGCAGTTATGGTGAATTTGTTAGGCGACATATGGCCATCAGCTGACGAGGCTCCGGCTTGGTTGGCGGCCTTGGCCCAAGCGCAACTGAAAATGCATTTGTACGGTAAACATGCCGCACGCGCTGGCCGCAAAATGGGCCATTACACCGTGCTTAGTGCAAATCGTGATGAGGCGATTAAGTTAGCCATGCAGGTGCGCGCCGAATTGAACATTGGTACTTAACTAGGGACTTAGACCGCGGCAATGAAAAGCCGCATTGGCGATTGCCGGGCATAGAAAAAGCCGAACATAGGTTCGGCTTTTTTGTGCGTTTAAGCTTATTCGGCTTTAGCTTTAGGCGCTGCTTTAGCTTTAGGGGCTGCTTTAGCTTTAGGGGCTGCAGCGGCTTTTGCTTTTGGGGCGGCGGCAGGTTTAGCTGCTTTTTTGGCTACCGGTGCGGCTGTGCCAGCCATTGCTTTAATCGCAGCATTTAAGCGGCTTTTATGACGTGACGCCTTGTTTTTATGGATGATGTTTTTGTCCGCAATACGGTCAATCACGCTCACGTTTTCGCTGTAAGCAGCTACTGCGGCTGTTTTGTCGCCGGCTTCCACTGCTTTAATGATTTTTTTGATCGCGGTACGCAAAGTAGAGCGCAAACTTGCATTGTGAGCGCGTTGCTTTACTGCTTGACGAGCACGTTTTCTTGCTTGTGCGGTATTTGCCATCTGTGTTTTTTCCTAAAAGTCGCCTAA
>CALQUO020000088.1 GCA_943333775.2 Methylotenera oryzisoli
CACCAAGGTGATGCCTTTTTCAGACACATAAAAACGTTTTGCATCCAAGGCTAAATCCACGCCTATCTGCATGCCCTCAGGAATCACGCAACCCCGGTCTATCACGGCATTTTTTAATACCACGTGCCGATTCACCGTAACTTTAGGCAAAATAACCGTGCCTTCAATCTTGCAATAACTGTGCACGCGCACATCCGAAAACAGCACCGAACTGTCTACCGTCGAACCGCTTATTAAACAGCCACCGGACACCAAAGAATCGGTCGCGCAACCGGCACGCCCTTCATCATTAAAGACAAATTTAGCCGGTGGCAAATGCTCTTGGTAGGTCCAGATTGGCCAATCCCTGTCGTATAGATTGAGCTCGGGAATCACCCGAGTTAGTTCCATGTTGGCTTCCCAATAGGCGTCTATGGTACCCACGTCGCGCCAGTAGTAATTGCCATTTTTAGCGCCTACGCAACTTTCAGTGAAGCGGTGAGCTTGGATTTTGTATTTTTTGATAATGTAAGGAATGATGTCGCCACCGAAATCGTGGCTAGATTTTGGGTCACCGGCGTCACGCACCAATTGCTCGTATAAAAATTTGGCGTTAAATATATAAATACCCATGCTGGCAAAGGCTTTAGTCGGATCACCGGGCATGTGTTTAGGCGAGGTAGGCTTTTCAGCAAACTCCACCACCCTATCCGTGTCGTCTACCGCTAATACGCCGAAACCCTTGGCGTCTTCCAATGGCACGTTAATGCAAGCGACCGTCATGTCAGCGTTATTTTTCACATGGGTGGCGAGCATTCTGCCGTAATCCATCTTGTAGATATGATCTCCGGCCAATATCAAGATGTAGTCGGCACGGCCTTCACGCAATAAATCCATATTTTGGTAGACCGCATCGGCAGTCCCCTTATACCAGTCCTCCGAGATGCGTTGCTGCGCTGGAATAATATTCACGTACTCATCAAACTCACCGCGCAAAAATCCCCAGCCACGCTGCAAGTGTTGGATTAAACTTTGCGCCTTGTATTGGGTGGCGACATTGACGCGGCGTATGCCGGAATTAATGCAATTAGACAGAGGAAAGTCGATAATGCGGTATTTGCCGCCAAATTGCACAGCCGGCTTAGCGCGCCAATCGGTTAAGTTTTTTAAGCGACTGCCACGCCCGCCAGCCAATATGATGGCTGCGGTGTGCTTGGTTAAGGTACTGATAAAACGGTCTGAATGTTGACTCATTTTTTGTGTATCCGTCATGCTACCCTCCTGAAGTTTGATGGTCATCAAGCAAACCCCTTGCGCTATCTGGTTTAATTTAACTTCCAAGCATTCTGTTCTACATTATAATCAGCTTAAAGCACTATAATCTAGTTAAAACACGGCTTAACAACCAAATAAAGCCAAATAATCGCAATTAATTTTGCAATGGAATTTAGGGAGAGGCATCTTGGCAAACACGACAGGCGTCGCGGTAAAAAAAACTGCAAAAGTGGCCGCTAAATCCGCAGCCAAACCGATTGCTAAAACCAAATCGCCGCTGCAATCGGCTGCTAAACTTGCCCAAGATGGCTTGCGCATGATTTTAAAAGCCAAGCATCATGATCCATTTAGTTTTTTAGGCATGCACCAAATCGATGGTGGCTACGTATACCGCGCCTTCCTTCCTCAAGCTAGCAGCGTAAGCGTAAAACACGGCAAGCTATGGATGACACTAGAAAAAACCCACGCCGACGGCTTGTTTGAAGTGAGCAGCGAAACCGCCTTAAGTCTGCCCTGCTTGCTTAAAATCACTGTCGGCGATGCCGCATACGAAACTCATGATCCTTACACCTTTGGTAGCAGCCTTACTCAAGATGAACTGTATTTGTTTGGCGAAGGTCGCTTGCTGCAAGCCTACAAAACCTTGGGCGCGCAATGGAAAGTCCAAGAAAACGTCAGCGGTGTTCGCTTTGCCGTGTGGGCGCCGAATGCAGAACGCGTTAGCGTAACCGGTAGCTTTAATAATTGGGATGGCCGTGTGCATTCCATGCGCGCCCATGGTTCCAGTGGCGTTTGGGATATTTTTATTCCTGGTCTTAGCAGCAACGACAGCTATAAATTTGAACTGCGTAATCGCCACAGTGGCGCCGTTTTAGTCAAAACCGACCCTTATGGCTTCGAATTTGAAGCGCGCCCAGGCACTGCGGCTAAAATCAGCCTCAACCAACATCAATGGCAGGATGAGGCATGGTTGGCCACCCGCAAAAAAAATGACTGGCTGCACGCGCCATTTAATTGCTACGAAGTGCATCTGGGATCTTGGCAGCGCAATGCACAAGGCCAGTTTTTAAGCTACCGTGAATTGGCCGCTACCCTAGTGCCTTATGTAGCCGAGATGGGCTATACCCATGTTGAATTGATGCCACTGTCCGAGCACCCATTAACCGAATCTTGGGGCTACCAAACCACCGGCTATTTCGGTGTTACCAACCGGTTTGGCTCACCCGATGATTTACGCTTTTTGATTGATGCATTCCACCAAGCCAACATCGGCGTGATATTGGATTGGGTGCCCGGCCATTTCCCTAAAGACGATTGGGCATTGGCACGCTTTGATGGAACAGCCTTATACGAGCACGAAGACCCGCGCTTAGGCGAACACCAAGATTGGGGTACCTATATATTCAATTACGGGCGCAATGAAGTACGAAATTTCTTAATGGCTAACGCGCATTATTGGTTAACAGAATTCCACTTGGACGGCTTCCGCGTCGATGCCGTGGCATCCATGTTGTATTTGGATTACTCGCGCAAAGCCGGCGAATGGTTACCCAACAAATTTGGTGGCCGAGAAAATCTAGACGTGATCGATTTTTTAAAGCAATTAAATGTGATGGTCGGTGAAGAGTTTCCTGGCGTCTTAACCATAGCCGAGGAATCGACCGCATGGCCTGGCGTATCGCGCCCAGTTTATTTGGGTGGACTGGGTTTTAGCATGAAGTGGAATATGGGCTGGATGAACGACACCCTCGCCTACATTGAGCACGACCCTGTGCACAGGCGCTACTACCATGACATGCTGACTTTCGGGCAACTCTACGCCTACTCGGAAAATTTTGTGTTGCCCTTCTCGCACGACGAAGTGGTGCATGGCAAGCATTCCTTATTGGATAAAATGCCTGGTGATGCTTGGCAAAAATTCGCTAACTTGCGGCTGCTGATGACCTACCAAATGACCACACCAGGCAAAAAACTCAATTTCATGGGCAATGAATTCGGTCAAGGACGAGAGTGGAACGTCAACAGCAGCTTGGATTGGCATTTACTGGGTGACGATTACCAGGGCCACCAATGGCACCGTGGCATCAAACAAGTCAGTGCCGATTTAAATAAACTGTATAAACAACAGCATGCGTTGCATGCCCTGGATTTTGAATCGCAAGGCTTTGCTTGGATAGATTGCCACGATAGCGACCAATCAATTGTTAGCTACCTACGTCGCGGTTTGGACAATAGTTTTGTTATAATAGTGCTTAATTTCACACCGGTATTACGCAACAACTACCGGATAGGCGTGCCACAAGCAGGCAGTTACCAAGAAATATTTAACAGCGACGCGGCTTGCTATGGCGGCAGCAATAAAGGTAATGGACTAGGCTTAAACACGGAAAACGTGGCATGGATGCAACACAATCAATCACTGGTCATAACCTTACCCCCATTGGCAGGTATCGTTTTACAGTTAAATTAACTTTAAATTAAAGTACGACTAAATAAATGGCTGCACTAACAACTTTACCGGTATGGCAAGCGCTATGCCGTCATCAGAAAACAATCGCGGCAAGCAGTATGCGCGATTTATTTGCCCAAGATACAAACCGCTTCGATAAATTCAGCTTTCAGCTTGATGATATATTGTTTGATTTCTCTAAACACCGCATCAACGATGAGACGCTGCCTTTGCTCTTGCAATTAGCCAGAGAAGCACAGCTAGAAAATTGGCGTGACCGCATGTTCACCGGCGAGAAAATCAATACCACGGAAAATCGGGCTGTGTTGCACACGGCTTTGCGCAACCGTAGCAATCGCCCGGTATTGGTCGATGGCGTGGACGTCATGCCTGAGGTCAATGCAGTGTTAGCGCAAATGCGCGATTTCTCAGAGAAAGTCCGTGCAGGTGCATGGTTAGGTTACACCGGCAAACGCATCACCGATGTAGTTAACATAGGCATAGGCGGCTCAGACCTAGGCCCAGTGATGGTCTGCGATGCATTAAAACCATACGCCAGTGCAGATTTAGCGGTACATTTTGTTTCAAACATCGACGGCGCCCACTTGATGCGCGCTTTAGAAAAATGCCAGCCTGAAACCACCTTGTTTATCGTGGCATCCAAAACATTTACCACCCAAGAAACCATGACCAACGCTATTTCAGCGCGCACCTGGTTTTTAAACAAGGCGCAGGATAATGCCCACGTAGCCAAACACTTCGTCGCCCTTTCAACTAACGCCAAGGCGGTCACCGATTTTGGTATCGATCA
The DNA here is from genome assembly GCA_943333775.2 of Methylotenera oryzisoli. GTDB lineage: Bacteria > Pseudomonadota > Gammaproteobacteria > Burkholderiales > Methylophilaceae > Methylotenera > Methylotenera profunda. The sequence continues at coordinate 4,515 of CALQUO020000088.1, forward strand.
GGCGAATATGTTTGCCTTTTGGGATTGGGTGGGCGGTCGTTATTCCTTGTGGTCGGCCATTGGCTTATCCATCGCCCTCTACGTAGGCATGGATCACTTCGAAGCATTGCTTAGCGGTGCACATGAAATGGATCAGCATTTTCAAACTGCGCCATTAGAACAAAATATGCCGGTGATCATGGCGCTGATAGGGATTTGGTACAACAACTTCTTTGACGTCGCCACTCACGCGATATTGCCTTACGATCAAGGCATGTCACGCTTCCCCGCTTACTTGCAGCAAGCCGATATGGAAAGCAACGGTAAATTCATTTGCCGCGATGGCAAGCGCATACAATACAAAACCGGCCCAGTTATTTGGGGCGAAGCCGGCACCAACGGTCAGCACGCTTTTTATCAATTGATACACCAAGGCACGCAAGTCGTGCCCTGCGACTTTTTAATGCCAGTGCACAGCCACTACGCCATAGGCAAACACGGTTACGCCCACCACAAAATTTTACTGGCAAACTTCCTTGCCCAAACCCAGGCCTTAATGCTGGGCAAAAC
>CALQUO020000089.1 GCA_943333775.2 Methylotenera oryzisoli
CCAGGCGGCAATTTACCTAAATTAACGCTGCCTATGCGCACGCGTTTTAGACCCACGACATGCAAACCGACCATCTCGCACATGCGACGAATTTGCCGTTTTTTGCCTTCGCGTAAGACAAAGCGCAATTGGTCTTCATTCTGCCAACTCACTTTGGCCGGCTTGAGTTTTTCGCCGTCCAAGCTCAAACCAAAGTTAAGGCGTTGCATGTCGGCATCGCTTAAATCGCCTTCCACCCGCACCAAGTATTCTTTCTCTACCGTGGAATCTTCACCAATTAAATGACGTGCAACGCGGCCGTCCTGAGTAAGCACTAACATACCGGTAGAGTCAATGTCTAGTCGACCCGCTGGCGCAAGGCCAGTTAAGAATCGGCGTTGAAATTCTTTGCGGTGTTGGGGGTTGATGTTGGGGTCATCCAGCCATTCGTTATCCGGGTGCACCAAGACGATGGCCGGTTCGTAATCGTCTTCCGCTTGGCCGCTGACGTAGCCAACCGGCTTATGCAAAATAATGGTCACCGATTCGCTTTGCACTTCGTGCGCGTAACTGCTGATAATAATTTCTGCATCGGGATTAATCCGCGTGCCCAGCGTGTCGATGATTTCGCCGTCCACCATGACCCAACTGTTGGCTATCCATTCATCGGCTTCGCGGCGTGAACAAATGCCACGCTCGGCCATGACTTTAGATAAACGCGGCAATTCCGTGCTGATGGCAGTGGATTTGTATGCGGCTTTGGCGGCGGCGCCGTATTGGGGTTTGGCCAAGCTATCGTAACCATCGCGCACCTTGCCACCGCGGCGAGGTGCTTGGCGGTATTGCGGTTCATTTCTATCCGGATGCGGTGCGGTGCGGGTGTCTACCCCTGAAGGTTTAGCTGGCTTGACGGTGGTTGAATTTACCGTGGCTGGCGCATCCTCGCTATAAGGGCTGCCGTGCGCTTTGCCATCAAATCGGTGATTGCGTTGCGTAGCTTTTTCAATAGTCGGTGCCGCGGTTTTTTCAGCACTTGGCGCCATGACTTTAGCCGCCGACACGGAGCGATCGCGCACGGGGTTGCTGCCACGACGCAAGGGTGCTTTGCTGGCTTTAGGTTGGGTGTCGTCGGATTTTTTGTTGAGTTTTAGGGTAGTCAAAATAGTCTGCTATGGTGGATTTTATGCAGGCTATTTTAACAAAATAAACGCCTGCACTTGTAATTATTAGCGCTTGCAATTATTAAAGCAGGCTCTCGCATAGTGCCAACAAAAAACAGGCGCAAGGCCTGTTGTTTTGTTATGGCTAGTTCGCGGCTGTAGCCCTTAGATTTTTTGATACACCTCGCTGCCTTTTTTTACAAACTCGATGGATTTTTCTTGCATCCCTTTTTGCAAAGCCTCTTGTTCATTAATGCCCAATTTGTTCGCGTAATCACGCACGTCTTGGGTGATTTTCATGGAGCAGAAATGCGGGCCGCACATGGAGCAGAAGTGCGCTTGTTTAGCGCCGTCTTGCGGCAGCGTTTCGTCATGGAATTCCTTGGCTTTTTCTGGATCGAGGCCCAAGTTAAATTGGTCGTCCCAACGGAATTCAAAACGCGCTTTGGATAAGGCGTTGTCGCGAATTTGTGCACCAGGGTGACCCTTAGCCAAATCGGCGGCATGCGCGGCAATTTTGTAGGTGATGATGCCGACTCGCACGTCTTCTTTATCTGGCAAGCCTAAGTGTTCTTTTGGCGTCACGTAACAGAGCATGGCGCAACCGTACCAGCCTATCATGGCGGCACCGATGCCCGAAGTGATGTGGTCGTAACCCGGCGCGATGTCCGTGGTTAATGGGCCTAAGGTGTAGAACGGGGCTTCGCCGCAATGCTCTAATTGCAGCTCCATGTTTTCTTTAATCAAGTGCATGGGCACGTGGCCTGGGCCTTCTATCATGCATTGCACGTCGTGTTTCCAAGCAATTTGCGTTAGCTCACCCAAGGTTTTAAGTTCGGCAAATTGCGCTTCGTCGTTGGCATCGTAAATCGAGCCGGGGCGCAAGCCATCGCCTAAACTAAAGGCCACGTCGTATTGCTTCATGATCTCGCAGATGTCTTCGAAGTGCTCGTACAAAAAGCTTTCTTTGTGGTGGGCCAAGCACCATTTCGCCATGATGGAGCCGCCGCGTGACACGATACCGGTCATGCGTTTTGCCGTCATGGGGATGTAGGCCAAGCGCACGCCGGCATGGATAGTGAAGTAATCCACCCCTTGCTCGGCTTGCTCAATTAGTGTGTCGCGGAAGATTTCCCAAGTGAGGTCTTCGGCTTTGCCGTTTACTTTTTCTAAGGCTTGGTAGATGGGCACCGTGCCGATGGGCACCGGTGAGTTGCGGATGATCCACTCGCGGGTTTCGTGTATGTTTTTGCCGGTGGACAAATCCATCACGGTGTCGCCACCCCAGCGGGTACCCCAGACCATTTTTTCCACTTCTTCGGAGATGGAGGAACCCAAAGCGGAGTTGCCGATGTTGGCGTTAATTTTTACCAAGAAGTTGCGGCCTATGATCATGGGCTCGATTTCTGGGTGGTTGATGTTGACCGGAATAATTGCGCGGCCTAATGCCACTTCGCTGCGGACAAATTCAGGGGTAATTACTTTAGGGATGCTGGCGCCAAAATCGTGGCCTTTGTGTTGCGTTTGCAAGAGCTCGCTCATGTTTTCGCGGCGTTGATTTTCGCGTATGGCAATGTATTCCATTTCCGGCGTGATGATGCCCTTACGCGCGTAATGCATTTGGCTAACATTCATGCCTTTTTTCGCGCGGCGAGGCAGGCGCAATAAATTAAAGCGCATTTCGGCTAATTCAGGATCGGTTTTGCGCGCTTGACCAAAAGTAGAGCTCGGGCCATTCAATTGCTCAGTGTCGTTGCGCTCTTCTATCCATTTTGCGCGTAGCGCGGGCAAGCCACTGCGAATGTCAATGGCAATCGCTGGATCTGTGTAGGGGCCGCTGGTGTCATATACCATCACCGGTGGATTTTTTTCTGCACCAAAGCTTGACGGCGTATCGCTTAAGCTGATTTCACGAAACGGCACTTGTATGTCTGGTCGTGAACCTTGCACGTAGACTTTGCGTGAATTGGCAAAAGGCAGGGTGGTGGCCGGGTCAATTTCAGCCGTGCCGCTGTCGAATTTGGCGAGGTTTTTTTGTAGGTTTTTATCAGTAGCGTTCATTGTGCGTTCCTATAATGTAATCAACATAGAAAAGCCGCCTATGCACACCAGATAATGTTGCTGAGTTAGCATTGCATGCTTTCCTACGGCGGCATGACCCGCGTCAGGTTCAAAGGGTGTTTCTCACTAATTAAGGCCGCGTCACCGCAACCCCAACCAGACCCCTAGCAATAGACGAAAATTACGCTAAAACGGCAGTAAAAGCAAGTTTTATGCGTGACCTACGCTTCGGCCTAAGGGCCGGCAGTGGGGCGCGACTTTGCTATAATGTGCCACCTTTAACCGCTGCTTAAGCTGGCAGCGATTTGCATAGAGTTTCCATTTGTTTAAATTAAATCGACCTAGCTTGGCCTGGCATTTTTGGCTGTGGCACCTCATAGTGCTCTTGTTGGCAGGACTACTGCTGGCTTTTGCCTACCCGTTGACGGGTTGGGATAGACTATGGATAGCGCCATTTTACGACGCGCAAACCCAGACTTTTCCATTAAGAAACCATGCCGGATTAGAAGCGGTGCTGCACCAAGGCTTGAGAAACTTGATGATAATTGTGAGTCTGCTCGCTTTGGCGGCCGGCTTGGTCGGTTACGGGTTAAAGAGCTGGCCGCGCGCTTCTACTCAAGCTACTTTGCTTGCTTTTGATTGGTTGAAAGCGCATCGCAGGTCTTTGTTGTGGGTGTTTGTTGGCATGCTGATCAGCACCACGGTGGTGTCGGCGTTAAAGCATTTTAGCCTGCACGACTGCCCGTGGAATTTACAAGAATACGGTGGCACCCAACCTTACATCGCGCTGTTTGGCAGCTTGCCAGCGGGTGTAGCCGCTGGCCATTGCTTCCCTGGCGGCCACGCCAGTGGGGGGTTTGCCTTACTGGCCGTGTATTTTGCCTTTAGAGACAGCCAAGCTCGCTTAGCCAAGTGGGCCTGGATTTTGGCGCTGTTATTTGGCAGCGTGATGGCGTATACGCAGATGGTGCGCGGCGCGCATTTTATGTCGCACAATTTATGGACGGCCTGGCTAGTGTGGATGCTCTTGCTGGCGCAATACCTTATTTGGCCACCGCAGGCTGGCTTGCCAACGCCCAGCTCTTCTGCGTCCAAAAAAGCTTGGTCGTTCTTGCGCTTTGCGGCCATCAGCGCCCTGCTTATTTGGCTGGGTTTACGTCTAATCTTGTGGTTGAGTTTGTCGCTTAATTTAGGCCACAACCCATTGTCCTGGAGAGAGGCCTTAGGCATGTTGGCTTGGGGTGTTTGGTTTGATCTGAACGCCTTGTGTTACCTGCTCTTGCCGTTTTTATTGGCCTCGCTGTTGTTGACCAAGCGGGCGCGTCAAGCAGCATGGCTCTCCGTCACCCGTCGCTTGATGGCCTGGTTGTTGATGTTTGGTTTGCTGTTTGCGGCGGTGGCCGAGTGGGTTTTTTGGCAAGAATTCAGCACGCGCTTTAATTTCATCGCGGTGGATTATTTAATCTACACCAAAGAAGTGCTGGGCAATATTCGCCAATCTTACCCCGTGCCGCTTATCTTACTTGGAATAGCACTAGTGGCGGCCGGCTTGTTATGGCTAGCCAGTCAAACCAGCCGCTTTGCTAATCAGCCTCAGTCCGCCAAGCAAAAATGGCGTTTGTTGTTGTGTGTGCTTGCTCTGCCTTGGCTTAGTTTTCAGTTGGCTAATGTGGATCAAATGGAATTCAGTCGCAATGCGTATGCCAATGAATTGGCTGGTAACGGCTTGTTCAGTTTTGCGGCCGCCGCTAGGCGCAACGAATTGGATTACGATAAATTTTATAGGCAACTGGACCCGGCCCAAGCCAAGAGAGTATTGCAGGAGTTGCATGCCGATCGC
>CALQUO020000090.1 GCA_943333775.2 Methylotenera oryzisoli
GTCAGCATGAATTTGACGCCGATTAGTATGGCGGAATTCAGTCAAGCGCTGGGTTGGCCTAGCATGCAAGGTAAGATTTCTGGACAGGTGCCTCAAGTAAGTTATGCCGACGAGCAGTTGCTCATGAATGGCGCAATGACTTTCAATGTCTTTAACGGCACGGTCGGCATGAATCATTTGGAAATCGACGATCCTTTGGGAGTGGTGCCGCGCTTAAATGCTGATTTGAGCATGCGGCAATTGGATTTGGGCGAGCTCACTCGCACATATAGTTTTGGTCGGATAGAAGGCAAGTTAGATGGCGACGTGCAAAACATGCAGCTGGAAAATTGGAAGCCAGTCTACTTAGACGCCTCGATTCGAACCAGTCCGGGCAAGCAGATAAAGAAAATATCCCAGAGTGCGGTTGAGGACATCATGGCCTTGGGTGGCGAAGGCACGGCCGCGGCCGTGCAGCGGACTTTTTTACAATTTTTTAAAGAATTTAACTACGATAAGATAGGCTTAAGTTGCAAATTACGTCAAGATGTCTGTGAGATGGCCGGCGTCGAAAGTAATGCCATAGGCTACGTGATAGTCAAAGGCCAAGGTCTGCCAAAGGTGAACGTCAATGGTTATACCAAGCGTATTAGTTGGTCGGATTTGTTATTAAGAATTAAACGCATTACCGATGACAACAGTAAGGCGGTTATTCAATAGTCGATTAGTCGCAGCATCATTAAACGGCGCGTGCTTAGTATAAGGAAGTGAACATGAAAAAAGCAGTCATAGCAATGGTTGTCACTTTGGGCTTATCCGCCTGCGTAACCATTAACATCTATTTTCCGGCTGCGGCAGCAGAGAAAGCCGCCGATAAAATCATCGATGACATATGGCGTTTGAAAGACGCAGGGCCTTCACCTAAGAAAGAGGAGCCAGCAAAATGAGTGGCTCATTAAATAGGAGCAATATGCATAATATCAAAAGCATCTTTTTAGTAGGCTTGATGTGCTTCGCCACTTGGGCGCAGGCTGAGGCCGATTTAGATGTCGCTACGCCTGCCATCAGCGCACTTAAAAACAGCATGCAAGCACGTCATGCCCAGTTGGCTGCCCACTACGCAAGTGGCGCCGTAGGCTTAACTAAAGACGGCTTGATCGCCTTGCGTGATATAACCGCTGTGCCATTAAAAGACCGGCAAGGTATCAATGCCTTGGTCGCCGCAGAAAATGACGATCGAGTCGCCTTGTATAAAGAAATAGCCGCCGGCAATGGTCACCCGGAATGGCGTGGCGAGATTCAAAATACTTTTTCTATACGATGGATAGATAAGGAGCCAGCGGGTTGGTATTACGAAAGCGGCAGCGCTTGGGTGAAAAAATGACACCGAGTTTAGTCTTTGACATAGAAACCATCCCCGACACCGATGGCTTGCGTAAGCTACACGACTTGCCGGCCGAGTTGTCCGATGAAGAAGTGGCTAACATCGCTTTTCATCAACGCCGTCAGCAAAACGGCACGGATTTTCTAGCCCTTCACCTGCATCGCATCTGCGCCATTTCTTGCGCGATGCGTGAAGGCAATCATTTCAAAGTGTGGACTTTGGGTGACGCACAATCGTGTGAGGCGGTAATCATCCAGCGCTTCTTTGATGGCATCGATAAATACACCCCGCAAATCGTATCATGGAATGGAGGCGGATTTGATTTGCCGGTTTTGCACTACCGTGGCTTGATGCACGGCATCAATGCGGCGCGCTATTGGGACCTAGGCGAAGACGACAAAGACTTTAAGTGGAATAACTACATCAGCCGCTATCACACGCGTCACTTGGATTTAATGGACGTCATGGCCATGTTTAATGCGCGGGCCAACGCGCCCTTAGACGATGTGGCTAAGCTATGTGGCTTCCCCGGTAAATTGGGCATGGATGGTAGCAAGGTTTGGGATGCCTATAAGGCCGGCAAGATTGATGAGATACGCAATTATTGCGAGACCGATGTGGCCAATACGCATTTGGTGTTTTTGCGCTTTAAGCTGATTCGCGGTCAGTTAACGCAAGCCGCTTACGATGCGGAAATTGCCCTGGTGCGCGAAACCTTAAGTGGCTATCAGCAAAGCGGCGATGCTAATCATTGGGCTGAATTTTTGGCGGCTTGGCAGTAAACGTATGTAAGCTCAACGCGATACGCTGTGCGTGCGCTTGCTAAGTTAATAGGTGTCACTCTCTGCCCGCTGCGGTAAAATAGCGGCCATGAGAAAAAGACGCAACAAATCCAGCGCTGACTTGGCGCTCAGCCCGGTTTTAAACGCAGTCATCGAATCCTTAGATCAAGAAGGGCGTGGGGTCACCCACCTAGACGGCAAAACCATTTTTATTGATGGTGCACTGCCGCAAGAAAAAGTCAGCTTTCGCTCCCACCGCATTAAGCCCAGTTACGAGGTGGCGAATGCGATTGATGTCCTCAAGCAGTCCAATCAACGCGTGACCCCTAAATGCCCGCACTTTGGCCTGTGTGGCGGCTGCAAGCTGCAGCATTTGGATGCGGCGGCGCAAGTGGCGAACAAGCAGCGTCTATTGGAAAACGATTTGTGGCATATCGGTAAAGTACAGCCCAACAACATGTTGCCGCCGATTTATGGTCCAACTTGGGGCTACCGGCATAAAGCGCGTCTAAGCGTTAAATACGTGGAAAAGAAACAGCGCGTGCTGGTGGGCTTTAATGAAAAAGCCACCCGCTACGTGGCCGACATGAACAGCTGCGAAGTTTTGGTGCCTGAAGTGTCAGCCTTAATCGCGCCCTTGCAAGACATGATACTGCAGCTAAGCTTGCGCGATAAACTGCCGCAAATTGAATTGGCTGTGGGTGAGCCTGTTGGGCCATCTACGCCGCCCGTGATAGTGTTGATTTTACGCATCATGGCCGAATTAAGCGCCGCCGATGAATTGGTGTTAAAAGCTTTTGCCGACAAACAGGCGGTGCAGATTTGGACGCAAAGCAAAGGCCCGGACACCATTAAGCCTTTTTATCCGGCAGCGGACGACAGCCTGGCTGGCTTGCAATACAGCTTGCCTGAATTCGATTTACGCTACCCGTTTAAGCCTAACGAATTCACCCAAGTGAACCCACAGATCAACCAGGTGATGATACGACGTGCCATGCAGTTGTTGAATCCGCAAGCCCATGAAAAAATTGCCGATTTCTTTTGCGGCATAGGCAACTTTAGCCTGCCGATTGCCCGAAGTGGTGCGCAGGTATTGGGTTTGGAAGGCTTGGCAAACTTGGTGGATAGGGCGAATGAAAGCGCGGCATTGAATGGCATCACGAACAGTGAATTTGGCGTGGCCGACTTGTTTAAAATGACAGCTGATTCCCTAACTGCCTTAGGTCGCTTTGATAAATGGTTGGTTGATCCACCACGCGATGGTGCCTTTGAATTGATTAAAGCCTTGGACGACAGCAACAGCCCGCAACGGATTGTTTATGTGTCCTGTAACCCGGCCACTTTGGCCCGCGATGCCGGCGTGTTGGTCAATGAGAAAGGCTACACCCTGCAAGCCGCGGGGGTCATCAATATGTTTCCCCATACCTCACACGTGGAATCGATAGCCTTATTTGAATTGATCTAATGCATGCCTAGAATTGGGCTAGTGCCGCATCTAACACAGCTTGTGGTAAATAAACAACAAGCTGTGTTTTTCCCACCACCACTTGATAAATGTCAAATCGACGACTTAGCCCTTTGGATATGATGGCTCATCGAATTTGTGTTCGTCTTATTTATTAAGTGGAGAAATTTAAAATGAAAAAATCCTTATTGGTCGTGGCCTTGCTTTCTGCTTTTTCGCCTATGCTAGCTCATGCTGAAGCCGGTGACATCGTGGTGCGTTTACGTGCAACTAACGTTAATCCAAACACCAAAAGTACTTTAGGTGAAACAACTGATGCGGCTTATGGTGCTGGCACTGCGGCTGATTTTTATGGCAGCGCCACTGCAGATTTGCAAGTTGGTAAAAACACCATCCCAGAGTTGGATATATCTTATTATTTAACTAAAAATATTGCTGCTGAGTTGATTCTAGCAGTTGGTACACGCCATAGCGTTAATGTATCAAGTGCTGGTGATGTTGCTGCCGATCTTGGAAAAGTTAACTTGTTGCCACCAACGTTGACCGCTCAATGGCACTTTAATCCAGATCAAACAATTGATCCGTATGTGGGTGCTGGTGGTGCTTTTGTGTTGGGCCTAGACCGTAAATTGACAGCCGCATACACGCCAGTTACTACTACGTCGTATTTGCCGATTCGAATTGATAGAAGTGCTTTCGGCGCTGTATTGCAAGCAGGGTTTGACGTGAACTTGCAAGATAAATGGTTGATTAACTTCGATGTGAAGAAAATCTGGGTAAATACCGATGTTAAATTAGATGCGGGATCTGGATACAAAAAAATTGATAACCTAGATCTTAATCCATTGGTTCTAAGTGTTGGTATCGGTAAAAAATTCTAATCTCCTAGTTTTGTAGCGGAACAGCTGGTTCCACATTAGCCTCTGCCTTAGGGTGGGGGCTTTTTTTATGGGTGGATGGGAATAAAAAGTAGGAGCGCAATAAATTTCCCTCCTACATGAATAAGCTGTCTAAAGAATTTTGGAGAAACGAGCGCGGTTGCGGTCTGTTTGCAAGTGCTTGTCAAACACCATGGCCACGGCGCGAACAAAGAACCAACCGGTGTCGGTGACTTGTAAACCGTCTTCTTCTAGCACCAGCATGTCGGTTTTTTCCAACGCTTTTAAGGCTAACATTTCATCGGCAAAGTATTTTTTGAAATCCAGCATGTAAGCCAATTCGATGGACTCGTATTGCAGTGCACCTTGGCACATGATTGCCATGATAACCGCACGACGGACTATGTCGTCGCGGGATAGGGCTAGGCCGCGCACCACCGGGAAGCGACCGTGGTTGAGGTGGTCGTAATACTCTTCTATGGTTTTTGCATTTTGGCTGTAGGTGCCA
>CALQUO020000091.1 GCA_943333775.2 Methylotenera oryzisoli
ACTAATATCTATGCTAATGATTTGATTTTGTTCAGTAAGCGGTACGGCGCGCAAACGCTTACCCTTACAAGGCCCCATCACACAATAACCGTTATCGGGTCGATAATGGGCACCGTGTGTGGCGCAAATTAAATGCTCTTTTTCAGCAGTAAAAAACTCGCCTTCGTTCCAATCTAGTTCCACGGCCACATGCGCACATTGATTAACATAAGCATAAGCTTGGCCGTGATAACGAACAACAAACCCGCCGGCAAATTCACCCAGCGCGGGCAGTGCAAAACGCAGGCCTTTACCCTGCTCTTGCACATCTTCACTTTTAAAAACTACGCATGGGCTAGGGTCACTCATCTCATGCCTCCAACAACCATGCACTTAAACTGTTGAAATTGTTAAATTGGCAAATAGGCTCAAGGTGTTGCCATTGCTCAGCCTTTTGTGCACCATAAGTAACCCCAACGGCACTCACACCAGCGTTTTTAGCCATTTTCAAATCGTAGCAGGTGTCACCTATCATCAATGTACGCTCAGGCATAACTACTAAGGCCTCCATCAACTCGTGCAACATTTGCGGATGGGGTTTAGAAAAACACTCGTCCACAGTGCGAGTGGCGTGAAAATAATGTGTCAAAGCGCAGTGCTCCAAAGCCAAATTCAATCCTCGCCTACCCTTGCCAGTGGCGACGGCTAATTTAAAGCCGCGTTTATTGAGTGTCTTGATTGTATCCACCGCGCCAGCAAATAAAGGAATACTGCTTTCTCCGGCGTAATAATTATTACTGTATTGGGTGGCCAAGGCCTGTGCCTGAGCGGCCGGGATATCGCCGTATAAGGCATAAATGGCTTCACGTAAACCCAAGCCGATAATGCTGCTGGCCTCACTGCTGCTTAATGTCGGCAAGCCCACCTGCGCCGCTGCATTAAGCAAGGCCTGGGCAATCATGCCGGTGGAGTCAGCTAGAGTGCCATCCCAATCCCAAACGATTAAATCAAATTGCTTTTGCATGCCTTGCGGTACTTTCTTAACACTTGGTTTGTATACTAATGGCTTCTAATTTTTGTAAAAACTGATTTAATTCGACCGGCAAAGGCGCAATCAATTCCAGCTTAGCTTGCGTCAAAGGGTGATTAATTTTAGTGATCGCGGAATGTAAAAACATGCGCTTCAAGCCATGCTTTTGCAGGACTTTATTGGCAGCAAAATCGCCGTATTTATCGTCCCCAACAATCAAAAAGCCTAAATGGGCCAACTGCACCCGCAACTGATGAGTGCGTCCAGTCACCAACTGCGCTTCCAACAAACTAAACGGCCCCAATTGTGGATGGTTAAAGTTTTTAACTAATTTAAATAACGTTTCCGAGCTTAAGCGTTCATTGTATTTATCTTTGCTCGCGTCCGTTACTACATTGACGCGGCGCTCGCCGTTAGGTAATAAATAGCGCTGCAAGTCCAATACCACACGCTTCTTTTTCTCCAACCACGTCCCTTGCACCAACATTAAGTAGCGCTTATCCGTTTGGTTGTGCCGAATGGCTTCGTGCAAGGCAACCAGCGCACTGCGTTTTTTCGCCAACATCAACACGCCCGACGTTTCCCTATCCAAACGGTGGACTAATTCCAAAAACTTGGCTTTAGGTCGCTCCAATCGCATTTGCTCAATGACACCACGGCTGATACCGCTTCCACCATGCACCGCAAAGCCTGCCGGTTTATCAATTACCAATAGCGCATCGTCTTCAAACAAAATGGCATCGGCAAACTTCGACACGCTGGGCGCCTTTATCTCAGGCTTATCAATCTGCTTGGCGCGCGTAGGTGGTATGCGCACCACGTCGCCTAAACTTAAGCGAAAATCCGCATCGATTCGTTTTTTATTTACTCGCACTTCGCCACTGCGCAAGATGCGATAAACATGGCTCTTAGGCACCCCTTTTAAGGTTTTAGCCAAAAAGTTATCCACTCGCTGCCCCTCGCTTGCCTCGTCAACCGTGAGAAAAGCCGCTGCCAATGCACTGACATGCTCCGAACTAGATGGCTGATTTTGTGTACTGATAGTGTTCATTCTTTGCTTAAATGTTAGTAGTAGCCTATACTTACGCCATTATCAATTAATTAAAGATTAATTGATGTAGAAAATACACTTAACTGGCAATAAGTTAGCCTGCACCGCACGCTGACCTGGCTTTTTAAAGTGGAAACAGATACTTGGTTAACGCCGCTCGCCATATTATAAAGTAGCAGCAAGTAAAAATTAGCGCTCAAGCCGCCGCAGACAAATAAACATAAAGCGCGACTTAACGTGACAGTCCGATTTGGCGTATCGCTAAATAGGCATTTACTGAAGATAGAATTTTAACGAATTTACGCCACTAAGGCATAAATTTTAATGATTAGTTTAATTTAACGAATGGCAGAAACCTTGTAATTTACTGCCTACAATTGAAATACATGAAATAGAAACCTGTTTAAATACAGCCATTGCATTCGTCAATAAGGCTATATAACTCGTTGATTATTCATAATTTTTATAACAGAGCGGCTTTTTCGCGGCTAGTCTTTATAATTCAAAATCGTTAGATTTCACCTACGCGCATACTTAAACGCGCCTTCAGTAGCATGGCCAATTCCATTGGCACCATCACCTTAATCTGCCTTCAATACTCAGTCTGCGCCTTAAGCCCTACAGGAGCAAACAATGAAACGCATGTTATTTAATGCAACGCAATCGGAAGAATTACGCGTTGCCATCGTAGACGGTCAAAAACTGATTGATTTAGACATAGAACACGCTGGTAAAGAACAGCGCAAAAGCAATATTTACAAAGGTGTCATCACACGCATAGAACCATCACTGGAAGCGGCATTTGTCGACTACGGCATGGACAGGCACGGCTTTTTACCTTTTAAAGAAGTTGCACGAAGCTATTTCAAAGAAGGTGCAGACAGCAAAGCACGCATACAAGATGCCTTAAAAGAAGGTCAAGAAATCATCGTACAGGTGGACAAAGACGAGCGTGGCAATAAAGGTGCCGCCCTTACTACGTTCATCTCACTGGCCGGTCGTTATTTGGTACTCATGCCTAACAACCCTCGTGGTGGCGGTGTATCTCGCCGCATTGAAGGCGAAGACAGAGACGAGTTACGCGATGTATTAGCGCAATTGGAAGTGCCAAAAGGCATGAGCATCATTGCTCGCACCGCAGGCATTGGTCGTAACGCCGAAGAACTGCAATGGGACCTAAATTACTTAACGCAATTGTGGGCAGCCATTGATGGCGCCTCCACTATGCAAAGTGGTGCTTACCTAATTTACCAAGAAGGCAGCCTAGTGATACGAGCTATTCGTGATTACTTTAGCGCCGATATCGGTGAAATATTAATCGACACACCGGACATACACGAACAAGCCCTGCAATTCATGAGCCACGTCATGCCTGGCAATGTGGGTCGCGTGAAATTGTACCAAGATGAAATCCCTCTATTCACGCGCTTCCAAATTGAACATCAAATTGAATCGGCTTTCTCGCGCGAAGTGCGCTTACCCTCAGGCGGCGCGATTGTTATCGACCACACAGAGGCTCTGGTTTCAGTAGACGTGAACTCTGGTCGCGCCACCCGTGGTAGCGATATCGAACACACCGCCTTCAACACCAATATGGAAGCCGCCGAAGAAGTGGCCCGTCAATTACGCTTGCGCGATCTTGGTGGCTTGGTGGTCATAGACTTTATTGACATGGAAAGCCAACGCAATCAACGTGATGTTGAAAATGCGCTTCGTGAAGCTTTGCATCACGATCGTGCACGCGTGCAAACTGGTAAAATTTCCCGCTTCGGCTTGCTTGAACTATCACGCCAACGCTTGCGCCCAAGCTTAGGTGAAACCAATCACATCCCTTGCCCACGATGCAATGGCACTGGTCACATCCGTGGCATTGAATCCACCGCCTTGCACATATTGCGCATCACGCAAGAAGATGCCATGAAAGACAACAGTGCGATCATTCAGGTGCAATTGCCAGTTGAAGTGGCGACCTTCTTATTGAACGAAAAACGTGCCGACATTCATGCCATCGAACAACGCATGGGCGTTGAAGTGGTGTTAATTCCAAACATTCACCTGGAAACACCAAATTACAACATCGTGCGCGTCAAACACGATGACGTCACTGAAGAAACCAGTCGCGCCAGCTACAAATTAGTGGAATTGCCAACTGAAACGTCTTACATCCCTACAGCAGAAGAAACTGCCAAGGAAGTCAGACCAGTGGCAGCAGTGAGAGGCATCACCCCTGCGGCACCGGCACCTATTGTGGCGGAAAAATCTGCAGCGGCACCGATCTTATCATTGCTAGACCGCATTAAAAACTTATTCAGTAGCGCATCGTCCAGCAGCAAACAAAAAACTGAAGCGGAGAAAAACGAAGAATTCAACCGCGATCGCAACCGCAACAACCGCAATCGCAACCGCAATCGTAATGACCGCAACAAAAACGCGTCACAAGATAGGCAAAATCGTCCTAATGACGGTAAGCCACAAGAAGCCAGAACGCAGGAACAACGTCCAGCTAAGCCACAACAGCCTCGTCAACCGCAACATCAACAGACTAACGGCAATGCGGAAATCAATCCTAGCGAGACTATGACCAATAGCGAAAGAACCGGTGGTCGTCGAAACCGCAATAACCGTCGCGGCCGTCGCGATCGTGTTGAAGGCGTGCAAGCTGATGTTAAACGTCCATTTGTCGCTAATGAGTCTGTAGAAGCGCTGGCCACAACTGAGATGCCGGTAGCCAACACGGTAGAAAACGTGGTGGTGAATACACCGACTGCGTTACCTGCTGCAACGGTAAGCGAGCCAACAAAACCGGCTAAAAAAGCCAGGCCAGAAAAAGCCGCCAAAATTGATGCCGAG
>CALQUO020000092.1 GCA_943333775.2 Methylotenera oryzisoli
CCACGAATTGCTCAATACCAAAAGTGGCAGCGTGGATGTCGGCGACATCAAACGCCGAATCAGCCAAATGCAAGATCAAATTGATGGCGTTTGTGCAACGAAATAATCCCAGCTTTAAGTCAAATCTAGCGTAAAATTCCGGTCATTGTTTTCCTTAAAAGGCAGCCAAATTTTAAGGTTAAAACGCAAGTAAAATTCACAGTTTTTAAAGTTTGTTCTCTGCGGTGCGGTTTAAGCTAATAATTCCTTGAACTAGTTTATAGCATCGGTTTTGGTCATTCGAGTGTTGTGCGCGCGCCCTAAATTGACGTTTCTTTTAAGAGCGTTTTGGTGGGTGTACCTAATGCATTCTAGGCTGTTACCACTTGAGCCTTTTTGGTTCAGGATGCTGGCTTAGGCTGTGTCCGTGGAGAACTCCCAATTGAAATCCAGGCTGACCCTAGCGTAATTCGTGGTATTTCAAATCCGCTAAACTGACCACTTCCAAGCATTTCTCATGGCAGGCTTCCAATATGACCGGCGGGGCAAAGCCCGCTTCTGAGGCTTCTAACCAGCGAGCTGCGCACACGCACCAGCGATCGCCAGCCATCAATCCAAGAAAGCCGTATTCTGGGCGTGGCGTGCTCAAATCGTTGCCGCGAGAAATCGAGTAGGCTAAAAATTCATCGGTCATTTGTGCGCAAACGGTGTGGCTACCGCTGTCGTCCGCCCCGGTTTCGCAACAGCCTGTGCGTGTAAAGCCGGTGAGTGGGTCGGCGCTGCATAATTGCAGTGGGGTGCCTAATACGTTTTTATCGCTCGTTCGTGCCACGTTTATGCCTCGAAAATTCAGATGTTAAATAGGAGTTATAGATTATCATAAGGCCTAACTGAGAAATAATTTGAGGAAAAATAAATGCGTTATTGGCTAATGAAATCCGAGCCCAGCGATGTGTCGATTGACGATTTGGCTGGCTTTCCAAATCAAACGGTCGATTGGTATGGCATCCGCAATTACCAAGCGCGTAATTTTATGCGCGATCAAATGCAGGTAGGCGATGGCGTGTTTTTTTACCATTCTAATTGCGACGTGCCTGGCATTGCTGGTATTGCGCGAGTCAGCAGTTTGGCTTACCCAGATAGGTTGCAGTTCATTCAAGGGCATAAGTATTACGATGCCAAATCTACCCCAGAGACACCGCGCTGGTTAAATGTCGACGTGCAATTGGTTAAGAAAACTCGATTGTTAAGTTTGCAGGAATTGCGCACCTACCCAGAATTAGCCACCATGCGGATATTGCAACGCGGCAACCGCTTGTCCATTACCCCGGTGGACCCAAAAGAGTGGGCGTTTATTTCAGAAAAATTAAGCGCATAAAAAAGCCCCAAGGTTTGCACCTTAGGGCTTTTAATTAAGGACTTAGGCTTACTTAATCGCAGTGTCTAAACTGCCCATGCTTTTTGGGTAAGTGACCACGCCCCAAGGGAGCTTTTTGTTTTCAATTTGTTGTGTCACTTCCAGCTTGTCCGTGTCGATGACCATGACCGCATCGGATTTACCGCAAGCTAATAAAATCTCTTTATCGTCTGGGGTAAAAGTAAAGTGCCAGCAACGGTTGCCAGTAGGAATGTCTTTAATTTTTTCATAGGTTTTTGCGTTATAGACTTCCAAGGTTTTGGCTTTGTTGGCCGCCACATAAATGCGCTCTCCTTTGCGGTCATAGGCAATCCCGTATGGGGTGGCGCCGGTGTCAACGGTACGCAATACCTTGAATTTTTTATCCATGACTAAAAACTTGTTACCGTATTCCAGTGTGGCTAAATAGGTTTTACCGTCGGGCGATACTTTAATGCCGCGAGGTCTATCACCGTACTCATGGGTTTTAATGGTTTTTAACAATTTACCTGTTTTCATGCTGTGCACAGTCACGGTGTTGTCGGCTTCGTTGGTCACGATCAGTTGTTTACCATCTTTACTGAACTCGATGCCTTCGGTTTCTGGGCCGCCAGTAATTTCACGTATTTTTTTGCCCAATTTCAAATCGATGATACCAATGCGCGCCGGTTCTTTGTCGGTATCTTCTGCCTCTTCTTTAGCAGCGGCTAGCGCTTCGGCTGAGCCAGGGGTAGGCGGTGGGCCACCTTTGGCGCTGGGCTCGTAGGAAACAAAAGCGTAATGGCCTTTAATACGAACAAACTCAGGATTTTGCCCGACTTTGACTTGGCTGAGGACTTGGTTAGTGGCGGTATCAATAATGGATACGCTGCCGTTTTCACGGGTGGCCACGACCAATAATTTGCCATCTTCGGTGATGGCTATGCCGCGAGGTTCGTCGCCTTGCACGTCTATGTCGGTACCGGCTGTGTAAGTGTTTAAATCAATCACGGTGACGCCGCCTTTTTGATTGGATACGTAGGCTTTGCCTCGGTCAGTGGCGTGGGCGTGAACGGCCAGCGTCATGCTGACTGCGGTCGCGATAAGCAGGCTGCTTAATTTCATGGGTGGTTCTCCTAAAAAAACAATTGATATGACTCTGTATTGGGCCGCATTGATGTGCCTTAGGTTCAATGCGGGCTTAGGTGTCAGATAAAAAATACCAGCTTATGCTTTAAGCAATAAGCGTACTTAATAATTTAGCTTTTTAAAACAAGGCGTTAAAATTAACCTTCTGTAATATGGTTGGTTGATTGCAACCAAGCTGGCTGCAATCAACCATTTGCCTAGGCAAGAAACAATTTGTAGGCTGGGTTATGCGTTTCATCCCAATGCGGGTAGCCTAAGTTGTCTAAAAAGCCACTAAAAGCCGACATGTCGTTAGGTGGAACTTGCATGCCCACCAAGACGCGGCCAAAGTCGGCACCGTGGTTACGGTAGTGGAACAAGCTTATGTTCCAATCGTGGCCCATGGTGTCTAAAAACTTCATTAGCGCGCCGGGTTTTTCCGGGAATTCAAACCTAAACACCACTTCATTTTTTGCCTGAGGCGCATGGCCGCCAACCAAGTGGCGTAAATGCAATTTGGCCAATTCGTTGTCGCTTAAGTCTAAAGTGGGTAAGCCTTGTGCTTGCAAATCGCTGACTAATTTAGCAGATTCTGCTGGGTCAGCAATCGCCACGCCGACAAAAATATGGGCAAATTTAGGATCGGAATAGCGGTAATTAAATTCCGTGATGTTGCGCTCGCCAAGCAGGCGGCAAAAGGCTTTAAAGGCGCCGGCTTGTTCGGGTATGGTCACCGCCAATACTGCCTCGCGCTTTTCGCCCACCTCAGCACGCTCAGCAATAAAGCGTAAGCGGTCAAAGTTCATGTTGGCGCCCGAGGCGATGCCTATTAAGGTTTTGTCCCTTAAGCCATTGCGCTTGGCGTATTCTTTTATGCCGGCGGTGGCCAACGCGCCGGCCGGTTCTAAGATGCTGCGGGTGTCTTCAAACACGTCTTTGATGGCGGCGCAAATGGCATCGTTATCCACCACGATCATTTCGTCGACAAATTGTTGGGCCAAAGCAAAGGTGTGCTCGCCCACTTGCTTAACCGCGGCGCCATCGGCAAATAAACCGACTTGTTCTAGCATGACGCGTTTGCCTTGCTTGAGCGATTCGGTCATGGCTTCGGCGTCTTTGGCTTCCACGCCTATGACTTTTATTTCCGGGCGCACCGCTTTAACGTATGCGGCAATTCCAGCCAGCAAGCCGCCACCACCGACGCAGCAAAATATCGCTTCTATCGGTTCGGGGTGCGCATTGAGGATTTCCATGGCGATGGTGCCTTGGCCGGCGATGACTTCGGGGTCATCGTATGGGTGCACAAAAGTCAGTTGTTCGGATTTTTCTAATTCCAAGGCTTTCACGTAGGCGTCGGAATAGCTGTCGCCAAACAACACCACTTCAGCGCCGCGCGCTCTAACCGCATTGACTTTAATGGCGGGGGTGGTGGTGGGCATGACGATGATGGCGCGGCATTTTAGTTTTTTTGCTGCCAGTGCCACGCCTTGAGCGTGGTTGCCGGCGGAGGCGGCGATGACGCCGCGTTTAAGCACGTCGCTGGCTAGGCTGGCCATTTTGTTGTAGGCGCCACGCAGCTTAAAGGAGAACACCGGTTGCATGTCTTCGCGTTTGAGTAACACGCGGTTGTGTATGCGCGCCGATAAATTAGGCTGGAATTCCAATGGCGTTTTTTTCGCCACATCGTATACCTTTGAGTGCTCTATTTTATGTTTGTAATCTATGGTCATGGGCTATTTTTAAATGGCGCTTGTTTTTAAAACAACGGTCGCAGTGTATTATGCTGAATTGTTTGTATTATAAAGAAATTGCAGAGGATTTACTTAAAATGGCTTATACCCAAGACGAATTAAAACAACAAGTGGCCAAGGCTGCCGTGGAATACGTAAAAGGCGGCATCATAGGCGTGGGCACGGGCTCAACCGCTAACTTTTTTATTGAAGAGTTGGCCAAAGTAAAGCACAAAATTGATGGAGCGGTAGCCAGTTCAGAAGCAACGGCTCAGCGTTTGCGTGGACATGGCATAGAAGTGTTTGATCTAAACAGCGTGGATGGCATGGACATCTACGTGGACGGTGCCGATGAAATCACCGAACACATGCACATGTTAAAAGGCGGTGGCGGCGCGCTAACCCGCGAAAAAATTGTGGCGGCTTGCGCTAAAACCTTTATCTGCATCTGCGATGAAAGCAAATACGTGCCGGTATTGGGTAAGTTTCCCTTGCCGGTGGAAGTGTTGCCCATGGCAAAAAGTTACGTGGCGCGTGAGTTGGTTAAATTAGGCGGCCAACCGGCCTTGCGTAATTTCACCACCGATAACGGCAACG
The DNA here is from genome assembly GCA_943333775.2 of Methylotenera oryzisoli. Taxonomy (GTDB): domain Bacteria; phylum Pseudomonadota; class Gammaproteobacteria; order Burkholderiales; family Methylophilaceae; genus Methylotenera; species Methylotenera profunda. The sequence continues at coordinate 4,810 of CALQUO020000092.1, forward strand.
TGATTATCGATGTGCACGGTTTGAC
>CALQUO020000093.1 GCA_943333775.2 Methylotenera oryzisoli
AGTGCCTTATTGGCGGCCACGCTAAAAATGAATGGCAGCATGGTCTTGCAGATTCAAAGCAAAGGCACGCTCAAACTGTTGGTCGTGGAATGCACCTCAGACGACGATGCGCCTCTTAGAATGCGCGCCACGGCAAAATGGTCAGGCGAGATAGACGAGCAACAGCAGTTGTTTGATCTCATCACACAAGGTCAATTCATAATCACACTGGATCCAAAAGACGGCAATCAAGCCTACCAGGGTATCGTGCCATTAGAAGGCGACAGCATCGCCACCGTATTGGAAAATTACATGCTGCGCTCGGAGCAAATCGATACGCGCATTTGGCTGTGTTGTGACGGCAATACGGCTGCTGGCATGCTGTTGCAAAAACTACCGGAAACCATGAACCAAACAACTGTCGAGCATGACGCTGACATATGGAACCGAGTTGGTCATCTAGCCAACACCATACAGGATGAGGAACTGCTGCACTTGCCAGCAGAAACCTTGCTGACTAGGCTGTTTCATGAAGAGCAAGTGCGCCTGTTTGCTGCCAGCAATACCCAGTTTTTCTGCAGTTGCAGCCGCGATAGCGTGTCCAGCATGTTGCGTATGCTAGGTGACGAGGAGTTGCAGAGTATATTGGCCGAACAAGGCCAGATAGAAGTGAATTGCGATTTTTGCAACACCCATTTCGCCTTTGACAAGGTGGATGCCACGCAGCTATTAATGACGCCAGTGGCAGCACCCAGCCAGCCTAACATTCATTAGCCGCTAAGCTGCTGCCGCCTGCGCTCAAATAAACACACTGCCGCTGCGGCGGCGGCATTGAGCGATTCTATTCGACCTATCTGCCCTTGCGCCATGGGAATGGTCACCCGCTTACTGGCTGCTGCCATGGTGTCTTTACGTAGCCCCGCCCCCTCATTGCCAAAGACAAAGGCGCAAGCGCCTCGCAAGTCTTGGCTATACAAAGACTCGCCATTCATGGCAGTGGCATAGCTGTCACCGTTAAATCGTTCTAGCTCAGCCACTATGTCAGCACGCGTTTGCATGGCCAGCACGAATTGCGCACCCTGCCCACCACGTAAGGCTTTGGGTGACCAGGGGTCGGTGCAACTGCTGCTTAAATAGACCGCTTCCACCCCGGCCGCGGCGGCAGTGCGCAGCATGCTACCCAGATTACCTGGGTCCTGTATGTCTTCCAACATCAAGACAAAGTTGGGTTGATCGGCTAAAGCTAACTGTTGAATCTTGACCATGGCCAGTATGCCAGTGGAGCTCACTACCGAACTGAGTTCGGCAAACATTAGCGTGGGCAGCATAATGGTATCCAGGTGCTCCAAGCTTTGCATTAAAGCGGTGGCTTCCACGCTACTTTGGCCTTCTGGAATAATGACCAGCTCGGGCTCACCAAACGCAGCCAGATAATCTTCAATAAGGTGCACCCCATCGAGCAAGGTCAGCCCTTCGCTGCGTCTTTCCCTGGCGTTATCGGCCAATCTTTTTAACTGCTTAAAAACCGGATTATCACGCGAAACGATGTGCTTAAAGGACATGCGGTGCTCACCTATGGTGTTTTAAGAAAAAGCGCCTGCTCTACGCCTAAGCACGCAGAACAAGCGCCGGGTGCTTGATGATTACTTTTGTCTAAGTTTTAAATTGGCCGCTATGCGTAAGCGCAAGGCATTCAATTTAATGAAACCACCGGCGTCTTTTTGGTCGTAAGCGCCTTTGTCGTCTTCAAAAGTAGCAATGGTCGAATCAAATAAGGAGTTGGTTTTGCTATCGCGGCCCGTGACGATCACATTGCCTTTGTATAACTTAACGCGCACCCAGCCGTTCACCACGGTTTGTGTGTGGTCTATCAGGGTTTGCAAGGCAATGCGCTCTGGACTCCACCAATAGCCGTTATAAATCATGCTGGCATAGCGTGGCATTAAATCGTCTTTTAAGTGCGCCACTTCACGATCCAAAGTGATGGATTCAATAGCACGGTGGGCTTTTAACAATATGGTGCCGCCCGGCGTTTCATAACAACCACGAGACTTCATGCCGACGTAGCGATTTTCCACTAAATCCAAGCGGCCTATGCCGTGCTTGCCTCCCATTTTATTAAGGTGGGCCAATATGGCATGCGGCTTCATGGCTTCGCCATTCAAGCTGACCGGGTCGCCATTCACGTACTCAATGTCCAAATACTCGGCGGCATCCGGTGCTTTTTCTGGGCTCACGCTCCAACGCCACATCGACTCTTCCGCCTCGGCAGCCGGGTCTTCCAAGTGACGGCCTTCGTAGGAAATGTGCAGTAAATTGGCATCCATGCTGTATGGGCTGCCACCTTGCTTGTGCTTCATGTCGACTGGAATGCCGTGCTTTTCCGCGTAAGCCATCAATTTTTCACGACTCAATAAATCCCACTCACGCCATGGCGCAATGATTTGTATATTTGGATTTAAGGCGTACGCACCTAACTCAAAGCGCACTTGGTCGTTACCCTTGCCGGTGGCGCCATGTGAGATGGCGTCTGCATTGGTTTCGGCGGCAATTTCAATGAGGCGCTTGGCGATCAATGGGCGCGCAATCGAGGTACCCAATAGGTATTCACCTTCGTAGACGGTGTTGGCTCTGAACATAGGAAAGACAAAGTCACGCACAAATTCTTCACGGCAATCGTCTATGTAAATCTCTTTGACGCCTGCTGCTGTGGCCTTAGCTCTTGCTGGCTCCAACTCTTCACCTTGACCTAGGTCTGCGGTGAAGGTAACTACTTCGCAATGGTACTCGTCTTGCAACCATTTCAGAATAACCGAGGTATCCAGGCCGCCTGAATAGGCTAACACCACTTTTTTAATGTCTTTTTTAACTGTGCTCATTGCTTAAACTTTTCCTAATAATAAATATTCCATTAATGCTTTTTGCACGTGCAAGCGATTCTCTGCCTCGTCCCAAACCACGGATTGGCGGCCGTCTATCACTTCAGCGGAAACCTCCTCGCCGCGGTGCGCCGGTAGGCAATGCATAAACAAAGCGTCTTCAGCTGCCACTTGCATCATGTCGGCGTCGACCTGCCAATCCACAAAGTCACGCAAGCGCTCTTCGTTTTCCGCTTCAAAGCCCATACTGGTCCAAACATCGGTGGTAACCAAATGCGCGCCTCTGGCTGCATCCATAGGATCAGCAAAAACTTCGAAATGGTTGTTACCGTACAAGTTTGCCCGCTCAGGCTCCACTTCGTAGCCCGGTGGCGTGGAAACATGCACATTGAAATCCAGTACCTCTGCCGCTTGAAGCCAGGTATTGCAAACATTGTTGCTATCGCCTATCCAAGCCACGGTCTTGCCTTTTATGGAGCCACGGTGCTCGATGTAGGTGAAAATGTCCGCCAATATTTGGCAAGGATGGTATTCATTGGTCAAACCATTGACCACTGGCACACGAGAATTCGCCGCAAAACGCTCGATGATCTCTTGCTCAAAGGTCCGTATCATAACGATGTCGCTCATGCGCGAGATCACTTGCGCGGCGTCTTCGACTGGTTCGCCACGGCCCAATTGCGAATCACGGGTATTGAGGTAAATGGCTGAGCCACCTAACTGCTGCATACCGGCTTCAAAAGACAAGCGGGTACGGGTGCTGGCCTTTTCAAAGATCATCACCAAGGTGCGATCTTGCAAGGGCCAGTATTGTTGGTATGCCTTAAATTGACTTTTAATGATGCGGGTGCGCTCAAACACGTAGAGCAGCTCTTCGCGAGATAAGTCATTGAATTGTAGAAAATGTTTTATTGACATGTGTTTACCGCTTTGCTTCCAAATAACGCCTACTATTTTTTAACCTAATTTATTAAGTATTAATTACAAACTATTGTTTTAAAAATGCTTTTATAACATCAGATAAACGCCTAACCAATTCTTGTGCCTCGTCTTGCTTGATAACCAAAGGCGGCAACAATCGCACCACCTTGTCTGCCGTGACGTTGATTAACAACTTGGCTTCTAAGGCCAATTTAACCAATTCCCCGCAAGGCCGATCCAGCTCTATCCCTATCATTAAGCCGGCATTACGCACGACTTTAACGGCCGGTGTGTCAGCGAACGCTGTCTGAAAACCCAATTTAATCAGCTCGCCCATTTTTTCCGCATGAGCACACAAGCCCTCATCTTCTATCGCTGCCAATGTCGCCAACCCGGCCGCACAGGCTAAGGGGTTGCCGCCAAAAGTTGATCCGTGTTTACCGTAAACAAACACCTCGGCCGCTTTGCCCCTAGCCAGGCATGCGCCTATGGGCACACCTGAACCCAAGCCTTTGGCTAGACTCATGACATCCGGCATAATCGCCGTGTGTTGAAAAGCAAACCAAGTGCCAGTCCGACCTATGCCAGTTTGCACTTCATCGACCATCAGCAGCCAGCCGTGTGCATCACATATCTGCCGCAAGGTTTCCAAATAGGCACTGCTGTCTTTAGGAATATTGATGCCGCCTTCGCCCTGCACCGGCTCAACCAATATGGCCACCACGTTAGGGTTGCTACTGGCCACCTGCTTAACCGCATCGACGTCATCGTAAGGCACACGTATAAAGCCGCTGACCAATGGCTCAAAGCCAGCTTGCACCTTGCGATTACCGGTTGCCGATAAAGTCGCCATGGTGCGTCCGTGAAAGGACTTGTCCATCACAATAATTTCTGGGCTGCTAATGCCTTTGTTGTGCCCATAAAGCCTAGCCAACTTGATACTGGCTTCATTGGCTTCGCAACCGGAATTGCAAAAAAACACCTTATCCAT
>CALQUO020000094.1 GCA_943333775.2 Methylotenera oryzisoli
AAGTGCAGGCCTCGCGCTCGGCTTTCAATGCGGCCAGAAAACCCAGTTTCCGCAATCCGGAATCGGCGGTGGACGTGTTTTCATTTCTATCGGCCTACCACAACAACCAACGCCTGCTCATGCAAATGCCAGGGCCTATCTCGCACCACATAGAACCGGACGTGGAAAGCGGTCGCATGATCATAGAAGGCGCGCTGCAAGAGAAGCGCAAGGTATTGGGCGAAATGGAATCCAAAGCCTTGTTGTCGGCCTTTCATATCCCTATTGCGCAGACCATGGTGGCCCGTTCGCCCAATGAGGCCTTGTTGATTGCCCAGCAATTGGGGTTCCCGGTGGCCATGAAAATCAACTCGCCGGACATCACCCACAAGTCCGATGTCGGTGGGGTGGTATTGAACTTGACCAATGCGCCGGCGGTGCGGGCGGCTTACCATGAAATCATAGAAAACGTGAAACGCCTGCGGCCAACGGCCCACATCAATGGCATCTCCATTCAACCCATGGTGGTGAAAGAGAATGGCCGTGAACTGATGGTTGGCGTCACCAATGATCCGGTGTTTGGTCCGATTATTACTTTTGGTGCCGGTGGCACAACCGTGGAAATAGTCGCGGACCGCTCGGTGGCCCTGCCACCCTTAAATGCCTATTTGGTTAAAGACCTCATCGAGCGCACGCACGTGGTCAAGATGTTAGGCCCGTTCCGCAACATGCCGGCGGTCAACATCGATGCATTAGAAAGCATTTTGCTGCGTGTCTCGGAAATGGTCTGCGAGCTGCCCATGCTCATGGAAATGGACATTAACCCCTTAATACTCGACGAACACGGCGCCTTGGCGGCCGACGCCAGAATCGTGGTTGGGGTGCGCCCACCGAGTGCCGATCGTTATGCGCACATGGCCATTTACCCGTACCCGACTCATTTGCTCAGCCATTGGCAGTTAGCCGACGGCACCGATGTGGTGATACGGCCTATACGCCCAGAAGACGTCTGGTTGGTGCAAGACTTTGTGAAAAACCTATCGGAAGAATCGCGCTATTTCCGTTTTATGAAAAGCGTGCAGCAATTAAGTGAATCCTTGTTGGTGCGTTTCACGCAAATCGATTACAGCCGTGAAATGGCCTTGATCGCCACGAAGACTGTCGACGATAAGGAAATTGAATTGGGCGTCACCCGCTATGCCATCAACCCGGACGGCGACAGTTGTGAGTTTTCCTTGGTGGTGGCCGACAGCATGCATGGGACCGGCTTGGCACAAAAACTCATGACCGCCCTCATGGACATAGCCAGAGACAAAGGCTTGGTGCGCATAGAAGGGGAGGTGTTAAAAAATAACGCCAATATGTTGAAATTGATGAAGCGCTTGGGCTTTGATGCCGTGGCCCATCCCGACGATGCCAGCATCAAGCTGGTGTATAAATCCTTGTAATTGATTCCATTATGCGCACCGCTTACATCAGTCACGATGAGTTTTTAAAACACGACATGGGCCCGGGTCACCCGGAATGCCCGGCACGCATTTATGCGGTAAAAGACCAGCTGATCGCCTCCGGGTTGTTTGATTTTCTAAATCAGCAGCAGGCAATGAAAGCCACTCGCGCGCAATTGGCTAGGGTGCACAGTGAGGATTACATCAATTGGGTGTTTGAAAAAGCGCCCAAAAGCGGCTTGGTCGATTTGGATGGCGACACCTTGATGAACGCCTACACGCTGGATGCCTCTTTATACGCAGCCGGTGCCGTGGTGGCGGCGGTGGATTTGCTCATGGCCGGCCAAGTGGATAATGCTTTTTGCAATGTGCGCCCACCCGGTCATCACGCTAAACGCCAAGGGGCATCGGGCTTTTGTATATTCAATAATGTAGCCGTGGGTGCAGCGCATGCCTTAGATCAATACGGTTTGGAGCGCGTCGCCATCGTGGATTTTGACGTGCACCACGGCGATGGCACGCAAGACATTTTTCAAGACGACGGGCGCGTACTGTTCTGTTCTACCTTTCAACATCCTTTTTACCCGCACTGCGGGGCCGATAGCGGCAACGCCCACATCATTAACGTGCCTTTGCCCGCCGGCAGCGATGGCGAGTCGTTTCGGGCAGCTGTGAGCGAACATTGGCTGCCGGCCTTAGAGAACTTTGCCCCGCAAATGCTCTTGGTGTCGGCTGGTTTTGATGCGCACCGGGAAGACGACATTGGTGGCCTAGCCTTGCGTGAGGCCGATTACCTGTGGGTAACGGAGGCGCTCAAAGCGGTGGCCAAGCGGCACGCGCAGAATCGTATTGTGTCGGTGTTAGAGGGCGGCTATGCCTTGCATGCCTTGGGTCGCAGTGTCATGACCCATGTTAAAAGTTTAAGCAATCTGTAAGCCTGTCAGTAGGCTTGCTGCCTAGAACGTCATGAAGGCTTTTCTTAAGCTCAGTTCATCGATGCCTTTAGCGATGATCACCACCCTGGACAGTTTTTCTGGCTCGCTCCAGCCTTCCAATAAGGTCGGTGGGTAGGGCGTGAAATGCACCGCATGTATGGCCAGTGGCGCTGCTTGGTCGGCGGCATGGATGATGCCTTTGAGTCGTAATAAGTGCTTGCCGTAAGTCTGGCAAAACTTTAATAAATGCGGTTTTAATTGCGACCAATTAATGGGGCTAGGTAAGATCACGGTAAAGCTGATGATGCCATCGTGATTGGCTTTTTGCGGCAACTGGCCTAGCGTGTTTGGCCGTTTGCTGGGGCTACGCAACCAGCGCTGTGGCTGAGCCTGTTTTTTGTCTGTATCAAATAGCCCCACATCGACCACGTAGGCCGGGTCCAATTGCCCGTGGCTAATACGATGCAAAGTGGCGCCGGGGTTAATTTGGCTTAGTTTTTCCTCTAAGCTGGCGAGGGTTTGCGCGTCGGCTAAATCGGTTTTGCTTAAGACCAAGACATCGGCTACCGCGGCTTGCTTGAGGGCTTCCTGGTTTTCTGCCAACTGCTGCAAACCGTATACGCTGTCTATGGTCACCACCACCGCGTCCAAACGGTAAACCGATTCAATCACCGGCTCGTTCATTAGGTTGGCTAGGATAGGCCCAGGGTCAGCCAGGCCGGTGGTTTCTATGATCAATCGATTGAATTGCGGTATGGCCGCCAGCGCACGCTTGAAAAACAAATCGCGCATGGTGTCGGCCAACTCGTTTTTTAAGGTGCAACATAAACAGCCTGAGCTTAACAAAACCGTGTTGTCGGCGATGTGCTCGCTTTCCACGCTTAAAGCCAAATTACTTTGGGCAAAAATTTGATCCAAGCCTGTGTCACCCAACTCGTTGATGATGACGGCGGTGTCGCGCATGCCACTGTGGTGGAGCAAATGATTGAGTAAGGTGGTTTTGCCACTTCCTAAAAAGCCGGTGAGCAGGGTGACGGGTATGCGTTGGTCCATGGCGTGCGATAAGGCTTAAGTTAATTGCCTGCTATTTTATCGTGCATCAAAGCGATTCTGCTAATCCCGATTCTGCTATTCCAAGGTAAAATGGTGGCCATCTAGCCAAATCGGTAGCAAGCCACGTATAGAAAGCCCAGCATGAACGTATTTTTTGAAGAGGACGGCAGCTTTAAAGTGGCGTCCATCATGACCGAAGCGCAAGGTTCCATGCAAATCGAGTCGGCCAGCGGCAAACGCAGCAAAGTCAAAACCAATCATGTCTTGATGCGCTTTGAGCTGCCATTAGCCGGCTTTATGGATAGCGCGCAAGCTGAGGCGGCTAAATTGGACGTGGATTTCCTTTGGGAATGCTGCAGCGAATTCAGTTTTAGCGGCGAGGCCGGTGGCGAGTTCGGTTTTGCTGAGTTTGCCGACGAGTATTACGGCCGCAAGCCCACCCCTATAGAAGCCGCTGCCGTGGCGCTTAAGCTACACAGCGCCCCTATTTACTTTAATCGCAAGGGCAAAGGCCGCTACAAAGCGGCGCCGGCCGAGATATTAAAAGCGGCATTGGCCGGCTTGGAAAAGAAACGCCTGTTGGCCGAAAAAATGGCCGCCCTGGTGACGGAACTCAAGGCCCATAAACTGCCTGAAGACTTAAGGCTCAAGCTCGATAGCCTGCTGTACGAGCCTGATAAAAACTCATTTGAGTATAAAACCCTAGACACGGCCGCCAACGAATCCCACCTTAGTCAAATTAAATTGCTGCAAGCTTGTGGCGCGATTCCATCCTCGCATGATTACCATTTGGGCGCTTTCCTAAGAGAGCATTTCCCCTCCGGCACGGATTTTTCTGCCGCCGCATCGGTGTTGGATACGAGCGATTTAAGTTGGTCGGATTTGAGCTTGGCCGAGGCCGAAGCCTTCAGCATAGACGACAGCAGCACGACGGAAATAGACGATGCTTTCTCCATTTCCTATTTGAATGACGGCATCACCCGCGTGGGCATACACATTGCCGCGCCGGCCTTGGGCATAGCCGTTGGCAGCGCCTTAGACCAAGCTGCCATGCAGCGTTTATCCACTGTGTACATACCCGGCAATAAGATCACCATGTTGCCGGAAGTGGCTATAAGGCCGTTTAGTTTGGATGCCGGCGAGATCAAGCCAGTGCTGTCGCTGTATTTGCACGTCAACGCGGCCGGTGAAATTGTGCAGCGCGACAGCAAATTGGAGCGCATTAAAATAGCCGACAATTTGCGCCACGATGCCTTGGAGCCGTTTTTTAATGAGGCCACGTTAAGCGCAGACAGCGGCCATCCGTATTGGTCTAAG
>CALQUO020000095.1 GCA_943333775.2 Methylotenera oryzisoli
AAACGGTGTTTAGACTGATAGACCTGCACGACACAATCCAACTTAAGGTCCGCCAGGATGGTCAAATTAACCGCGTTAACGACATAGCTGGCGTGCCAGCCGAACACGATTTATGCGTGCGGGCCGCGCAGCTATTGCAGCAACACTGCGGCTGCACATTAGGCGTGGACATGCATGTGAAAAAATGTATTCCCATGGGAGGCGGCTTAGGCGGCGGCAGCTCGGATGCGGCAACGGTCTTGCTGGCATTAAACCGCTTATGGCATCTTGATTTAAAACGCAGCGATTTACTGCAACTTGGCCTGCAATTGGGGGCCGATGTGCCCTTCTTTATCCACGGGCAAAATGCTTGGGCGGAAGGGGTCGGGGAACAGTTGCAAAGCATTTCTCTAGCGGACGCTTGCTACCTAGTGCTTACCCCCGATGTGCATGTGTCTACTGCGCAAATATTTGCCAATAAGCAATTGACAAAAAATGCTATTCCTAAGACAATGTCGGACTTTTCAAGGGCAGCAAACAGTGCGTCAGTGAATTCAGGGCAACACAACACCGAATTTACCAACCAACTTGAACAAGCAGTTTGCAGCAATTACCCAGCCGTATCAGCTTGTTTAACTTGGCTTAAGCAATTTGGTGATGCCAGAATGAGCGGCTCCGGCGCCTCGGTTTTTGTCGAAGTGGCCAATGAAAAAATAGCGAACGAAATCTGCCAACAAAAACCAGTGCAAGTCCTGGGTTTTGCACTGCAAAGTTTTGTCGCTAAGGGGTTGAATCAACACCCTTTAATCGATTACGCGTCCGATTAAGCAGTTTGATTAACAATTGGGGAGTCGCCAAGTTGGTTAAGGCACTGGGTTTTGATCCCAGCATCCGAAGGTTCGAGTCCTTCCTCCTCAGCCAAATTTGAATGCAGACCGTATGTCTGTATGGTGTTAAATAAAAGCGTGTAGATGATAGGATTTACGCGCTTTTATTTTTTATGGTTTTTATTGACAGTTTGATGCCGAATCGCTTCGGCACGACAGGGAATCAACAGATGTCTAACGGCAACTTGATGGTCTTTACCGGCTCAGCCAACCCAGTTTTAGCAGAACAAGTAGCTAAACATTTGGGCATAGAGCTAGGGCGCGCGCACGTTGGAACGTTTAGCGACGGTGAAACCACAGTGGAGTTGTTAGAAAACGTACGCGGTCGCGATGTGTTTGTCTTGCAATCGACCAGCCACCCGACCAACGATAGCCTAATGGAAGTCATGGTCATGGTAGATGCGTTGCGCCGTTCATCAGCCGGTCGAATTACCGCGGCGATTCCTTACTTTGGTTATTCACGGCAAGATCGCCGTCCACGTTCAGCACGCGTGGCTATTACCGCTAAAGTGGTAGCTAATATGCTCACCGGTGTCGGCGTTAATCGCCTGCTCACCATGGATTTGCACTCGGATCAAATTCAAGGCTTCTTTGATATTCCGGTGGACAACATTTATGCCACCCCGATTTTATTGGCCGATTTGCTCTTGCAAAACCACGATAATTTAATGGTGGTGTCACCCGATGTTGGTGGTGTGGTGCGTGCCCGTGCAGCTGCCAAACAATTGGGTTCAGACTTGGCAATCATAGACAAACGCCGTCCTAAGCCTAATGTCGCCAAAGTAATGAACATCATCGGCGATGTCGCTGGTCGCACGTGCGTGATTATGGACGACATGGTTGATACCGCAAACACCTTGTGCGAAGCAGCGGCCGCCTTGAAAAAACACGGCGCAAAAAAAGTGATTGCCTACGCCACCCACCCAGTGTTGTCTGGTGGGGCTGCAGCCCGAATCATGGGATCGGAATTAGACGAATTAGTGGTGACCAACACCATTGCATTGGGCGCAGAAACCGCCCATTGCAAAAAAATACGCGTATTGAGTGCGGCTGAATTGCTAGCCGAAACCATACGCCGCATCAGCAGTGAAGATTCCGTGTCTTCATTGTTCATGGATTAATAAACGGTTTTTATCCCTGCACACTGGTCGCGGTGTGCAGTTTTTAGTGAAAGAAGGCTGTCGAAAGCCTAGTAGTAAATTTAGGAGCAGTAAAATGACCATAGAAATTAAAGCAGTAAAACGTGATGCTAAAGGTACGGGTGCGAGCCGCCGTCTACGTCACGCTGGGTCTGTGCCAGGTGTAGTGTACGGTGCAGGTAAAGATGCAGTCACCATTTTGGTGGATGCCAAAGAGCTATTTTTAGAGTTCCGGCATGAAGCGTTCCACGCATCCGTGCTAGACCTAAACCTAGAGGGCAAAAAAGAAAGCGTATTGCTACGTGACTTCCAAATGCACCCAGTGCGTAACACCATACAACACGTGGACTTCCAACGCGTTAGCGCCACAGAAAAAATCCACGTTAAAGTGCCATTCCACTTTATCAATGCAGACATCGCCCCAGGCGTTAAATTAAGCGGCGGTATTGTTGCCCACATTGCAACTGAAGCCGAAGTAAGCTGCTTGGCTAAAGATTTGCCAGAGTTCATTGAAGTGGACGTGGCTAAATTGGAAATGGGTCACGCTATCCATTTATCAGAAATCGCTCTACCAAAAAGCGTGTCTTTCGTGCAACTGGCTCACGGCAATGACGCCGCAGTGGTATCGATTGCTAAAACACGAGGTAGCGTTTCTGAAGCCACTGCTGAAACAAGTGAAGCCGCCGCACCTGCAGCCACACCAGCTGCAGACGCTTAAGTAAAGCTGCTTCAAGTTTAAGCATGCAAGACAACGCGCACATTCTAATGAAGTGCGCGTTTTTTATTGCTACTATAACGTCATGACACCCATTAAACTTTTTGTCGGTCTAGGCAACCCCGGCGGTCAATACGAAGCCACCCGTCACAACGCCGGCTTTTGGTGGGTAAACCAATTGGCGACTAGCAATAATAGCCCACTCAAACTCGACAGCAAATTTTTAGGTTTGGTCGGTAAGCTAAGTAACAGCAACGACACCTGGCTACTCAAACCCAACACCTTTATGAACGCCAGCGGTAAAGCGGTGGTGGCCTTAGCCAATTACTACAAAATTTTGCCCGAACAGATTCTGGTGATACACGACGAATTGGATTTACCCGCAGGCACAGTGAAATTGAAAAAAGCCGGTGGCCACGGTGGCCACAATGGTTTAAAAGACATCGCCTCCGCCTTGGGCACGCCCGAGTTTTGGCGCTTGCGTTTGGGCATCGGTCACCCTGGTGACAAAAACGAAGTGGTTAACTTCGTGCTTAAAGCCCCAACCAAAGACGAACAAAGCGCGCTAGACGGAGCCATAGACAAAAGCATAACTATCTTGCCGCAGCTCTTAAGCGGGGATTTTGAACAAGCAATGTTAAAATTGCACTCTAAGTAAAAAACTTAGAAATTAAATTAAGTAACATAAAGCACGCAAACATTGCGTTAAAAATAAACTGGAAAACAACATGAAATGTGGAATTGTCGGCTTGCCTAACGTAGGGAAATCTACGCTGTTTAACGCCATCACCAAAGCAGGCATCGCCGCAGAAAACTACCCTTTCTGCACCATAGAACCCAATGTTGGCATCGTTGAAGTGCCAGACACACGCATGCAAGCCTTGGTTGACATCGTCCACCCACAAAAAACTCAACCGGCCATCGTTGAGATGGTCGACATTGCCGGCCTGGTTGCAGGCGCCTCCAAAGGCGAAGGCTTAGGCAATAAATTCTTGGCCAACATCCGCGAGACCGATGCGATTGCACACGTGGTGCGCTGCTTTGAAGACAGCAACGTGATTCACGTATCAAACAAAATTGACCCACTGTCCGACATAGAAGTGATTAACACCGAGTTGGCTTTGGCGGACATGGAAACCGTGGAAAAAACCATGCAACGCGAAGGCAAGAAAGCCAAAAGCGGCGACAAAGAGGCCATCGCATTAATGGCCGTGTTGGACAAAATCTTGCCTGGCCTCAACGAAGCCAAAGCCGTGCGCACGCTGGGCTTGGATAACGATGAATTAACCCTATTAAAACCGCTGTGCTTAATTACCGTAAAACCGGTGATGTACTTAGCCAACGTGGACGAGACCGGTTTTGAAAACAACCCCTTGCTGCAAAAAGTAGTGGATTTAGGCAAGGCCGAGCATGCCCCAGTGGTGGCCATCTGCGCCAAAATTGAATCGGAGATCTCCGAATTAGACGACGACGATAAATCGCTATTCTTAGCCGAACTAGGCCAAGACGAACCGGGCTTAAACCGCGTGATACGGGCTGCTTACGCCCTACTTGGCTTGCAAACCTACTTCACCGCTGGCGTGCAAGAAGTCCGCGCGTGGACCGTTAAAAAAGGCGCCACCGCCCCACAAGCGGCCGGTGTCATCCACACCGACTTTGAACGCGGCTTCATTCGTGCCGAAGTCATTCAATACGACGAGTTCGTTAAAAACAAAGGCGAACAGGGCGCAAAAGAAGCAGGTAAAATGCGCCTAGAAGGCAAAGAGTATATCGTGCAAGATGGCGACGTGATGCACTTCCGTTTTAACGTTTAATTCGCAAACTATTTTTGACAAGCCCAGCCTAAAACACTAGAATTGCGCCCTTGTTTGCGTTTTAAGCAATAAAAAACAACCGGTTTACTTGGTGATGTAGCTCAGCTGGTTAGAGCACAGGATTCATAATCCTGGGGTCGAGGGTTCAAGTCCCTCTTTCACCACCAAA
>CALQUO020000096.1 GCA_943333775.2 Methylotenera oryzisoli
AGTATTTAAATAACAGGCATGCCTACAAATTAGATACAATACCGCTTGCATTTAATTATGAGAATCAGCATAAGCTGGGTGCAAAGAACTTTTTTAATTGGACTGCACTCTAAAATAACGAGCAGCCTTAAACTTGGCTGAATAATTCACAAGAAGGAAGAGAAGATATGTTTAAACAGGTTAAAAAGCAGTTGGGTTTACTTGCCATGCTTGTGCTTACATCTAATGTTAGCTTTGCAGCGGACGTGGACATTCCATCGCTAAATCCAGATGAAGGCCGCATAGGTGAAATTCGCCGCGTGGAAAATAATGATGAATTCAAAGTGTGTGCTGATCCTGAAAACATGCCATTTTCAAATAACAAGCAAGAAGGATTTGAAGACAAAATAGCACAACTATTGGCGCAAGATTTAGGTAAAAAATTGACCTTCACCTATGCATACAGTCGCCAGGGTTTCTTTAGGAATACCCTAGGTGCAAATCGTTGTGATGTCGTGATTGGTACAACATCTGATTCAGACAACATGCGTACTTCTAAACCATATTACCGCGCCGGTCACGTTTTTGTTTGGCGTAAGGCTAGTAACTACAACATCACCGATTGGACTTCACCGGATTTACGTAAAGGCTTCATAGGGGTGATTGATCATAGCCCAGCTACTATTCCTATGAATGACAACAACCTTATAGCAAACGCTAGGCCATATCGCATACAACGCGATTTAAATCTGCCATCTAGCTTTATGATAGACGATCTAGCAAAAGGTGACATTGATATTGCCATTGCATGGGGTCCAATTGGCGGTTATTTTGCTAAGCAATCTAAAGTGCCAATGATGGTAGCGCCAATTCCAGAGTACGAAACTGAAAATGCTAAAGGCAAGGAATATTGGAATATTTCCGTTGGCGTGCGTAAAAAAGACAAAGAGCGCATGGCCACGATACAAGCAGCATTGGATAGAAATCAAGCAAAAATCATTAAGATCTTAGATGATTTCGGTATTCCGCATGTGCCAGTGGTAGAAGGTGATAGTTTGCAAAAAGTCTATAACAAATACGGGGCGAACAAAAAGCCAACAACCGATAAATAATTATTTATTTAGACTTATTGAGCGGACTAAATACTGTAATTAATTAAATGGCTAATGTATAATTCTTTTGGTCTTTTTTTGAAATAAATTGAATATATAACGGTGTCACTAGTACTGTTAAGTAAGAATAAGCAGGTTAAATCAATACAAGTTAAGTAATGATTTTGCATAACGCAATAGGCAGAAATCATTACATTAAGGAGATAATATGTTAGGTTTTAAATCAGTTAAAGCAGCATTATTAATTTCAATGTTAGGCTTTATCGGTGCAGTTACAAGTACTCAAGCAAGTGCGGCATGTAGTTTTGTTTCAACTAAGAACGGTTCACCGCTTCCAATTAAGGCTACAGCCACTGATACGCCACAGGCAAAAGAGTTTTTAGAAACATGCATTAATCCATACACCAAAGCTTATGCTGCTGATGCATCATTAATTACTCAAAAAACTCCTAAAGGTGGAAAAGCCTTGTTTGGTTACAATGGTTGTTCTGGTTGCCACGGCGGAAAATTAGAAGGCGTAATGGCACCATCATTAAGAAAAGACGGTGGTCAAGGTGCGTTTGATACAAAATGGGTATACGCAAAAAACGCAACAGACAAGGGTATGTTTGAAACTATTTCAGGAGGTTCAGCCGGTGTATCTGGTGGTGTGATGTCGCCATGGAACATTACCTTGGCTGATCATGTTGGTGATGGCCTAACCACTGATGAAATTTTACGATTGATCGCTTATATTCGAACAGAATACCGCGGTGACGGTGAAAAAACTTGGATGAAATAATTAAGAGTTAACTTAATTTAACATCCATATGTAATACTAAAGCGGTTACTGCAAAATGCAGTAACCGCTTTTTTTATTGCTTTAATTAATCCACGAGGAGAGAAATTATGTCGAAAAGAACAGTTTACCTGATATTGGCACTTGGCTTAGTAATGTCCGCTTGTGGAAATAATAAGCAGGGCGATACAATAGATACCAGCTCAGCCAACTGCCAATTTATATCGACCAAAGACAGTAGCCGATTAAACATCACTTCCGTGCCAAATGATAGCGATGCAGCCAAGGCATTTCTGGCTAGCTGCATTAATCCCTATACGAAGCTTTACGCTCAAGACCCAGAGGCCGCTAAGCAAGGTAAAAAGCAATACGCATACCAAGGTTGTAGCGGTTGCCATGGCGGCAATGCCAACGGCTTAATGGGCCCTAGCCTGATTGATGCAAAATGGCACTATGCAAAACACATTAGCGATAAAGGCATGTTTGAAACCATAGCCGGTGGGACCAACGGTTCGCCTCCTGAATGGGGGTCCATGCTCATATGGCACAATCAAGTGGATGGGCATACCGGTGAGGGCCTGGATACCGATACCATTTTAAAAATTATAGCTTGGCTGAGAACCCAGTATGTTGGTGGTGGAGAAACACCCTGGCTTAACAATTAAGTTAATAATGTTAACCGACGAAGAAAAAATAATGCCCATTGTATAATTTTACTTTCTTAATATTTACACTCAATAGAATCAAAGGGTCCATTGAAAAGCACAAATAAAGATACATTGCACCATGTGGTTATAGTCGGCGGTGGAGCCGGCGGGCTGGAACTCGCCACTAAACTTGGTGATAGTTTAGGTCGTAAAGGCAAGGCCATCATCACCTTGGTTGATCAATCTAAAACCCATGTTTGGAAGCCGTTGTTGCATGAAATTGCCGCCGGCAGCATGAATCCCGAACGGCATGAACTGGTCTATTTGGCGCAAGCACATTGGCACCATTTTAATTTTCGGCTAGGCAAAATGGATAGCTTGGATAGGGATAAAAAAACCATTTCTATTTCCTCTTACTTTGATGAAGATGGTTTTGAAGTAATTCCTAGGCGCACCATCAATTACGACACCTTAATCATAGCGGTGGGCAGCACCACCAACGATTTTGGCATTAAAGGTGCCAGTGAGTTTTCTATCGCTTTGGACACACAAGATCAAGCCGAACGCTTTCACCGTCGTTTGCACAATGCCCTGGTGCGCGCGCAAACACAAACGCAAACCTTACAATCTGGCCAGTTAGAAGTGGCCATTGTTGGTGCCGGCGCGACCGGTGTTGAGTTGGCGGCCGAATTGCACAATACTACCCGCGAGTTAGCAGCCTATGGGTTGGATAAAATCAATGCCGATCGTGATATTAAAATTTCATTGGTGGAAGCCAGTGAGCGCGTATTGCCTGCGTTGCCGGTCAAATTATCTCATTCGGTGGAATTGGAACTCAGTAAGCTCAATGTGCACTTGTATTGCGGTGAGCGCGTCACTGAGGTGAGCCAAGATGGCATCCATACCCATAGCGGTAAATTCATTCCTTCTGCCCTAGTGGTATGGGCGGCTGGGATAAAAGCACCGGACTTTTTGCGTGAAATAGGTGGATTGGAAACCAATCACATTAATCAATTAGTGGTCCACAGTAGCCTTCAAACCACACGGGATGCAAACGTATTTGCCTTTGGTGATTGTGCTGCTTGCCCTAGAGCGGAGGGTGTCGGCCAAGAGAACGTACCACCAAGGGCGCAAGCTGCGCATCAGCAGGCCACCATGTTGGTTAAAACAGTAAAAAATAGAGTGGCCGGTAAAATAAATTTGCCTGTCTACAGTTATGTCGATTACGGCTCATTGGTGAATTTGGGCAAGTACAGCACGGTGGGTAATTTGATGGGCTCCTTATCTGGCGGCAGCTTATTCATAGAAGGTTTGATTGCCAGACTGATGTACAAGTCCTTGTACAAGATGCACTTAATGGCTTTGCACGGTTTTTGGAGCATGGCCTTGCAAACTCTGGCACGCATGATTAACCGTCGCACCGAGGCGCACGTTAAGTTGCATTAAACATTAGCTGGCGCGTGTTTTTGGTAGAGTTTGTAGATTATCGCCATGGCTAGGCTGACAAATAGCCCAAAGATGACCAAAATGGCGTTGATGGCTAAATGTTGGTGCTTCATCAGCGTGTATATGCCTAGCAAGACCAAGATGCCGATGTTCTCGTTAAAGTTTTGCACGGCAATCGAGTGACCTGCCCCCAGTAAGGCATGACCGCGGTGTTGCAACAGTGAGTTGAGTGGCACCAGAAAATAGCCTGCCAATACTCCTATGCAAAACAGAACCACCGTGGCTATTTCTAAGCTGTTGACCAAAGCCATGCTGACCACTAAAAAGCCCATTAAGATGCCGGCTGGCAGAACTTTAACGGCATTCTCCAATTTCACAAACAAGGAAGCGCCAACCGAACCTATGGCGATACCGACCGCAAGTATGGCAATCAATATAGATGCCGCTTGTTGTTCCATGTGCAGTATTTCTTTTGCCCACTGCAAAATAACGAATTGCAAGGTGGCGCCCGCCCCCCAAAATAATGTGGTGACTGCTAAAGATACCTGACCCTGTGGATCGCGCCATAGGGTGGTAAACGCATGCCAAAAGTCGCGCATGAGAAAGACAAAATTGCGCTGTGGCATTTTGTGATCGATGGGCACTTTGGGGATATAGTGGTTAAAGATGGCCGCCACTAAATAGATGCTGGCAATCACGGCTATGCCAAAATACGGGTCATTG
>CALQUO020000097.1 GCA_943333775.2 Methylotenera oryzisoli
ATGCTGGCGCTATCCGGCTCCATCTTCTTGATTGCGATTGCCATCTTGGTGATCCGTTATGGCCATGTGCGCTACCCTTATGTGGATTGCCCAACTCAGCAATCTAACTAGTGCGCTTTTGCCCTGCAAGCCCTCGGCGCCATGCCCAAGCTAAAACTAGCCGTTCAATACGCCAGTGAGCATAGCCCGTTGCCCAGTCGAGTGCAGTTGCGCTCATGGGTGAAGGCTACGCTTAGGGTGGACACGGAAGTCACGATACGCCTAGTTGACGAAGCCGAAGGGCGGACGCTCAATAAACATTACCGGGCAAAAGATTACGCCACCAACGTGCTGACTTTTCCTTTAAGCGCAGAGCCGCATTTAATTGGTGACATCATTATTTGCGCGCCGGTGGTGGCCAGTGAAGCAATCGCCCAAGGGAAATCCTTGATAGCGCATTACGCGCATTTAACCGTGCACGGCATCTTGCATTTGCACGGCTATGACCATGAACATGACACGCAAGCGGCCTTAATGGAAAGCATAGAAACTGCAATTGTCACAAAATTAGGGTATGCTGATCCCTATCTCATTACATAGGGCGCCTGTCATGGCTGACGAGTCGGAAAAACCCAGTTTATTAGAACGTTTAAGTCATTTTTTAATGCGCGAACCAGAAGATCGCGAGCAACTTGTGGCGCTATTACACGGCGCTTATGAAAACAGTTTAATGGATGCAGATTCCCTCGCCATGATAGAGGGCGTGCTGCAAGTCAGTGAAATGCAAGTACGTGACATCATGATCCCGCGCTCGCAAATGGATGTCATCGACATCACCCATCCCCCCGAAACTTTTATACCGCACGTCATTGAAACGGCGCACTCGCGCTTTCCCGTTATTGAAGACGACAAGAACGACGTGATAGGCATATTGCTGGCCAAAGATTTGTTGCGTTATTACGCCGGCGAAGAGTTTGAAGTACGTGACATGTTGCGTCCAGCGGTGTTTATTCCCGAATCCAAGCGACTCAATATTTTATTAAAAGAATTCCGTGGCAATCGCAATCATATTGCCATCGTGGTCGATGAGTACGGCGGTGTCGCCGGCATGGTGACCATAGAGGACGTGCTAGAGCAAATTGTCGGTGAAATCGAGGACGAGTACGATTACGACGAAGAAGAAGACAACATTATACAAAATGCCGATGGCCAATATCGAGTGAAAGCCCTAACGGAAATTGCCGATTTTAATGCCGTGATAGGCTGCGAACTAAGCGATGAAGAATTCTCCACAGTCGGCGGACTGGTGGTCCATCAGTTTGGTCACCTGCCTAAACGTGACGATGAAATCACCTTTAGCGGCTTGCGTTTTAAAGTATTACGCGCAGACAGCCGCCGCTTGCACACCCTGATGTTGGAAGTATTGAGCGACGCGGATGCTGCAGCCTAGACTAGGCGTGACTGATCAAATGACGCCGCGTCCATCCAGGAACTTATTCTAGCTTGGCCTGCTCACAGCTTGCGTGGCATTTAAAAATAACGCTTTTTTGATTGGAGTCGGTAATGAAATACAGTGCATTATTCGCGGTAGTCTTGATCTCACTTTTGCTAATGTCGGCGGTTAATGCAGAGGAGGCGCCAGCCGTATTAGAAATTCCTACCCTAGAAAAAGATTTTGTCGGTGCCATAAACGGCTTTGACAAAGCAAAAATCATCGCCCAGTTTGGCGAACCAGCCAAAGCCGACGACGTTAAAGTGAAAAGCACCGGCAAGGTGGTCGCCTCCATCTGGCAATACCACTATATCAATACTGCTGCCGACGGCAGTTATTATGAAACCACCGAGTTGGATTTTATCGATAACAAAGTCGTGCAAGTGGTGTTCATCAATAACGATGGCAGCGAAGGGCCGGACGCCGGTAAAAAATACGACGTACCCAGCAAGACCGAATAAACCACGGTCCAACAAGCCGCCGTATTGCTTTGCGGTTAAGGGCTATAACAGGCTACAATTTAGCCCATGTTTAACTCATCCCGTTTAGTCCATGTCCTGTATTTATTTTTATTAGGCGCAACCTGTGTATTGGGTTTTGCGCCTTTTTACTTGTATCCCCTAAGCCTGCTCTCCATAGCAACCTTGTGCTGGGTTTGGTGGCAATGCGACACCCCTAAGCAAGCCGCTCTAGCCGGCTTTTTTTATGGACTGGGCTTGTTCTGCACGGGCATCTATTGGATCTACATTAGCCTGCACGATTTTGGTCACATGCCTATGTGGATGGCGGCCTTGGCGACCTTGTTACTATGTGCAATTTTGGCCCTTTTCCCTGCGCTAGTGGGCTGGCTCAGCTTGAAAACCGCCAAGGCGCAATCCAGTCAATTACTGATAGCGGTGCCGGTATGGTGGGCCTTGGCTGATTGGACGCGCAGTTGGATTTTCACGGGCTTTCCCTGGTTAAGCATGGGCTACAGCCAAGTGCCAGCCAGCCCTTTAGCAGGCTACCTGCCTATACTTGGGGTTTACGGGGTGTCGCTTATAACGGTCGCGCTAGCTTGTGCTGCGGCCTATTGTTTTAGCTCGCTGCCGGCTCCCGCCAAACTAAAACGCCACTTAATCTATGGCATGCTGATGCTCATTTTAGTGGGCTACGCCCTAAAGCAAATGCAATGGACGCAAGCGCAGTCGGCGCCGATTAAAGTGACCTTGTTGCAAGGCAATATCGCACAAGATTTAAAGTGGTCGCCAGACATGGTGGAGCGCACCCTAGTCCACTATTTGCGCTTGGCTGAGGCCAGTGATGCACAGCTTATTGTCATGCCGGAAACGGCCCTGCCCATGCTCTCCAGTGCCTTGCCGGATGAATTTAAAGCGCGCATCAAGGCGCTTGCCCAAAAAAATAATGGGGCGGTATTAGCCGGTGTAATTGAGTACCAGCAAGGCCAGTATTTTAATAGCATGCTGAATATGGCGGGGACGGGCAGCGAAGTGTATCGCAAGTCGCATTTGGTGCCATTTGGCGAATTCATTCCATTCAAAGCCGTGTTTGCTTGGATTTACCGCGACTGGCTAAATATGCCATTAAGCGATTTGTCGCGTGGCACGATTCAGCCGCAGCCTATGGCCATAGCTGGGCAAAAAGTGGCGATTAACATTTGCTACGAAGACGTGTTTGGTGAAGAAATTATTCGGCAATTGCCGGCGGCCAGCTTATTGGTCAATGTCAGTAATGATGCCTGGTATGGGCGTTCCATTGCCGCCTATCAGCATTTGCAGTTTTCGCAGGCGCGCGCTATGGAAACCGGCCGCACTATATTGCGGGCGACCAATACCGGTGCCACCGCCATGATAGACAGGCGCGGTCAGGTGTTGGCGCAGGCACCGCATTTTAGCGTTAGCAGCTTGCAGGTCATGGCGCAAGGTTACAGCGGCAGCACACCTTATGTTCGTTTTGCCAACAAGCCGGTTTTGCTGCTGTGTTTTCTGGGTTTATTGGCCATTTTTGTGCCTAATTTTTTGGCAAGGCGGGCTAAAACAAAGTAAAATTCCAGCTTTACGGCTTGCGGCAAAAGCCAGCAACTAAACCACAGGCATCCATCATGGCGCTTACATTTCAACAAATTATCCTCACCCTGCAAACCTATTGGTCGGACCGCGGTTGCGCCCTGTTGCAATCCTATGACATGGAAGTGGGTGCCGGCACTTCGCACACGGCTACCTTTTTACGCTCACTAGGCCCTGAGTCATGGAAAGCAGCCTACGTGCAACCCAGTCGTCGTCCTAAAGACGGGCGCTACGGTGAAAACCCCAATCGCTTGCAGCACTATTATCAATTTCAGGTGGTGTTAAAACCCGCGCCTGCCGACATATTGGAGCTGTACTTGGGTTCCTTGGCAGCCTTGGGTTTTGATTTGAAAAAAAACGACATACGCTTTGTTGAAGACGACTGGGAAAACCCGACCTTAGGCGCTTGGGGCTTGGGTTGGGAGGTTTGGCTAAACGGCATGGAGGTCACCCAATTCACCTATTTCCAACAAGTAGGGGGCATCAATTGCAAACCCATTACTGGTGAAATCACTTACGGTTTAGAGCGATTGGCCATGTATTTGCAAGGCGTGGATAACGTTTACGATTTAACTTGGACCGTTGGACCAAACGGTGAGCGTTTAAGTTACGGCGACGTTTACTTGCAAAATGAAAAAGAGCAATCGGCCTATAACTTTGAGCATTCGGATGCCGATTTCTTATTCACCGCGTTTACCGCGCACGAGAAACAAGCCCAGCATCTCATGGAGAACCAGTTGGCCCTGCCGGCTTACGAACAAGTGCTTAAAGCCGCCCATACCTTCAATTTATTGGATGCCCGCGGCGCCATTTCAGTCACTGAGCGAGCCGGCTACATAGGCCGCATACGCAACTTGGCCAGATCGGTCGCGGCCAGTTATTTAGACAGCCGTGCCCGTTTAGGCTTCCCTATGGCGCCCAAGGATTGGGCGGATGAAGTGTTAACCGATTTAGCTAAGAAAGCCGCAGCATGAGCCAAAAAAACCTGTTAGTCGAGTTGTTTGTAGAAGAGTTGCCACCCAAGGTGTTAAACAAATTGGGTCAGGCTTTTTCTGAATTGCTATTTGAAAACTTGCACGCATTGGGCTTGGTCGACACCAGCAGTGTCTTGACCGCTTATGCCACGCCCCGCCGTTTGGCCA
>CALQUO020000098.1 GCA_943333775.2 Methylotenera oryzisoli
CATTTCTATGGCGCGTTTCATGGCCAGCAAGCTGGCTTGCAGTATATTGATTTGATCTATTTCCGCTGCGCTGCAACTGGCTATGGCCCAGGCCAAAGCATGCTGTTTTATCTCTATGCTTAAGGCATCGCGTTTCTTTTCAGAAATCTTCTTGGAATCAACCAATCCCTGTATAGGTCGGCTTGGGTTCAATATAACCGCCGCCGCATACACGGAACCTGCCAAAGGCCCTCGCCCCGCCTCATCTACACCACAAATCAATTGGCTGACCTGCATGCTTAACTAGGAAAATCAGCCAGGATCATGCTGCTGGCTTTTTCTGCATTATTCTGTTTTAGACTGATATGTATTTTACTGAACTCGGCTTTCATCTCCTCTATAGCGTGCGTATCGCTAATCAGTTTGATGGCCGCTTGCGCTAGTTTTTCTGGAGTGGCATCGTGTTGCAGCAATTCTGGCACAATAAATTTACCGGCCAATACATTGGGTAAGCCAACATAGGGCTGCAAAAGCATGCGTTTTAATATCCACCAACTTAAGATAGGCATGCGGTAGGTAATCACCATGGGTTTTTTCAGTAAGGCGGCTTCCAATGTGGCCGTACCTGAAGCCACAATCACGATATCGGAGGCTTGCATGGCATCGTGTGCGTGACCAAATAAGATCTGTATGGGCAGTGGTTCGTGCTCATGAAATAAAGCTAATTCGAAAATTTGTTTGCTTTGACGGGTAACAAAAGGCACTAAAAATACGGCATGCGGGTAGACTGCGTGCAGGTTTTTTGCGGTTTGAATGAACAAGGCAGCATGTTGCTGCACTTCGCTTTGCCGACTGCCTGGCAACATAGCCACCACCAAGTCAGCTGGCTTGAGTCGCAAACTAGCACGTGCTGAAGCGCTATCAGGCCGCATAGGCAAGGTGTCAGCTAAAGGATGACCTACGTAGCTGACTGGCACCCCTGCCTCTTGGTAAAGCACGGATTCAAAAGGAAATAAGGTCAATATGTGCGATACAGCACGTTTGATTTTATTTAATCGGTTTTTTCGCCATGCCCATATTGATGGGCTGACATAATGGATGGTTTTAATACCCTGCTTTTTTAATCTCTTTTCTATGTAGAAATTAAAGTCAGGCGCATCGATGCCAATGAATATGTCCACGCGGTGATTTAAAAAATGTTTAATTAATTGCTGCCTAATACGCATCAAGCCAAAGGCATGCTTAATCACTTCCAGATAGCCGCGAACCGACAAACGCTCAATGGGGAAAAGTGACTGCGCACCCTCTCGCATCATCTTGGGACCAGCAATGCCAATAAACTCAATGTCGCTGCGTTTGTTTTTTAAGGCTTGCATGAGGAGACCGCCCAGCATGTCACCAGAAGCCTCGCCAGCCACTATGCCTATTCTGAGCATGAGCCTATCTGATTATGCCGCGCGTGGATGCATTAAGGAAATTCGCCAGCAAACGAACGTCTTCCCCAGTCACGCTACTAAGTTGGAGTTTTGCCTCAGCTAAACTGAGGCCTTTGCGGTATAGGGTTTTGTAGGCGCGTTTAATCTCCAATAAATTCTCTGCACTGAAACCTCTGCGTTTCAAACCTTCAGCATTAATGCCATGTGGCTTAGCATCATAACCGGCCGCTGCCACGAAGGGAGGAATATCTTTAAAAACCACAGATCCAACAGCCGTAATAACGTGAGCACCAATCTTGCAAAATTGATGCACCAAGGTAAAGCCGCCAAGAACGGCATAATCATGCACATGCACGTGACCGGCCAAAGAGGTGTTGTTAGCTAGTACAGTGTGACTACCGACTTGGCAGTCGTGAGCGATATGCACGTATGCCATAATCCAGTTGGCATTTGCAATTTCCGTTACACCACGGTCTTGCGTTGTTCCACGATTAATCGTACAAAATTCACGTATTGTATTGTGATCGCCAATCACTAAGCGGGTTGGCTCGCCTTGATATTTTTTATCTTGGGGGGATTCACCCAATGAGGCGTATTGATAAATACGGTTGCCTATACCTATGCTGGTATCTCCACTGATGGTGACATGGCTAGCAATAACAGTGTCAGCGGCGATTCTGACTTGGGGGCCTATAATAGAGTAAGGACCAACCTCCACACTGGAATCGAGCACTGCAGTTGGATGGATGATGGCCGTGGCATGAATTTTTGCCGCTATCATTCGGCTTACTCTTTTTTATCTATCGCTTTAAGTATGCACATCATCTGGGCTTCAGCAACAATCTGGCCATCTACGCTTGCCAAACCAGAGTACTTCCATATGCCTTTTATAATTCGATCAATCTTAACGTTAAAGACAATTTGATCTCCGGGTGATACCGGACGTTTAAATCGTGCGCTGTCTATCCCAGCAAAGTAATATACTGAGTCATCACTCGGTTTTACGCCCATGGTTTTGAACGACAAGATGGCAGCGGCTTGGGCCATTGCCTCTACAATTAAAACGCCAGGCATAACCGGGTGATAGGGAAAATGCCCAGGGAAAAATGGCTCGTTAATAGTGACGTTTTTTAAGGCCACGATTTCATTGCCTAATTCCATGGAAGTGACACGGTCTATTAGGATAAATGGATAGCGATGCGGCAGGTGATCCAATATTTCATGGATGTCCATGCTGGTAGAGGTCGTTGTGTAGGTCATTTTTATCTCGGCTTACTATAAATGATTGGCGCTAATTTAACTACGATGCAATCTTGATTATTATTACCTCGATTTTAACAGAGCCAGTTGTTTTTCGAGATTTTTAATTTTCCTTGCCAGCTCGTCTAAATGCCGTATTTGCGCCGCGTTATTTAGCCAGTCTTGGTGCGATTGGAAAGGCATAATGGCCGTATAGGTATCCTGTTTTAGCAAAGAGCGCGTAATCATGCTGCCTGCACTGACGGTGACGCCATCAACAATTTCCAAATGCCCTAAGACCATGGCCGCTCCGCCTATCTTGCAATGTTTGCCGATTTTAGTGCTGCCGGCGATGGCAACGCAAGCTGCAATAGCCGTGTGCTGCCCTATCAGGCAGTTGTGGCCAATTTGAATTAAGTTGTCTAGTTTAACGCCGTCTTCAATAAGTGTGTCGTCTAAGGCGCCGCGATCTATGGTCGTGTTGGCACCAACATCGACATGGCTACCTATTCGAACGCGACCCAATTGGGGAATCTTGAGCCAAGTATCTGATTCATGGGCGTAGCCAAATCCATCGGAACCCACTACTGCACCTGCATAAATATGGCAATGCTGGCCTATAATGCAGTGATGCCCTATAGTGACATTGGATTCCAATTGGCTGTGTGCGCCTATACTGGCGTCATTTTCGATGGTACAGCCGCTCCCGATCGTTACGTATTCGCCTAACACGACGTCCGCACCTATTACCGTTAGCGGACCTACGCTGCATGAAGTTGGTATGATGGCACTTGCATGAATAACCGCACTAGCTGCGATAGCAGGTATTTTGAATGGTGGGGGACTTAACATGCTGGCTAATTTGGCGTAGTAAGCATAGGGCTGTGGTACTACTAGGCGTGGCAAATTAGTTAAATGGGCATCTTCCTGACGTAAAACAATGGCGCTGCCTTGGCATGATGTTAATAGGCTTTGGTATCTTGCCTCGCTCAGAAAGCAGATATCCCCGTAGTAAGCATGGCTTAATGAGGCCATTTTGCTTACCCTTACTGAGGCATCACCTATCACCGTACCGCCCAAGGAGTTGGCTATCTCAGCCAGTGAATAGGATTTTGTCATGCTGGCTCGCCTAGAGCTTATGCTCGCAAAATGTCGCTTAGGGCTAAGCTATTTTTTGCCAAGTGCTTTTAAAACTTTATCGGTGATATCAATTTTATCCGCCGCATAGGCTACGCCGCTGTACATAACCAAATCGTAATTTTCAGCTTTAGCCACGCCCTGCACGGCTTTATTAATACGATCTTGCAGGCTGCCTAACTCTTCATTTTTACGCAAATTAATGTCTTCTCGTAATTCGCGCTGTTTGCGTTGAAATTCTACCTTGATGTTTTGCACGTCACGTTCTTTATTTCGGCGTTCGGCCTCTGTGATGGTTAAGCCATCTTTATCCAGTGCCGTTTCCAGTTCTTTGATTTGCTTAGCCATTTTATCCAGCTCTTGAGAACGAGGGCTGAATTCACGCTCTAATTTTTTCCCACTCTCAGCTGTTTGAGGCGCTTCTTGGAGAATTTTATCGACCTGTACATAACCAACTTTCAATTCAGCTGCTTGGGTATTAAAGGCTACGGCAATGATGCTGGCAACAAGTAATCTTTGAAATGGGTAGTTCAATTGAATCTCCTAAATACGGACTGTTATTCTATTTATTATGCCATAAGTGATATGGACATTAATGACATAACAGCAAGTTTAACAAAGTTTAAAATTGTTGGCCTAGCTGAAATTGTATGGTTTCAGTAATTTCTAAGGCGCTGGCATTCAACGGTTTGGCGTAGATCAATTTTAAAGGGCCAAACGGTGAAAACCAGCTGACACCCACACCAGTCGTGTAGCGCAAATCTTTTGGATCCGGCGTTTGATTGGATCCCCAAACATAGCCAGAGTCAACAAA
>CALQUO020000099.1 GCA_943333775.2 Methylotenera oryzisoli
AATGAGTGTTTGCAGCGGTTTGAGCTTGCTATTGCTTAAGACAAATTCATCCAAACCAAAGCGAAAGGCAATGTAGACGATGTATATCAGGCGGAATAAACGCATATTAGGCTTGGCTGCCTTTAGCAGCGGCATGCTCATTAAGTTGTGGTTGCAGTTTGGCGAATTTTTTTTCAAAGCGAGCGAGGTCGGCGCGCAAGGTATCGACGTCGCTATTGAAGGCTTCGACATGGCGTTTTTTGGCTATCAAGGGCATTTCTTCTTGCCAGTATTCGCTCAACATGGCCGCTAAATTGCTACCTGTTTCTTTGCCGGCGGCCGAGATGCCGCGTAAGGTTTGGCCGATCTTATGTGCGGCCACATCGCCCACCAATTTGCTGGCATCGTCCTCAAAGTCCCAGCGCATGGCGGAGAGTACTTTGGCTAATTCGGCTGCTAGGTGCGTGTCACCACCAATGACCACTTGGCGTTTGGCTGCCTCGTCGCCAGCTAATAAGCGAATGGCTAAGCTAGGTGTTAGGCTTACGCTGGCATCGGCCACATGGCTGTCACCAGCCATGGCCAATGAACCGTCATCTAAGATCATCAGGCTGCGGCTAAAAAAACCTAGCTTGAATGCAACACACTTCCCAGAATGGGGTTGCAGTAGTGGGCAAGCCCAGCTGTTTTGGGCGATCAGGTGTTGCAGCAAGCGGGTAGATAAGCCGTTTAACATAGTAAGCGCACCATTAGATTTTGTAGCCTTTGTGCAAGGCCACCACGCCGGCCGCTAGGTTGTAATAATCCACCTTGTTGAGCCCCGATTCTTCCATCATCTTTTTCAGCGTTTCTTGATTGGGGTGCATGCGTATGGACTCGGCGAGGTATTGGTAGCTGTCGGCATCTTTAGCAAAAAATTTGCCCATGATGGGCAGCAGCTTAAATGAATAGGCATCGTAGAGCTTCCTTAAGGGTTGCCACACTTTAGAGAATTCCAACACCAAGAGGCGGCCACCGACTTTGAGCACACGTTGCATTTCCGCCAAGGCCTGGTCTTTGTGCGTCATATTGCGCAAGCCAAAGGCCACGATGACACAGTCAAAGTGGCCGTCTGGGAAGGGCAATTTTTCTGCGTCGCATTGCAAGGTGGGCACATTTAGCCCGGCGTCCAACATGCGGTCGCGGCCGACTCTGAGCATGGAGGCGTTGATGTCGGTTAAGATGACGCGGCCCGTTGACCCCACTTTTTTTGCGAACAGTTTGGATAAATCGCCGCTACCGCCAGCGATGTCTAGCACCGTGTCGCCGGCTTTAACGCCGCTGATTTCCACGGCAAAGCGTTTCCAAGTGCGATGCAAACCGGCCGACATGACGTCGTTCATCAAGTCGTATTTGCTGGCGACGGAATGGAAAACTTCGCCGACTTTCTTGGCTTTTTCCCTTTCTGCCACGGTTTTAAAACCAAAATGGGTTTGTTGTTCCTTAGACATGCATCTCTCGCTTATTCGCTTCGACTCAAGCCGGCCGCACTTAGTCTGCCTAAGTACTCCAACCACAAGGCTTCGTAGTTGCGCGCCAGTTCGTATAAGTAATCCCATGAATACAAACCGGTATCATGACCATCGCTAAATACCAGTTTGACTGCGTAATTACCTACTGCTTCGATCTGCTTGATGTTGACCTGCTCTTTACCGGTTTGGAGCAGCTCTTGACCAGGACCGTGGCCTTTGACTTCAGCGGACGGCGAGTGGACGCGTAAAAATTCGCAAGATAGCATGCACTCGGTATGGTCGTCGAATTTTATTTCCAATAAACGCGAGGCTTGGTGCAGCTTTATGTCGGTTGGTCTAGGGTTAGGCTTGGTCATGCTTGGGTCAACTTTTAGTAAAATAAGATGATAACAGAACGGCGTGGCAGCGACATCAATAGGCTAGGCATAGGTTGCTTGCGGCACAATCAAGGGCTAATAAAAAAGGCTGCGTGTCGCAGCCTTTTTTCATGCAAGCTAGGTTATGATTGGTAAGCCAGCATGGTGCTTTTAATTTTTTGCATGGCTTTTTGTTCGATTTGGCGTATGCGTTCTGCCGACACACCAAATTCGGCTGCCAGTTCGTGCAAGGTCTTGCCACCGTCGTCTTGCAACCAGCGCGCTTCCACTACGCGACGACTGCGTTCATCCAAGTGTTGCAAGGCATGGCTTAAACCGTTGCTTTCAAACGCTTCGGTTTGTTTGGCTTGCATGGCTGCCAGCGGATCTAGGCGCTCGTCTTGTAAGTAGGCGATTGGGCTGTAATGACCGTCTTCGTCGTCATCCGAACTGGATTCTAAAGCGATTTCGTGGCCGTTAAGGCGCGCTTCCATTTCCCGCACCTCTTCTGCTTTGACGTTTAAGGTCTGGGCGATGTGCTCCACTTCGCTGCTTTGCAGGCTGTTATGGCCAGGCTTCATGCTGCGTAGATTAAAGAATAGTTTACGTTGCGCTTTGGTGGTGGCGATTTTAACCAAGCGCCAATTACGCACGATGTATTCGTGTATTTCCGCCTTAATCCAATGCATAGCAAAGGACACCAAGCGCACACCGCGTTCCGGGTCAAAGCGTTTTACTGCCTTCATCAAGCCGATGTTGCCTTCTTGTATTAAGTCTGCTTGCGGCAAGCCGTAACCGTTGTAGCCACGTGCAATGCTAGCGACCAAGCGAAGGTGCGAGACAATTAATTGACGAGCCGCTTCCAGGTCGTTTTCTTTTCTAAATTTGACGGCCAGCGCGTATTCCTCTTCTGCGGACAGAATAGGGTAAGCCTTGATGGCTCTTGAGTAGTGCTCTAAGCTATCGCTGGCTGTTAAAACGGGTAATAAGGCAGTGGGCATAAAAATTTAGTCCTCCTATTACTTGTATTTTAGCACTCTATATAAGAGAGTGCCAGAGGCTAAATAGTTCACTTTAAAGCGTGCAGGAAAACTAATCTATTTTGATGGCGGCAATGGCGCGGCTGACGGACAGGAAGGAACCCAGCCAACCGATGAAGATGGACAGCAAGATGATGCCTAAGTAAAGCGGTGGGTTAAACCAAGCTAAGCTGAAGTCGTTGCTGTATAGCTGCGACAGTTGTTCGACCGAATTGTTATATAGTTGCACAATATACATCAGCATGGCCATGGATAGAAAGCCGCCGAATAAGCCGTAGACCATGCCGGCATAAAGAAACGGGGTGCGGATAAACTGGGTGGTGGCTCCTATCAATTTGCTGACCACGATTTCGTCTTTTTGCGTGAGGATTTGCATGCGCACGGTGTTGCCTATGATGACCAATAAAGCCAAAGCCAAGAGTGTGGCAATGAACGCGATAATTTTTGTGCCCAAGGCCAACATGCTGGACAAGCGCTTAGCCCACTCAGCATTCAATAAAGCTTGCTCCACGCCAGGCAGCGCTTGTAGCTCATCCCTTAAAGTGGCAAGTGCAGATGCATCAGCCGATTTGGCTTGAATAAAAAAGGCATCCGGTAGCGGATTTTTTTCTAGGTTTTGCACCTCTCTATTGATTTTGCTGGATGCGGCCTTGGCTTTCAGGTCTTCCCAAGCTTCCATCTTGGTGACCAAGGTGTAAGTCTGGATGTTTGGGTTACTTTTTAAGGCGGCGTCGATTTCAGCTAATGTACTGGCCGGTTCATCTAGTTTTACAAAGAGACTGATCTCGGTTTCATTTTGCATGTGGTTGCTTAGTTTGGATAGGTGCTCCACGCCTAAGTAAAACACCCCCGGGATGGCCATGGCCACAGCAATGACCAAGCTGATCATAAAGGTCGATAACTTGTTGCTGTCCATGCGCGATAGCACCAATTTAATTGCTAACAGGTGTTGATTGAGCCAGTTCATTATGCGTTCAAGTTTTTAGCTGAATTGGATATGGACAATCGACCGTGATCCAGATGCAGCACGCGATTTTGTGTAGCTGACATGCCGCGTGCATCGTGGGTGGCGACAATGACTGTCACGCCCACTTGATTGAAATCTTGAAAGATACGCATAATGTCTTCCGCGTAGCTGGAATCCAAATTGCCGGTTGGTTCGTCGGCAATCAAAATGGATGGGCGACTGACCACGGCGCGCGCAATCGCTAAGCGTTGTTGCTCACCGCCGGATAAGGTAATAGGCATGGCTTTTTCTTTGTGTAATAAACCGACTTTATCCAAGGCAGCACGGACGCGTTTGGCCGCGTCTAGGCCATTGATGCCATTGATGTGTAAAGGCAAGATGACGTTATCAAAGCAGTTGCGATCGTAGAGTAATTTGTGGTCTTGAAAGATCAAGCCAAAGCGGCGGCGCATATAGGGGATGGCGGCGGCCTTCATTTGACTGATGTTTTGATTGACGATTAAAACCGTGCCGCTGGTGGGCCGCTCAATGGCGGCAATTAGCTTGAGCAAGGTGCTTTTGCCGGCGCCCGAGTGACCGGTTACAAATACCAATTCGCCGGCCTCGATGACAAAGCTCACTTGGCTTAAGGCTTCGTTGCTGCTTGGGTAACGTTTGGTAACGTGGTCAAATTTAATCATGGAAGAATTATAGCGCTAAAGTCGGCT
>CALQUO020000100.1 GCA_943333775.2 Methylotenera oryzisoli
GCTTCGCAATTAATTGATCTTAACTCCGGCAATGCTGAGCGTGGCATATGCGCCATCCCATACCAACGCCTAAAGGATGGTCTAAGCGTTTTATTTCCAGTTAATTTAATAGGCAATTTATACGTCAGCAACGGCATGAGTGCCGGCAACACCTTGATGGAAGCGCGCACACAAGCATTAGCGGAAATTTTTGAGCGCGACATCAAATTCCGCATCATACGCGAAGGCCTGTGCTTGCCTGATGTGCCGCAAGACGTCATCAACCGCTACCCGCGCATTGCTGCTGGCATCAAGGGCTTGCGCGATGCCGGTTACGGCATATTAGTCAAAGACGCCTCATTGGGCGGTCAATACCCAGTGATGAATGTCACTTTGCTGCACCCAGAAGACCAAGGCTGCTTCGCTAGCTTTGGTGCCCATCCTCGCTTTGAAGTGGCATTGGAGCGTGCTTTAACCGAGTTGTTGCAGGGGCGCGCCATCAACAATCTAAAAGGCTTTGTTTCACCTGGCTTTGACATGGAAGAAATTGCCGACTCGCAAAATCTAGAAATCCATTTTGTCGACTCCAGCGGCGTCATCAGCTGGGAATTTTTGCGTAGCACGCCAGACTTCGAATTCGTCGATTGGAACTTCGGCACGACCACCGAAGAAGATTACCACTGGTGCGTTGACACCATACATGGCAGCGGCCATGACATTTACATAGCCGACTTCACCCACCTAGGCGTTTACGCATGCCGCATCATCGTGCCTGGCATGAGTGAAATTTATCCGGTTGAAGAGCTGCAATGGGAAAACAACAGCGTAGGCAATTTAATACGTCCCTATGCCATTAAGTTGCAATCCTTAAGCCATGCCGAATCAGCTGCGTTGCTATCGACTTTATTGGATTTAGATTTGGCGGACGAATTGCCCGTCACCACACTCATAGGTTTGTGTGCTGACCCAAACAGCACTTGGGTAGACCTACGCGTAGGCGAACTCAAAACCTTGGCCGCCATAGCCTGCCAAAGTACCGATGACATCTTGGATGGCTGTGCTTGGATAGCGCAATTTAACGAGCTACCGACTGAACGCGCCAAAGTCTATCGCTGCCTATCTGACTTGGTGCAGATTAGCGTTGAATTGGCGCACCCTGATCCGGCATTATTTAAAGACAACTTAAGCCTGATGTATGGCGCACAGACACTGAGCCAAGCAGAAAAACTCCTCAATCAAACGGAACAGTATTTTGGCCTGATTAACCTAGGTGAAAACATGCAAGGCAGTTGCATGCACCAACAATTACTGGCCGCCTACGGCAAGGTGTGGAAGCGTTAAGCATGCTGCCTGTAGTGCACGCAGCGGTTTCCTGGCAAAACGGCCTGGCCTTCTCCGAGCAATACCAAGACGTCTACTACAATAGCGACAATGGCCTGCAGGAAACCGATTACGTTTTCTTGCAGGCCAATCGCTTGGCCGAACGCTGGCTAGACTACCCAAATGCAAGATTTACTATCGCTGAAACCGGCTTTGGCACAGGGCTTAATTTTTTATTAGCGGCAAAATTGTGGCTAGACACCGCACCTGTTAAGGCTAATTTGCATTTTATCAGCGCCGAGAAACACCCTTTGAGTCCACTTGATATGGCTAAAGCTTGGCAACAATGGCCCACCCAGAAGCCATTTAGCGAGGCGCTGATCACCCACTACCCCAAGGCAATAGAACAGGGTGACGTCAGTTTATTTAACCAGCGCGTGCGGCTCAGCTTACTAATAGGCGATGCCGCCACTGCCTATCAAAGCCTTAGCCAACAGCAGCCCAACATCGCAGTCGACGCCTGGTTTCTAGATGGCTTTTCGCCAGCTAAAAATCCAGACATGTGGCAAGGCAGCTTGTTTCAGCAAATGGCCTTGCTGTCTAACAGCCACACCAGCTTTGCCACCTTCACCAGCGCCAGTGCAGTGCGACGCCAGCTAATGGCCGCAGGCTTTCAGGTTAACAAGCAAGCCGGTTACGCCAAAAAGCGCGAAATGCTTTACGGGCAATATGTGAGAGCAAGCCATGCCGCCTAAAAGCGTCATAGTGATTGGGGCTGGCATAGCTGGCTGCAGCAGCGCTTATGCCCTAGCTCAGCGTGGCGTCAAGGTTAGCCTAATTGAACGGCACGAGCACATCGCCATGGAAGCCTCCGGCAACCCACAAGCCATGCTCTACCCTCGCTTAAGCGGTGACGACAGCGCCAGTCAGTTTGCTTTAGCTGGCTATTTATACAGCTTGGAGTTGATTAGCAAACTGCATCTGCAAGCCAAGGATTTTCATGCCTGCGGCATGCTGCAATTGGGCTTTAATGACCGCGAATTAGCCAGATTACAAAAAGTACTGTCGTGGAAAGAAGCAGCCCAACACTTGCAATTACTTGACCCAGCGCAAGCCAGTCAGCAAGCTGGCCTAGCGCTGCCTCATCCGGCCTTATACTTTGCCAACGCGGCTTGGCTAAATCCGGCAGCCCTATGCCGCGCATTAATCTCGCATCCGAACATCAGTGTAAAAACATCAAGCAATCCCAATAAAGTATTGAAAAATAATGGGCTATTTGAAATTTACGCAGGCGAACTATGCCTAGAAAAAGCCGACGCCGTCATCTTGGCTAACGCCAATCAGGCCGAAGACCTAGGCATGAGTCTGCAGCTAAAAACCCTATCGGTACGCGGGCAACTTAGCCTGGTCAAAGCCAGCGAAGTCAGCTTTGCATTGCGCACCATTGTTTGCAGTGATGGCTACTTAAGCCCTGCCGAGCAAGGCGTGCATACGCTAGGCGCCAGCTTTTCATCAGACCAGTCGCTCGCCATAGACGAATACGATCACCAGGCTAATTTAAACAAATTAAACAGCTATTCCCCCGCATTACACGACAGCCTAAAAAACAGCGTAGTGGGCGGTCGTGTGTCTTTTCGATGCACCAGCGCCGATTACTTCCCTTTAGTGGGGGAATTACTAGATCATGCCGCCATAATGGCAGCCCCACCAAGGCCGAATGCCAACCCATCTTCCCTGCCCTGGACTGATGGCCTGTATGTTAATTTAGCACACGGTAGCCGAGGGTTTACCAGCGCGCCCTATTGTGGCGAGATACTGGCCAGCTTAATTTGCCAAGAAAGCCCAGCAATTAACCCAACCATGCTGAGCCTAATCAACCCCAATCGTTTCTTATTGCGTAAATTGGGTTTAAAAAAACTGGCTCGCAGCCTGCCTGCCGTCGTCGCAAGTGGCATAAAACCGACTTTAGGTTAAAATTAAAGCATGGCTAACACCCTTTACGACCAAGCCCTAACGCTTTATCAAGCCGGTCAGCCGCAAGCCGCTGAAGCTAAGCTGCAAGCCCTGCTAAACCAGCAAGCTGATCACCACGACGCATTGCAGTTGTTGGCCATCCTATGCTACCAAAGTCAGCGCATAGTCGATGCTGCAGCCTGCTACCGCCGGTTGTTGCACAGCCATGGCCCTAACGATCAAAGCCGCTTAGCACTGGGCCACTGCTTAATGCTGAGTGGTAATCAGGCGCATACAGAAGGCCAATACCGCCAGGCTGCAGAGTGCTTTAATGAAGCATTGAGCTTGCAGCCTCAAGACGCCATGGACAAGGCGGCCCTGCACTACAATTTAGCCAATGCCAAACGTGAACTCGGCCAACCGCAGGAAGCCGCCCAGCATTACCAAGCGGCACTGCAATTCGATCCCAATGATGCCGACACGCACAATAATCTAGGCAACGTGCAGCGTGAGTTAGGCCAACTTGATTTAGCCATAGCGAGCTACCAACGCGCGCTCAGCCTTAACCCGCAACTGCATCATGCCAAGGTGCACCTGGTGCATCAAAAACAGCATGTTTGCGATTGGCAAGGCTTGCCCGAGCAGATTGCAGCAATACGCCATGCCTTAGCCACCGACCCGCGCGTGCAAATATCGCCGTTCGCCTTCTTAGCCATGCCAGGCACCACGGCAGCCGAGCAATTACGCTGCGCGGATTTATGGGTGGCACAGCGCTTTGGCCGCTTGTTGGCGCAAAATGCCTCGTCCTCGTTTAATTACCAACATGGTCATGACCGAGCTAGTAAACGCAAACTGAAAATAGGCTATTTGTCCGCCGATTTTAGATTGCATCCCTTGGCTTTTTTAATCACCGAGCTGATCGAGCAGCACGACCGATCCGCTTATGAAATTTACGCTTACTCGTACGGTAAAAACGATCTATCCCCGGCCAGATTAAGGCTAGAAAAAGCCTTCGATCAGTTTCACGATATCCAAGCTTTATCCGAAACCGAGGCGGCTAAAAAAATTAACGAGCATGCCATAGACATACTGGTAGATTTAAGCGGCTACACGCAAACCAGCCGCAGCGGCATCGTCGCCTTAAAGCCGGCGATCATCCACGTCAATTGGTTGGGCTTTGCCGGCAGCATGGGTCATGCCAGTTTTGCAAACGGTCATAAACGGCCATTGTTTGACTACTTAATCAGCGACGCCTTCATCACCCCCGCCGCTAGCGCGCAAGATTACGCAGAAAAATTAGCC
>CALQUO020000101.1 GCA_943333775.2 Methylotenera oryzisoli
CCTAGCTGCCGAGCATTTTGCTACCACGGCGGATGTTTACAGCCTGACGGGCAACTTGCCCCAGAGCGAATACAGTGCAGAAACGGCCGATGGAGCAGACAAAGGCCTGGATGCCTGTGCGCGCCGTCTAGCGCGCATGATAGGGCGCGACGCCAATGATGCCTCCTTGGCGGATTGGCAAGCCTTAGCGCAGGCCTTTAAGCTGCTTCAGTTGCAGCAACTGCAATTAGCCATAGAACAGCATCTAGCTTCATTTACTGATAAATCAGAATGCGTTTTGATTGGGGCAGGGGTGGGCGACTTCTTGTTAGCCGGTTTGGCTCAGCAATTAAATATGGCCTATTCATCAGTGAATGATTTTATGCCGCAAGCACTGCAAGGAAGCGGATCCGCGCAGCGCATGGCGGCCGTGTGCTTTCCGGCTTACGCCGTGGCCAGTTTGGGGAGAGGGCATGCTTAAGCACGCTATTCCTTATTGCGTTGATAGCAGCCGTTTATTTGAACGCATTGCTCACTTGCCTTGGCCTATGTTTTTAGACAGCGGCCAACCCAAGAGTGAGTACGGTCGTTTTGACATATTGGTAGCGCAACCCTTTCTTACCATCACCAGCGATGAAGTTCTAGTCAGTGGCCGAGCAGTCATTAAAACCGAGGTCAGCCAGCAGGGTGAAGTGACGGTGAGTGAGGAGGATGGCTTTAGCGTATTAAAGCGCCTATTGGCCGACTATCCAGTGCATGAAAGCAGTGAAGGGCCCTTTGCTGGTGGCGCACTAGGCTACTTTTCCTATGATTTGGCTAGGCAATTGGAAACCTTGCCCAGGCTGTCGGCTGCCGATAAGGTTAGCCCGCATATGCAAGTTGGTTTATACGATTGGGCCGTGGTGGTGGATCATCAGGAAAAGACCGCCGCATTGGTTTCATACTGTTTGTCCGCAAGCACTCATGACAACTGGCTAGATTTATGCCGCTTGTTTGAGGCGCATTCATCCGAGCAAAACCAAGCAGTTGAGCCGACTTTTCAACTGAAAGCCATGCCCATTAGCAATATGACGTTTAGCCAATACAGCCTGGCTTTTAACAAAATTAAAGCCTACATCAAAGGCGGTGACTGCTATCAGGTTAACCTTGCGTTAAGGTTCGCTGCGCCGGCCGCAGGCAACAGTTGGTTGGTCTATAAGAAGTTGCGCGAGCTAAGCCCTGCGCCATTCATGGCTTACATGAAGTTTCCAGGCTGGCAAATATTGTCCGGTTCGCCTGAGCGTTTTTTGCAGGTACGAAATCGGCATGTTGAAACACGTCCGATAAAAGGCACCAGGCCGCGCGCCCTAAATGCCATTGAGGATGCGGCTTTGGCCGCCGATTTGCAAGGCAGCACTAAGGACCAAGCCGAAAATTTAATGATAGTGGATTTGTTGCGTAACGACCTAGGCAAGAACTGTGAAATCGGTTCAGTTCAAGCCGATCAGTTATTTCGCTTACAAAGTTTTGCCAACGTACATCATTTGGTCAGCATAGTGCGCGGCCATTTGGCTCAGGGTAAGACAGCGATTGACTTGTTACGAGCCTGTTTTCCCGGTGGCTCGATTACCGGTGCGCCTAAATTGCGGGCCATGCAAATCATAGAGGAATTGGAATCAGATAGACGTGGTGTGTATTGTGGTGCTATAGCGTACATAGGCTTTGATGGCAATATGGACAGCAATATTGCCATTCGCACCGCTGTTTACCGTGAAGCGGATCAAGGGGATGGAGAAATGAGTTTTTATGCGGGCGGTGGCATAGTCAGTGATTCCTTGCTGGATGAGGAGTACGCTGAAATTCAAGATAAGGCATCCAGCTTATTAAAAACCATGCAGCATTTCTTCAGCGATAAGGACGTGAAACCCTAATTTAGCTAGGCAGACCGTTATGCAGAACAATCCATTGTGGGTCATTAAACTGGGAGGCAGCTTGTTAGGGTCGGCGGCCTTGCCGCATTGGCTGTCGCTGCTGGCTAAGCACGGTAATGGCAAAGTGGTGATTGTGCCTGGTGGCAGCGTCTTTGCCGATGCGGTTAGGCAAGCGCAAAACCTGACAGGAGTGAGCGATGGCTTGGCTCATGAATTGGCATTGCTAGGCATGGATCAATTCGGCTTGTTGTTGGCGGGCATGCAGCCTGGTTTGGTGACCGCAGCGAACGAGTTGGAAATAGCCGAACGTGGCTGGCAGCATCAAACCGTGGTGTGGTTGCCTAGCCAGATGGTGTTAGCCGATGACACGGTTGAACAAAGCTGGCGGGTGACCTCGGACAGTTTGAGTGCGTGGTTAGCCAACAAATTGGCGGCAGATCAGTTGCTGTTAATTAAATCGGTGGACTTAAGCCCTTACCAACAAAGTCGAGCAGAACTTGCTAGAGCCATGCTTGATGATGGGGTGGTTGATGCCCATTTCTTTGATTGCATTGCTGGTCAAAACTACCAAACCAGGGTGCTCAACAAGCAGGATTACATTTTATTTGAGCAGGGTTTGAGTGTGAAGTGTTTGCAAGAAAAGGCCAGACTACTTTAAAAAACCTATTAGCTAATGGGTTCTTTTTCAAAGCGGCCAAAGTGCAACATTATGGTAGGCAGGATGAGGAGATTGAGTAGGGTAGAGGTGATCAATCCGCCGACGATGATGGTGGCCATCGGCCCTTCAATTTCCCTACCCGGTTGATCGCTGCCCAAGGCTAGAGGTAACAAGCCAAGTGCCGTGACCAACGCGGTCATCAATATAGAGGGCAGGCGTTCCGAGGCGCCACGTATGCAGGTCTCTAAACCCCAAATGCAATTTTCTTCATCAATTAAGTGTTGGTAGTGCGAGACCATCATGATGGAGTTGCGCAGGGTGATGCCAAACAGGGTGACGAAGCCCACCAGTGAGCCCAATGATATCCAACCGCCAGTAAACATGGCGGCCACCACGCCGCCTATTAGGGCAAATGGCAAGTTGGCAAAAGTGAGCAATAGGTTACGTAAACGCCCAAAGGCAATATAGAGCATTAAGAAAATGCCCACGCCAGCTAGCATGGATTGCACGATTAAATCTTCACGGGATTGCGCATTGGCTTCGGCTTCGCCTGTGTAGGTGACAAAGTTGCCGCTGGATAAAGCTATGCCGGTGTTGATGCGTTGCTTCATTTCCTTGGCAAAGCTGTTTAGGTCTCTGTCTTCAATGTTGCAGGTGATGGTTTGTATGCGTTTAGCCCCGGCGTGCAATATTTTTGAGCGGCCATTTTCTTGGCTGATGTCGGCCACGTCACGCAAATAAACAATTTTTCCATCTGGGTTTTTCAGCGGTAGGCCACCGATTTCTCGCAAATCGTCGCGCACCACCTGATTAAACATGACGTTAACGCTGATGATTTGATTGTTTTGATAGATCTGAGTGGCTTGCACCCCTTCGTAAGCCGCTTGTATGTTTTCTAATACATCCAGTGATTGTAGGCCGAATGCCGCTAAGCGTTCCGGCCTCAAGCGTATGGCTAATTCTGGCGTGCCTGGCGGCGATTGAATTTGAACTTCACTAGCGCCCTTAATACCGCTTAATACGTCGGCAATTTTCCTGGCATCGTGGTCTAAGGTGTCTAAGTCGTGGCCATGAACATTGATGACCATGGCCGCAGTGTATCCGGAGATGGTCTCTTCTATGCGTTCAGTCAAAAAGGTATTGATGGCAAAATTAACCCCGATGAAGCCGGTTTCGGCTATGCCATCTCCATCGTCATCAACCGCTTCGCCAGCCAGTTCTTCACGGATGCGCGCTAATATATGGTCTTGCTCTGGTCCGCTGCTGGGCATTAATTCCACTTCAAACTCACTGTAGTGGGTGCCAAAGGTGTCCGCCGCATTCGGTGCACGGCCTACCCATTGGGTAACTGATTTAACGCCATCAATGGCACTTACCACCTTGGCTACTTTCTTACCTATGCGTAAGGATTCTTGCGCTGAGGTGCCAGGGACGGCAGTCATGTGCATGATGTAGTGGCCTTCATGCAAGCTCGGTATAAATTGACTTTTAAACAGGGGTAGTACGCCTAAACCTAAGGCAATAACCAAAGCCACCATGCTGATGACTATTATGTAATGCTGTTCTATAATTTTTAAAGCCGCTACGTAATGTTTTTTTATCCATACTATTAAGGGTGGATCTTGGCTTTCTAATTCGCCTTTTGAAAACAGTAGATAGCAAAGTGCAGGGGTTAAGGTCAAAGCCACCACTAGCGAGGCAATGATGGCGCTGATGTAAGCATAGCCTAAAGGAGCAAACAATTTCCCTGCAACGCCGGATAAGGTTAATAGGGGTAAAAATACCATCACTACGATAATGGTGGCATAGACCACCGAACTGCGCACTTCCATGGAGGCTTGATACACCACTTGGTAAGCCGGTAACGGTTGGGCCAGCAAGCGGTTTTCACGTAAGCGCCTAAAGATGTTTTCCGTGTCTATGATTGCATCATCCACCACTTCACCCAGGGCGATGGCTAGGCCACCTAGCACCATGATGTTCAGACCCATGCCA
>CALQUO020000102.1 GCA_943333775.2 Methylotenera oryzisoli
AACATGTCACGCACCCGTGAGGCACCGACACCGACAAACATCTCCACGAAGTCCGAACCGGAAATGGTAAAGAACGGTACTTTGGCTTCGCCAGCGATTGCCCGCGCCAATAAGGTTTTACCGGTACCCGGCGGGCCCACCATGAGCACGCCGCGAGGAATGCGGCCACCTAATTTTTGGAATTTAGTCGGATCGCGTAAAAATTCCACGATTTCCGTGACCTCTTCTTTGGCTTCATCGCAGCCAGCCACATCGGCAAACGTAGTTTGGTTATTGGTTTCATCCAGTTGACGCGCTTTGCTTTTGCCAAATGAGAATGGACCGCCGCCTTTACCACCGCCTTGCATTTGGCGCATGAAAAACACCCAAACTGCAATCAGCAATATCATGGGGAACCAGGAGACAAACAAACTCATCAAGAAGGATTGTTCTTCTTCGGGCTTGGCCTCCACTTGCACATTGTTTTTTAACAAATCGGACACCAACCAAGGGTCCGTCGGCGCGTAACTGTTAAATTTTTTGCCGTCGTTAGTGGTGCCGTGCAAGACACGACCATCAATCTGCACTTTGGCGATGCGACCGTCCTTCACTTCCTGTATGAATTGGGAATAGACGATTTGGCTGTCTGCGCCGTTTTTAACACCGCTTAAATTAAACACCACCATCAACACCATGGCGATCGCAACCCAAATGGCAATGTTTTTAAAAATATTATTCAAAATCGTCTTCCTTTTTAAAAGGCCTAACCGTTATGCTTATTTTATGCTTAAATCTGTGCCCGCTGTCAGGCCTTGCTTGCATTTTTAACTTATTTTTTAAGTTTGAGTGCGCTTTACGCCCTTACTTTTTACCCAAGCCCAGCAAATAGACTTCATTGCTGCGTCCACGTGAAGCTTTGGGTTTGCGTGTGACGACTTTATCAAACAGGCCGCGCATGCTGGATAAAATCTCATCGAAACCGGCGCCTATGAATACCTTGACTAAAAAATTACCGCTTGGTTTCAACCAATCGCGACTGAACTCCAAGGCCAGTTCGGTTAAATAGGCCGCTCCGGCTTGATCAACGATGGTGATACCTGACATATTGGGGGCCATGTCGGCAATTACAAGGTCTACCTGCTTACCCTGCAAACTGTTTTCCAATTGCCTTAAAATAGCCTCTTCGCGAAAATCGCCCTGGATGAATTCCACTCCTTTGACTGGCTCCATCTCTAACAAATCCAAGGCAATGATGCGGCCTTGGCCCTTTAGACGTTGGGTGGCGACTTGCGACCAACTGCCAGGCGTGGCGCCAAGGTCGACTATGGTCATACCGGGTTTAATCAGTTTATCTTTTTCGTCTATCTCAATTAATTTGTAGGCGGCGCGAGCGCGGTAGCCTTCTTTTTGTGCACGCTTAACGAATTCATCGTTAACGTGTTCGTGCATCCAAGCTTTGCTGGAAGGTTTTAGCTTCATCTGTTAAACTTCGCCCACATAAAATACCGCACTAAAATCCAGACTAATCAGTCAACCTAAAAGAAGAAATCAACGTGAATTCAAAACAAATCAGCTACTTACGTGGCCTAGCGCACAATCTCAACCCCGTCGTAATGATCAGCAACAAGGGATTATCCGACGCGGTCATGAAAGAAATTAACGTCAACTTGGATGCCCATGAACTCATCAAGATTAAAGTCATGAGCGACGACCGAGCCTTGCGCGGCCAAATGCTGGTGGACATTTGCCAACAGACTAATGCTGTTGCCGTGCATCAAATAGGTAAACAATTGGTAGTATACCGCGCATCGACTAAACCCAAAATTGTCGTGCCACAGAAATGAAGCCTTACTTTTTCAGCACCACCACCAAACCTAGTAAGCATTGCAACACATAAGCAACGCTGGCTACCCCGTGCCACGTGGCAAACCTATCAG
Source organism: Methylotenera oryzisoli (assembly GCA_943333775.2). Lineage (GTDB taxonomy): Bacteria > Pseudomonadota > Gammaproteobacteria > Burkholderiales > Methylophilaceae > Methylotenera > Methylotenera profunda. Next base: position 1,917 of record CALQUO020000102.1, read on the forward strand.
CAAACACACTTTGCATGACATCGCTGGGCAGGGCATCGGCTTTTAATTGGGCCAATATTGGCTGTATGCCAAACTGACCTGCCAAAATCAATAACAACATCACCAGCACCGCCCAGAAATAGCCTTGCTTTAAAGCCAGGCTTCCGAAGCCAAACAAGCGTTGCATCAATAAGAAAAAGGCTGAAAACAGACCTAAATAGGCCACGTAATCAAAAAACTGACCCGCTAACTGACCGGCCAACTGCCTTTCTGGAAGCGTGTTAAACAAAACGTAGGCGACCGCGGCTATGCACCACAGGCTGCCCACCCAAAAGGTAATGAGTAACAAACTGACTTTATCTGACCAATTATTTTTCATGGTAACACCTCAGATTAAACCGCACTAAATGTATTGAACGTCCAGTATCTCGTATTCTTTTACGCCACCTGGCGCCATGACTTCGGCCACGTCGCCTTCTGATTTACCTATCAAACCGCGTGATATCGGAGAGCTGATGGAAATCTTACCGTTTTTAATGTCGGCTTCGTCGTCACCAACGATCTGGTAGCTTATGATGGCACCGCTTTCTAAATCTTCTATGCGAACGGTGGCACCGAATACACAGCGACCATCGGCGTGCAAAGTGGCTGGATCAATGATCATAGCATTGGATAACTTGGCTTCCAATTCGGCAATGCGCCCTTCGATAAAACTTTGGCGCTCTTTGGCCGCTTCGTACTCGGCATTTTCCGATAAATCGCCTTGCGCCCGCGCTTCAGCAATCGCCTGTATGATATCTGGGCGATCGACACCGCGTAAACGTAATAACTCTTCTTTTAATAGTGCGGCGCCTTTAACGGTCACCGGAACTTGTATCACTGCCATCTTAAAAAATCCCTGAATAAAAAACAAACCACACCCAAACTGAGTGTGGCTTTAAATGTAATTGCTTGTGTGTGAATTAAAAAATCTTGGTCAAAGTGTATTTTATGTCAGCTTTTTATGCAAGTCTTGCAAGGACTCCACGGTCAACTCTTGCATGTGCGCCATGCCTATGCAAGCGGCTTTAGCACCAGCAAGCGTGGTGTAATAAGTGACTTTGTTTTGCAAGGCAGAGCGTCTAATTTCATAGGAGTCGGCCACTGCGCGCTTGTCTTCGGTCACGTTAACGATAAAGCTAATATCGTTGTTCTTGATCATGTCGACGATATGCGGACGGCCTTCTGCCACCTTGTTCACCGAAGCCACTTTTAAGCCATTGGCCGTTAATGCCATCGCCGTGCCTTTGGTGGCGACTAACTCAAAGTCTAAATCGTGCAAGGCATGGGCAATTTCCACCACTTTGTTGTAGTCTTCTTTGCGCACGCTGATGAAGGCACGACCGCCTTCAGGCAGCTTGGTGGATGCGCCTAGTTGGGACTTCAGGAAAGCCTCGGCAAAGGTAGCGCCTACGCCCATCACCTCACCAGTGGATTTCATTTCTGGTCCTAAAATCGTATCCACTCCAGGGAATTTAATGAAGGGGAAAACCGCCTCTTTCACGGAATAGAAAGGCGGGATGATTTCACGGGTCACGCCTTGTGCTTTTAGCGAGGTCCCTATCATGCAACGCGCCGCCACTTTAGCCAATTGCAAACCGCATGCTTTAGAAACAAAAGGCACGGTGCGCGATGCGCGAGGGTTCACTTCTAAAACGTAAACGGTTTTACCTTGGATGGCAAACTGCACGTTCATCAAACCGACCACGCCTAGGGCGCGGGCCATTTGTTTGGTTTGCTCGCGCAATTCGTCCTGCAATTTAGTCGACAAGCTGTACGGTGGTAAAGAGCAAGCAGAGTCGCCAGAATGCACACCGGCTTGCTCAACGTGTTCCATGATGCCGCCTATGATGACGTCGCCACTGCTGTCGCATAAGGCGTCGACATCGACTTCCAAGGCATCGTTTAGGAAACGGTCCAATAGCACCGGCGATTCGTTGGACACTTTTACTGCTTCGCGCATGTAACGCTCTAATTGAGATTGCTCTTGCACAATCTCCATGGCGCGACCACCCAACACATAACTAGGGCGAACTACCAATGGGTAGCCTATTTCTAGGGCCAAGCGAAGGGCTTCTTCTGGCGTTCTGGCGGTGCGGTTAGGCGGTTGTTTTAGGCCTAATTCTTGCAGCATTTTTTGGAAACGCTCGCGGTCTTCGGCTTTATCAATCGCGTCCGGCGTTGTGCCTATGATGGGCACGCCAGCTTTTTCTAAATCACGGGCTAATTTTAATGGGGTTTGGCCGCCGTACTGCACTATCACGCCGACCGGTTTTTCGATGGCGACAATTTCCAACACGTCTTCTAAGGTCACTGGCTCAAAATACAAGCGGTCAGATGTGTCGTAATCGGTAGACACGGTTTCTGGATTGCAGTTAACCATGATGGTTTCATAACCGTCTTCGCGCATGGCAAAAGCAGCGTGCACGCAGCAATAATCAAACTCGATGCCTTGGCCGATGCGGTTTGGACCGCCGCCCAATATCATGATTTTTTTCTT
>CALQUO020000103.1 GCA_943333775.2 Methylotenera oryzisoli
AAGTTGCCGTCTTGACCAGTTAAGCCCACGGCTTTACCACCGTGGCGATTTATCAGGTTAACGATTTCTTTGTTGACCTGCCCGCCCAAGACCATTTCCACTACGCTCATGGTTTCGGCATCGGTCACACGCATGCCTTGGATGAACTCGCCTTTTTTGCCTAGTTTGTCCAGCATCTCATTAATTTGTGGGCCGCCGCCGTGTACTACCACCGGGTTCATGCCGACCAATTTTAATAAGACCACGTCTTGGGCGAAGCACTCTTTTAAATGCTCATCGGTCATGGCGTTGCCGCCGTATTTAATAACGATGGTTTTGTCAAAAAAGCGTTTAATGTAAGGTAGTGCCTCAGCCAGGGTGCGGGCTTTTTTTGCGGCAGTGGTTTGGTTTAGCATATGGATTCCATCGGCTTTATTTGCGGAGTGGTTAACTTTGCCACATTGTAACTAAAATTTACTACAGCGTTTTGTTAAAAACTTTAGAATTGCGCTGGAAATTATAAAGTTTTTGTTTTTCCGCCGGCAATTTGTCTACGCTTTGCTCGGTGAAGCCGCGCTCTAAAAACCAATGCTCGGTGCGCGTGGTTAAGCAAAATAAGCTTTTAAAGCCCAATGTTTTGGCTGCCTGCGCGCAGAAGTAAAATAGCTTGTCGCCACGGCCGGCGCCACGGTAAGCGGGGTCTATGGCTAGGCAAGCAAATTCCGCCGTGCGCTCTGCTCTAAAAGGGTAAAGCGCTGCGCAGCCTATGACACGGTTGTCGTGCTCCATCACGTAAAAATGGTCGATTTCCATTTCGATGCGCTCGCGTCCACGGCGCACTAAAAAGCCCTCGGCTTCCAGCGGTTCAATCAGCTTGAGTATGCCGCCTACGTCATCGATGTCGGCTTGGCGCATGCTCTCTAAGCTTAATTCGGTGACCATGGTGCCAATGCCGTCGACGGTAAACAGCTCTTGTATGATGGCGCCGTCTATGTGCCGAGAAATAAGGTGGGTGCGCGCGACGCCATGGCCGCAAGCCCTAACTGCGGCGGGCAGGTAGTAGATTACGTCTTCGGATACGTTAATGGCTTGTTCGTTTTCCTGCGCCCGGGTTTGGATGTTTTTCAGCAAATTGCCGGCCTTTTCTGCGGTCATTTCACGCAGCAATTCGCCACGCAAATTGTGTACGCCGGCTGAGTCCATTAAGAAAATCAGCTTATCCGCATCCAAGGCGATGGCGGCGCTCACTGCCACGTCTTCCAGGCTGAGGTTAAACGCCTCGCCGGTGGGTGAGTAGCCCAATGGCGACAGCAAGACCAGTTCGCCTTCGTCTAGGCGTTTTTGCATAGCAAAGGCATCGACCCGCCGCACTTCGCCGGTGTGTTGCAAATCCACGCCATTGCGCACGCCACTGGGTTTAGCCGTGACGAAATTGCCGCTGGCTACGCGTATGTCTGCGCCGGCCATGGGTGAATTGACCAGTCCCATGGACAGCAATGCTTCTATTTCTACCCGTATGGCGCCATTGGCTTCTTTTACTGCTTCCATGGCGTCGTCATCGGTGACGCGTAAGCCATCGACAAATTTAGGCGTGAGTTTATCCCGTTTTAAACGCCGTTCAATTTGCGGCCTGGCCCCGTGCACTAATACCAAGCGCACTTCTAAGCTGGCGAGCAAATTTAAATCGTGAGACAAGGCAACAAATTGTTTTTCGTCCACCACCTCGCCGCCAAAGGCAATAACAAAGGTGCGGCCGCCAAAGGCGTGGATGTAAGGCGTGGCGGAGCGAAACCATTGCACAAAATCCTTGGCATGGGGTTGCGATGAGGGTTTGTTGGCTAAGCGTGTTTCTGGCCCGGATGCCGTGCTAACAGGCAGCTCGCTGTGTGCATACAAGTAAGCCGGGGTGCAATCCAAAGCGGTGGCCACTTTACGTAACAAGCTTTCGTTAATGCCCAATTCGCCCCGCTCTATGCGCGATAAATTGCCTGCATCGGCGGCCACTTGGGCGGCCAAAGTTTGCAGGGTCATGCGCAATGCTTTGCGCCGATTACGGATAGCGTGGGCCAGTGACATGGGTATTACGCCTTATTTTATTGTAAATTTTACAAAATAATAAAATTAATTTGTAAATAAAGCAAGTTTTGGGCTAAAAATCGCCCCAAAGACTTTGCATGACGGTGATGGCGGTTAGGGCGGCGGTCTCGGTGCGCAGTATGCGCGGGCCCAAAACGATGGATTGAAAGCCCTGCTGGCTGGCTAGACGGATTTCTGCATCAGTCAAACCGCCTTCTGCGCCTACGAGCAATTCAATCGAACCGTCGTCGACACTTAAATCGGCAAGGCGTGTTGCGCCCACTGGATTAAGCAATATTCGCATGCTGTGGCTGTCGGCATGCTTGGCCAGCCATTGGCTAAGGCTGAGCGGCGCTAACACTGATGGGATGCTGGCGCGCCCGCATTGTTCGCAGGCCGAGTAAACGATATTTTGCCAATGCGCCAAGCGTTTTTCTGCACGTTCGGCGCTGAGTTTTACCACGCTGCGTTCGGTGGCCAGTGGTTGGATACAATTGACGCCTAATTCCGTGGCTTTTTGTATGGTGTAGTCCATGCGCGTGCCGCTGGATATGCCTTGCAATAGGGTGATGTGTAAAGGCGATTCTTTTTTGGCTAGGCAGGCGCTTTCAACTTTTACGCTTGCGGCGCTTTTGCTAATACTGTGCAATACGCATTGGTAATCTTGGCCATCGCCATTAAACAGGCCGATGCAGTCGCCCACTTGCAAACGCAATGCACGGGTGGCATGGGCACTGGCGTTATCGGATAGGCTGACGACTTCGCCTACGCCTAATGGGTGGGGGTGATAAAAACGGGCCATGGCCATGAGTCAGTGCATTAAAGTGATAAAATTCGATTATAAAACCATTTGGAGTGTTGCATGGCAAGTATCCATCCGCCGGTATGCGATTTCGGTTGGCCGGCACCGGATTTTAATTTAGTTAACGTCGATGGTCGTAGCTTAAGCCGCGATCAACTGATGGGCGAAAAAGGCTTGTTGGTGATGTTCATTTGTAATCATTGCCCCTATGTCAAGGCGATATTGCCTCGCTTGGTGGCCGATTGCCGTGAGCTCAATAGCTTGGGCATCAATAGCGTGGCCATCATGTCCAATGACCCAATTGTTTACCCGGAAGACGGCTTTGAGTACATGCAAAAAATAGCGGCTGACCTGTATTTCCCCTTTGCTTATTTAGTCGACCCCAGCCAGCAAGTAGCGAAATCCTATGGCGCGGTGTGCACGCCGGATTTCTTTGGCTTTAACAGTCAGGGTCAACTGCAATACCGAGGCCGCTTTGATGAAAGCCGTAAAGAAACGGCCAGCCACAGCAGCCGCGATTTATTTCATGCCATGCGACGCATCGCCGAAACGGGTAATGGACCCGCTGAGCAAATAGCCAGCATAGGCTGCAGCATGAAGTGGTTGGAGGATTAAATGACAGTGCTAAAAAAACTCAACTGGGGCATATTGGGCGCAGCTCGCGTTAACGAGCGCTTGCTGCCGGCCATCATGACGGCCGCTAATGGGCAATTGGTGGCCATTGCCAGCCGCCGGCCCGGGGCTGCCGCGGCAACCTTAGCTAAATACGCGGTGGGCGACAGTCAGCACGTGAACTGCTACGACGATTTGACCAGTTTAATTAATGACCCCAAGGTGGAAGCGATTTATTGCCCTATGGCCAATGAAGAGCATGCGCATTGGGCCATGCAAGCCATTGCCGCGGGCAAGCATTGTTTGATAGAAAAACCCATGGCCACCAAGCTGCAAGACGTCGAGGCTATGGCCATGGCCGCCCAACACCAGCAAGTTAAATTGATGGAAGGTTTTATGTACCGCTTTCATCCGCAGCATGCGCGTTTGCAAGCCTTGATTGCGCAAGGATTGATAGGCGACGTGTTGTCGGCGCGCGCTTCTTTTTCATTTTTGATGCAAGCCGCGCGCCTCTACCGAGTCAATCGCAGCATGGCCGATGGTGGCGGAGCAATGTGGGACATAGGACCTTATGCGATGCATGCGCTGCGTTGGTGTTTTGCCGAGCATGGACAGCCGGCCCAAGCCTTGAAGCTAAGCGCATTAGCCAAGTTAAACGAGCACGGCGCTGACACTGCATGCAGCGGGGTGCTGGACTTTGGTTTGGATGCCCAAGGGCGTGCGCGATTTGGGCATTTTGACGTCAGTTTTGAGCGAAGCCGTAAATCGGAATACGAAATCATAGGTAGCAAGGGCTGGATAAAATGCCACGCCGCATGGGTGTTTGAAAAGGACGAGGCGGTGATTAGTTGGGGGCTGGACGACGGCAGTTGTGGTGAAGAGCGCATCGCGCCCAGCAACCACTTTAGTCTGGAAATAAGCCATTTTAGCGATTGCGTTTTG
>CALQUO020000104.1 GCA_943333775.2 Methylotenera oryzisoli
CGGCTGTCTTCTACTATAATTTGCCTATGAAAATTTTACTCTCAAACGACGACGGCTATTTTGCTCCTGGCTTAAGCGTGTTGGCTGCTCACATCGCACAATTGGCCGAAATTACCGTGGTCGCACCAGAGCGTAACAGAAGTGGCGCGAGCAACTCTTTAACCTTGGACAGACCATTAAGCGTTAAAAAAGCCGCTAACGGCTTTTTTTATGTCAATGGCACGCCGACAGACTGCGTGCACATAGCCTTAACTGGCCTCATGGACGAGATGCCAGACATGGTCATCAGCGGCATTAACGACGGTGCCAACATGGGCGACGACACCATCTACTCCGGCACGGTTGCCGCTGCCATGGAAGGCTATCTATTAGGCATACCGTCTATCGCCCTATCCATGTCACAGCACAACGCCACGCATTTTGAAACGGCCGCCAAAGTGGCGGTGGAATTAATTCAACACTACCAAAAACACGGCTTCTCATCCCCCACTTTACTGAACGTTAATGTGCCGGACATACCCTACCACGAACTGCATGGTCGTGTGGTCACGCGCCTAGGTAAACGCCACAAAGCTGAGCCGGTAGTGCAGCTTAAAACCCCACGCAACGAAACGGTTTATTGGGTTGGTGCGGCTGGCTCACCTAATGATGGCGGCCCGGGTACGGATTTTTATGCGGTGGCTAACAAGCAGGTATCGATCTCACCCATACAGGTCGACCTCACCAACCACCAACAATTAACTGAAATTAATGATTGGCTAAGAGTTAGCCATGAAGCATAAAGCGAGCACAAGCACGTGGCAATTCTAAGAAGCACAACCCAAACCGGCATAGGCATGACATCGCAGCGCACGCGAGATCGCATGCTGGTGCGCTTGCGCGAACAAGGCGTGCTCGATGAAGTGGTGTTATCGGCTATTGCCGCTATTCCCCGGCATATATTTGTCGACGAGGCCTTGTCCATACGGGCCTACGAAGACGTGTCTTTACCCATAGGTTACGGGCAAACCATCTCACAACCTTACATCGTTGGCCGCATGTCGGAAATCCTACGCAACGGGTCAAATTTGAAAAAAGTCTTAGAAATAGGTACCGGTTGCGGTTACCAAACTGCGGTTTTATCCAAGTTAGCCAAAGAAGTGTATTCGGTAGAACGCATACGGCCACTGGTCATGAAAGCCCGCGAGCATTTACGAGACCTTAAATGCACCAATGTAAAATTAGGCCATGCCGATGGCAACATGGGACTGGCTGAGCTGGCGCCCTTTGATGGCATTATTGTGACAGCCGCCGCTAGCCACATTCCTCAATACTTGCTGGATCAACTCGCGGTCGGTGGACGCTTAGTAATCCCAGTAGGCACGGAGGAGCAAATCTTGCATTTGGTGGAACGACTAAGCGAAGATGACTACCGCACCAGCAAATTGGAAGCGGTAAAATTTGTCCCTTTACTTGGCGGCACTCAATAACGATGCGTAAAACCCTAACATTACTTAGCTTAGGCTTCATACTTAATCTAGCGGCTTGCAGCACCAGCCCACCTGCCCCTGTCATAGACCGCTTGCCTGCTAATGCCGGCAAGAGCGAGCCCAGCAACATTAAAAAACAAAGCGTGATGGTGCGCCCACTTTACAAAGCCGGCGATTGGCGTCCCGATACCTATACCGTTAAAAAAGGCGATAACCTTTACAGCATAGGCCTGGAGTTTGGCTATTATTACAAAGACATTGCACAAGCCAACAACATTAGCGCGCCATACAACATCAAGATCGGTCAGGTACTGAAATTAAATGCAGGCAAAGACAAGCCTCTGAGCGCCGATAACAGCGCAGTGGAAATTAACCCCATCAAACCCGATGCCGGCCTTGCAAGCATCAACATCACTGAGCCAAAAGGCGTGCGTGAGGCATATAGTGACGAAGCCTTAAACAAAGTCCAGTCAAGCAAACCTATCCAAGCCAGTCAGCCTGTAGAAGTCAAACCCGACACCAAAGTCATGGCCGACCCATCGGAAAACATGGAGTGGTCATGGCCTACCAAAGGCAAGGTGGTGGCTAATTTTAATGAATCCAGCAACAAAGGCGTGGACATAGCCGGCATGCTTGGTCAACCAGTGAATGCCGCCGCCCCAGGCCGCGTGATCTACAGTGGTTCGGATTTACGCGGCTACGGTAAATTGGTCATCATTAAACACAACCCCGATTACCTATCGGTTTATGCACACAACAATCAAATCTTAGTCAAAGAAGGTCAACAAATCACTTTGGGGCAAAAAATTGCCGAGATGGGCAGCACCGACAGTAATATAGTCAAATTGCACTTTGAAATCCGCCGCCAAGGCAAATCGGTCGACCCGCTCAAGTACTTAGCCGCCTTGCAATAAACTTATAAAATAAACCAATAAAAAAGCGGCCATAAGCCGCTTTTTTATTTCATTAATGACGAAGTACTACTTCGCTTTTTTCGCCTCATCGGCGTAGTAGGAACGAACGCCGTTCATATCAAAATCACGCGCCCACTTAATGATTTCTGTAAACGCCGGCGCACCAATTTCACCCACCTGAGCATGGATGCCTGCTTGCTCGCGTATTACAAGAATACCTGGGATTTGGTTCACTTGGAAATACTCACCGATTTCAGGATCGGCTTCAGTGTTGACCATACCAAAAACGATGTCAGGATTGGCTGCAGCGGCCGCTTCAAAAGTAGGCGTAAATGCTAGACATGGATCACACCAAGGTGCCCAGAAATCAACAATAACAAAATTGTTTTTTTCTATGGTCTCTTTGAAATTTGCTTTAGTTAATGCAATAACGGCCATGACGAAATCCTAAATTTAATGAGTTAACTTGCTAATTATATTTTGCGAACGAGAGTTTATCAGACCTGGCGCCAATAGTTAAGCATAAGCCGTCAACACGACGGCATCATGCAAATCGCTACTCTATGCCTGCGCCCCAGGTGTTGGCGTAAAACAATTCACTTAATGGTCGACGAGATCGTGCGGCTTGTTCGCGTGCCAAGGCTTCCGCGCTCAGTTTAGATAAATCGCCTGGGTAACCGACACTGATCATGGCCATTAAACTAAATTGCTCGGGCACCTGGAATGTTTTACGAGCCAAATCGACGTTAAACCCACCTAACTGATGGGCACTTAAGCCCATGCTAGTGGCTTGCAAACAAAGGTTTTCAGCCGCCGCACCGCAGTCATACTGCGACCAACGGTTAGGCTGTTGATTGTGATGAAACACACTGTTCGCACAGAGCAACATTAAGACCGGGGCGTTTATGACCCAGCCTTGGTTACCTTCAGACAAGCAATCAAAAGCCGATTGCCAGGCATCCAGGTTGCTGGATTTCTGCCAAACAATAAAACGCCACGGCTGATCGCCAAAACAGGATGGTGCCCAGCGTGCGGCTTCCAGCAAGGCCTTAATGTGCTCAGGGCTCAAATCCTGATCAGCATTGTAAGCACGGCCACTCCAGCGCTTAGCTATGGTGTCGTTGATGGCTACTTGGGTAATGGCTGGTTTATTCATGGCTTTGCTCTTAAGATGCCGATAAAAACGGGTAATCGGTGTAACCCTTTTCAGTGCCGCCGTAAAAGCTTTTTGCATCCGCCTTATTAAGCGTTGCATCTTGCTTGAAGCGCTCAACTAAATCCGGGTTGGCAATGAACGGCACGCCGTAGGCCACGGCATCGGCATGGCCGCTGGCGATAGCGGCATTACCCCGTGCCTTGTCATACGACAAATTAGCCATATAGGGGCTGGTGCAACGTTGACGCAAGGCAGCGAAGTCAAACGGATCGGCTACCCCACCACCGTGTATACCGCCTTCGACCACATGCAGGTAAGCTAACTTAAACGGGTTAAGGGCATCGACTACGAAGTTAAACAGCGCTTGAGGATTGCTATCTTTCATGTCGTTAAAAGGATTAACCGGTGATAGACGCAATCCGACTCGATCTGCACCTGCCACATCCACCACTGCGGTCGTTACTTCTAACAACAAGCGACTGCGGTTTTCGAAACTACCGCCGTAGTTATCAGTGCGCTGATTGCTGCCATCACGCAGAAATTGGTCTAATAAATAGCCATTGGCTGCATGAATCTCCACGCCGTCAAAGCCTGCGGCTAAGGCATTTTTAGTCGCTTGCACGTATTCATCGATAATGGCTGGCAATTCACTGGCTTGCAGTGCGCGAGGCGTGATGTAATCAACCAAGCCTTGATAGGTGAAAGCCTTGCCGGCTGGCTTAATGGCTGAAGGCGCAACAGGCGTGGCGTTATCTGGCAACAAACTAGTGTGCGAGATACGCCCCACATGCCAAAGCTGCATGACG
>CALQUO020000105.1 GCA_943333775.2 Methylotenera oryzisoli
CAAACACATCCCCTGCTTGAAAAGCCACTTCGCTATGCCGCGTGCTGCCCTTGGTGGTAATGGCAAAGATGCGCCTATTGCTTAAGGCGGCTTTGCAATCCGACCAATTTTCATGCACGACTAAGCTGGCGTACTCGTGGTAGTCCAAGCCGGCACGTTTAAGTTGTTTGTCTTCCAGTTTGAAGCCTAAGGGTTTAATTAGGTGCAGTTGTGCGCCGGTGTTGGCGCACAGTCGTATGATGTTGCCGGTATTGGGCGGTATTTCTGGTTCAAATAAAACGATGGTAAACATAAGGGCTAGGTTCTGGCGACAATCCAGCATTCTACATGGCTGGCGCCGGCTTGTTTTAATGTTTTTGCCAGCTCGTTTAAGCTCGCGCCTGTGGTCATGACGTCGTCTAGGATAGCAATACGTTGCCCTGTTATGCGCGACGCAGACTGCAGTTTAAACACCCCCTTGATGTTTTTTAAGCGTGCTTGCTCTGCACAGAGCAAGCACGCAATTTCCAATGCTTGATTGAAGCCCTTTCTTTTAAGCGTTGTGGGTGCATGGGCATGGCGATGACGGTGTCCACTGTGTGCAATGGCAAACGGTTTTTTAGCAATAAGGCGAAACTGCGGGCCAAATGCAGTTTGCTGCCGTATTTGTAATCTTGCAATAAGGCGCTGATTGGAAATTGGTAGCTAAATACGCCGTAGCAAGCGTCAAAATAGGGTGGGTCGCTTAAGCAATGGCCACACACCTTGTCTATGCAGGGCAGCGCGCATTGCGAGCAAAGCGCATCCGGCAACCAGGGTAAGTCGTCTAAGCAAGGCTGGCAGAGGCCTAAAGCGCTGCTGTTGGGCGTTATGCAAAGCAAGCAAGGTGACCGTAATAAGCCGTCAAAAAACAAATGATTAAATTTTAATCTATTGTTCATAGTTTGCCTCACTTTTGCTTGACAATGTATAATTCGCAGAAATCAAGCCGCTAAAATGGCTTGCTGTATCAGCTACTTAATGCCGCTACTGTTAACTGACCTTAACTTAAGGATGTGCCATGCTAGAAACCAGCAGCCCCGTTGTCATCAATACCGATGGCTTAAAAACCAAACCCTCTGCCAGCTGTGATTCGACCATCGAGCGTTGGCGTGTTGCAGACATTGTTGCACTATTCGAATTGCCCTTCAGTGATTTAATGTACCAAGCACAAACTTTGCACAGGGCCAATTTCGACGCGAATGCGGTGCAAGTCAGCACCTTGTTGTCGATTAAAACCGGCGGTTGTTCTGAGGATTGCGGTTATTGCCCACAGGCCGCGCGTTATCACACCGAAGTGGAAGACGAGCCCTTGATGCAATTGCAGGATGTGGTGGCCGCCGCACAAGAAGCCAAAGCCAACGGTGCCAGCCGCTTCTGCATGGGCGCAGCCTGGCGTGGCCCTAAGCAACGTGATTTAGAACCGGTCTTGAAAATGATCGCGGAGGTGAAAGCCATGGGCTTGGAGACCTGCGCTACCTTGGGCATGCTTAAAGACGGCCAAGCCGAGCAATTGAAGGACGCCGGTTTGGATTATTACAACCACAATTTGGATACCGCGCCGGAATACTATGGCGACGTCATTAGTACGCGCACTTACCAAGATCGTTTGGACACATTGGATAGGGTGCGCAGTGTCGATATAAATGTTTGCAGTGGCGGCATCATAGGCATGGGTGAATCACGCAATCAACGCGCAGGCTTGCTGGCGCAATTAGCTAACATGGCTAGGCCACCAGAAAGCGTGCCGATTAATCTATTGACTCAAGTCGAAGGCACGCCTTTGCATGGCACCGAGAGTTTGGACCATTTGGAATTCGTGCGCACCATCGCTGCCGCCCGTATCACCATGCCAGCCAGTTACGTGCGTCTATCGGCCGGTCGCCAAAGCATGCCGGAAGGCATACAGGCCTTGTGCTTTTTGGCCGGTGCTAATAGCATTTTCTATGGCAAAAAACTGCTAACCACGCCCAATCCAGAGGCGTCCGTAGACAAGCAGTTATTCGCTAAGCTTGGCATCAACCAAATTTAGCATGCTGGCCGCCCTGCAACTTGCATTAGACAAGCGCCAAGCGGATGGCTTGCTGCGGCAGCGGCGTTTGCTCGATTCGCCGCAAGCCGAGCATATTGTCACCAATGACCAAAGCTATTTGTCATTTTGCAGCAACGATTACTTGGGTCTGGCCAATCACCCTGAATTAATCAGCGCCATGCAGCAAGCCGCTGGCGAATCCGGCGTGGGCAGCGGGGCATCCAATTTGATCACCGGCCACCACCGTTACCACGATAACCTAGAACGCCAATTGGCGGCCTTTGTGGAGCGGCCGGCGGCCTTGTTATTTTCCACCGGCTACATGGCCAACATAGGCGTGCTCGGTGCTTTAGTTGGACGTGGTGATGCTATTTTTGCAGACAAGCTTAACCATGCCTGTTTGAATGACGGCGGCTATTATTCCTTAGCCAGCTTTCATCGCTTTGCGCACAACGACGTGCAGGCTCTAGAGGCCTTGCTTAAAACCAGCACGGCCAAGCATAAATTGATAGCGGTGGATGCGGTGTTTAGCATGGATGGGGACATTGCACCATTGGCCGATTATTTGCAATTGTGTGAGCGCTACGACGCCTATTTGTACGTGGATGATGCACATGGTTTTGGTGTCTTGGGTGAACACGGCCAAGGCACGCTGCATCATTTAGGCTTGCGCTCACCGCGCATCATCATGATGGCCACCTTAGGCAAGGCTGCCGGTGTCGCCGGCGCCTTCGTAGCCGCCGAGACGGTAGTAATCAACTACCTCATCCAAACAGCCAAGAGCTATGTCTATTCGACCCCGGCACCACCGGCCTTATCGGCTACGTTGAGTGCCTCATTAAAATTGATCGCTCAAGGTGACGCATTACGTACGCATTTGTATGGTTTAATTGCTTACTTTAAAGCCCATCTGTCCTGTCAGAAATGGCGTTTAATGCGATCCGACACCTCGGTTCAGCCTTTAATAGTGGGCAGCAATCAAGCAGCCATGGCACTAAGTGCGTATTTGCAAAAAAGGGGCATATTGGTCCCCGCTATACGCCCGCCGACAGTGCCTGCTGGCACAGCTCGATTGCGCGTTTCCATCTCAGCAGCGCATAGCTTAGAGGACATTCAAAAATTGTTGCAAGCAATACATCAAGCAGAAAGAGAGTTGCCGCCATGATACCCAATACCATGCTCGTCGAAACGATAGGCTTAGGTCCCAATCTTGTCCTAATTCACGGTTGGGGCATGAATGGCTCGGTCTGGCAGCCACTGGTGAAACCTTTAAGCAAGTATTTCACCCTGCACTTATTGGATTTACCAGGCATGGGTTATAGCAAACCGATAGAGCCCTTGCATTTACATGTCTTGGCGGAAAAAGTGGCGGAAATCATGCCGGCCAATGCCGATTTGTTGGGCTGGTCATTGGGCGGTCAGGTCGCGATGCGCATCGCCCTCGATTACCCGGATTTGGTAAGACGATTGGTCTTAGTCGGATCCACCCCATGCTTCGTTAACCGAAGTTTTGATCAGAAAAACGTTGAGTATAAAAAAACCTGGGATGCCGGCATCGAGCCCGAAGTCTTCGGCAACTTTGCCGATAACGTAAATGAAGACTACCAAAAAACCATGATGCAGTTTTTAAGTCTTCAGTGCATGGGTGCTAGGGATGCCAGGTCCACTGTTAAATTGCTGCGTAATAAATTTAACGAGCGACCCAGTCCCAGTTCGCAAACCTTGTATCGTATGTTGGACATATTGTTGGATACCGATTTACGGGCAGAAGTGCCGTCCTTAAGAAAGCCTACTTTATTGGTGCACGGCGATAGAGACAGCTTGGCCCCCGTACAAGCGGCGCATTGGATGATGCAAAATCTGCCGGTGGGATTTTTAAGAGTCATGGCAGGGGCATCGCATGCCCCATTCTTGTCGCATCAAGAGGCTTTTATCCAAGCCCTGTTGGAATTCCTCGAGCCGGCTAGCCAAAACTAATGGGCGCAAAAGTCGATCACTATCACATCGATAAGGCTCGTGTTCGTGCTTCATTTGGCCGTGCGGCGAGCCGTTACGATGCCGCGGCGATATTGCAAAAACAAGTGCGTGAAGAAATGCTCAGTCGTCTGGATTGGGTGACATTAAACCCC
>CALQUO020000106.1 GCA_943333775.2 Methylotenera oryzisoli
AGCCGCAAGAGCTATCAGCGAGCTTAACTCAACCCACAAACCACATATGGTGATGGTTACTTCTTATGGGCGTGAAGACGTCATTCGTGAAGCGGAAGCGGCTGGTTTGGATGAGATACTAATTAAACCGGTTAATGCATCGATTTTGTTTGATTCCATTTTAAGAATTTTAGGTGAAGCGCAAGAAGTTGATAGCACGCACTCGGCATTACCATCTTTGGAGAAGAAGTTAGCGAGTATAGTAGGCTCTAAAATTTTGGTGGTGGAAGATAATGAGCTTAACCAAGAGGTCGCGGTTGGTTTGTTGGAGGGCGAGGGTTTCGTGGTTGAAATTGCTAACAACGGTAAGGAAGCTATCGATATGGTTGGCCAGCATGCCTATGACATCGTTTTGATGGACATGCAAATGCCTGTGATGGATGGCTTAACTGCCACTAGAGAGATTAGGAAAATAGATCAATTTAAGGACTTGGCTATTTTAGCGATGACGGCCAATGCTATGGATCAAGATAAAGAAAAATGTGCTGCCGCTGGTATGAATGATCACGTGGCTAAACCAATTGATCCTGATGAGCTTTTTAATGCACTACTAAAATGGATTAAACCAAAAGCTGGATCCATGGGAAAAGCACAAAAGGAAAAAACCGTCGAGTCAGTTATTGATGTTTCCGTTGGATTGGAGTCTATTGCTGGCTTGGACACCAAGCTAGGTTTAAAACGTGTGATGGGCAAGATGCCGCTGTACATCAGTATGCTAAAAAAATACGTTGAAACAGGGCATACTGCGTTGGCTGATTTAAGAAATGCCTTAGCAGTTAAAGATCAAGATACGGCAGAGAGAATAGCACATACTTGCAAGGGGGTGAACGGTAATATTGGCGCGAGTGCTCTCCAAGATATAGCAGGAAAGATAGAAAAATCGGTTAAAAAAACCATGGATGGCGATGAGTTATTAAAGGACGTTGAGCAACTATGTCTGGCTCAAACTGCCATGGTCGATGCCATATCCAAAGTCTTGTCTCTCGATGTTGAGAAGGTTAACCTAGTTACACTCGAGGCGGCTAAGCGGCCTATGGACCAGAAAATACTCAATCCTTTTATTGCATTGCTTAAGGACGATGATACTGGCGCGTTGGCCTATCTGGAAGAGCATGAGCTCGCATTTAAAACTCAATTTTCCAATCAAATTTTTAACTCCATGAACGAGGCATTGCTTGAGTTTAATTTTGAAAAAGCACT
This sequence comes from Methylotenera oryzisoli, assembly GCA_943333775.2. Taxonomy (GTDB): domain Bacteria; phylum Pseudomonadota; class Gammaproteobacteria; order Burkholderiales; family Methylophilaceae; genus Methylotenera; species Methylotenera profunda. Next base: position 1,240 of record CALQUO020000106.1, read on the forward strand.
CGCTTTGGCTACTACCTAGGAAAAATTATGTTGGAATCCAAACCATCCATTTTAGTTGTAGACGATACCCCAGCCAATTTGACCTTAATGACGGGGTTGCTTCAAGATGACTATCAAGTTCGCGCGGCTACATCCGGAGAAAAAGCTCTGAAGATTGCTTATTCAGACAACCCGCCAGATTTAATTTTGCTTGACATCATGATGCCGGAAATGGATGGCCACGAAGTATGCCGCAGGCTTAAGTCCGATGAAAAAACTCGTGATATTCCAATTATATTCTTAACGGCCATGTCGGAAGCAGAGGATGAGGAAAAAGGCCTAAAGCTTGGTGCGGTTGACTACATTACCAAGCCAGTAAGCCCCCCCATAGCCTTGGCCAGAATTCATACGCACATCACAATGCACCGCCAAAAGAAAGCCTTGATACTCAGTCAACAAATGCTGGCAACGGAAATAAATGAAGCGGCAGATTACATATTGAGTGCCCTACCAGCAGAGCTAAATGGCGACATAGTTACGAGGTGGAAGCATATTCCATCCACGGCTCTTGGCGGCGATGCATTTGGCTACCATTGGGTCGATGAGGACCACCTCGCAGTTTATTTGTTGGATGTGTGTGGTCATGGGGTCGGTTCCGCGTTAATGTCTGTGTCCGCCATCAACGCATTGCGTTCACAATCCTTAAAAGGGGCCGACTTTAAGCAGCCGTCATCGGTCCTGGCTGCCATCAACAATGCTTTTCTAATGGAAGACCATAACAACAAGTTTTTTACCATGTGGTACGGTGTATATAACCGACGTCAACACACCCTGACTTACGCTAGCGCGGCCCACCCACCGGCTTTTATTAGAATGGGCGACACAGTAGACAAGACCGAGCTCTTGGAATTGACGACGGGTAATTTGGCCATTGGCTACATGCAAGACATGGTGTTTAAAGAGGCCTGCCTTCCCCTAAAGCAATTCAACCAATTAACGGTATACAGCGATGGCGTCTATGAGATAGAAAAGCTCAACGGCGAAATGGTAAGCTTGCTTGAGTACACCGATATTATGAAAAGCTTGACCGACGTTAAGGTCACGCACGTTGATAGCATACTAAAAACCATGCAGGACTTGCAGGCCGAAAAAGGCCCGTTTGAAGACGACTTTTCTTTATTGCAAATCAATATACATCGTGACTGAGATTCGCTTACTGGATTATTTAAGTTGCGTACCCGATTTTCCTAAACCGGGTATCTTGTTTAGGGATATTTCCCCATTGATAGGGGATCCGCAAGCATTTAAATTTGCTATCACGCAGTTTTCCCATTATGCCAATCAGTTAGAATTCACGCATATTTTAGCCATAGAGTCGCGCGGCTTTATATTCGCTTCGGCTCTAGCAATCACCATGGCCAAGCCATTATTACTTGCAAGAAAACCCAACAAATTGCCCCGTGTTAGTCATAGGCAGTCTTACGGCTTGGAGTACGGCCAAGATGCTTTGGAAATTCAAGCCCAAACCATACCGGCACAGGCAAAAGTGTTGATCATAGACGATGTAGTGGCGACAGGCGGTACCTTATTGGCCGCGGCTGAACTGATGCGTCAAGCCAATGTGAGCATTGCCGGCGCGCTTAGTTTATTGGAAATTTCCGAATTGGCCGGCAACAAGCGTTTATTAGCAAATGGCATGGCTGCCTATTCTCTGCTGTCTGTTTAATAGACTAAAACTGTAACAGGAAAGATCGCAGAAAAATCTTGCAAGTTATTTTGATTGGATGCTTGTTGCTTACTTTAGCAAAAGTGGCTGTGTCTCAGCCCACATTGGATGGCATCCAATTAAATACTCAATACCTGAACAAACATTGCCAAGCTTACCTAGATACAAACATTCAACAGGGATTTGATCAAGTGGTTTGCATAGGCATTATTTGGGGGTAGAAGACAACGCCAGTTAAGACAAGAAAATATGCGTGCCTGCCAATGTTTAATTAAAACAAAGAGTGCTGCTGATCAATGGCTTTATACAAAACAATCCAAAAAAACACTTGGTTTTTGCATCAAATGTGTTTGACGCACTATTTTACAAGTAGCCATGTGTTAAAAAATAGTTAACTTGGCATTCTAAAACAAGGGCGTATTTTAGAAGGCGAAAGGGATAAAAAAAGGAGCACTGTTTAAGGTGCCCTGAGTTGAGACAATATCTAAAGGAGTAATTAATAAACTTTAGCCTTTGAATATGACAGCAATATGAAAAGTACAAGATTGAAAAGAGGCGATTTGCTATTGTCATAAATGTGTAACCTACGCTTCAATTAAAATCGATAAACTCACCCCTGTTGGAAATAACTAAAAAAGGGAGTGAGCATGAAAATTAAACCGCCGGCCGATGAATACCTTGAAAAAGCCAAAGAATTAAGCGAAGACGAATCGCAACGGCTATTAAGCAGAATGCGCGGTAAGCCCGCTCGAAAATTAGAAGATAAAAAACTAAGTACACTAGAGGCATTGGCCATACAGCTCGAGATAGATGACGAATTGTTGTCAGAATGGCGCAAGAATATGTTTGCAATTAAAGAGAAAGAAGCTAAAAAAGCGGCTAAAGAAGCAGAAGCCAAAGAGAAAGCGGCAAAACAAAAGGCAGAGAAGTTAAATAAAGAAAAAAATTAACGCAAACCCATGCCTACGTTAAGCAAACCAGCTGGATTTAAGTGAGCGTTTTTTATTGGAGCACCGGCAAATTATTGCGGGTGCTTTTTTTATTCAGCGGTCGCTTCTTTAATCCAATTAAGCAGCGGTGCCCACTGTTCCATGTCTTGCGTAACCAAGGAGGGACGCATGTCAAACAAGCCTATGCCTAATTCGGCTGCCGTAGCATAAACTTGGGCGTTTCTAAGGTGGGTGAGCACCGGGAAGCCGGTTTCTTCCATAAAATCGGCCAG
>CALQUO020000107.1 GCA_943333775.2 Methylotenera oryzisoli
GAAACGGCTCATGCGCGTAAGCCCGATCATAAGTTGGCCATGTTGCGTGAAAAGGTCAGAGTGATTCCTGCTCTGCATTTTAATGGCGCAACCATATTGGATTTGAATGGCCGCGACCCTTATCCTAAGGTATTAGCTTCAGCCCTGACGGCGATTAATAGCGCATGCGCGCTATAATATACTGGTTGCTCAAATTGATATTAAGCCAATATTCCCTTAATTCGTATCCTTTTTTATAAGTTCAAGATGATCTCAAGTAAACCACTCGCCGATGCAAACACCCAGCTAAGAGGCGTGATTGCCGTGGTGGGGTGCGATGGCACAGGCAAGTCCACCATAACCGCTGACTTGTTAGCGTATTTGCAAAGCAAAGGGCCAGCCGAACGCCGCTACTTAGGCTTAATTTCAGGCGAAATGGGCGATAAAATCAAATATTTGCCTTTTGTAGGGGTGCGCTTAGAGCGCTATTTAGCGGCCAAAGCAGAGCGTGCGCAAGACATGACACAAAAGCCGGCTGGCACATTGACGGCCATCATCATGCACATTTTGTCTATGTGGCGGGTTAGCAAAGTAAAGCGCGTCATGCGTTTATCGGCACAAGGTATTTTGGTGGTAGCCGATCGTTACCCGCAAGCGGAAATTACCGGCTTTCGTTACGATGGCCCCGGCATGAAGGCTAGCGGCCAAGACAATTGGCTATTGCGTTACATTGCCGCTCGTGAATTAACACTCTATCAGTGGATGGCGCAACAAAAACCGGCATTGATCATACGGCTTAATATTGATGCAGTAACCGCACACGGGCGCAAACCCGATCACAGCATGGCCGAGTTGCAGGATAAAATTGATGTGATGCCTAGCCTTAATTACAACGGGGCTAAGCTAGTTGAAATTGATGCCAGGGCCCCTTACGCTGAAGTTAGGGCGAATACCCTAAAAGCCGTTCAAGCGCTAATTTAAGAAGGGTTTGCCTTTATTGTGGCTGGTTGTCACGATACCGTATAAGCATGCGCGTATCGGATTCGCCATGATAAAATTAGGTTTTAGGCATAGTGAAGGCTAGAAATCCATGGACATGATCGCTGCAAATTCAACAGATAAATCGTCATTATGGCGACGCTTAATCATGAAAGTCGGTAAGCATTTTTTGCGCTGGATGGGCGATTTTCAAGCGCGTCATTCACTCATTAGCACCACTCCAGTTATCGGTAACGATGAATTTACTTGGGTGCCCCAACTGGAAGCGGCTTACGCAGACATCCGAGGGGAATTGGATGCCTTGTTAGAAAATCCAGAAGACATTCCAACCTTTCATCAATTGTCCCCCGATCAAAAACGCATTTCTAAAGGCAATAATTGGAAGACCTTTGCTTTTTATGTGTATGGGCAGCGCGTCGACGACAACTGCACCCTGTGCCCAAAAACCGCCGCTGCGCTTGAAGCATTGCCTGGTATGCGCACCGCCATGTTTTCAATTTTGGCACCACGCTATCACATAGAGCCGCACAAGGGGCCAACCCGCGCGGTGATTCGTGCCCATCTGGGCTTGAAAATACCTAAAGACCGAAAAAGTGTTTGGATACGTGTGCATGACCAATACTTGCATTGGGCAGAAGGCAAAGTGGTGTTGTTTGACGATGCATACGAGCATGAAGTGCGTAACGATACCGATGAGTTTCGTGCGGTATTATTCATTGATATCGACAGGCCCATGGACCGCCTAGGCACCTTGGTTAACCGCGTAATTGTGCGTTTAATTCAGGCCAGCAGCTACGTTAAGCAGCCCTTAAAAAACGTAACAGCTTGGAATCGTGCGCATAAAAAGTAATTAATTTTTTAATTAACCCGATTAAGTCACTTGCAAGCAGAGATAGAATGCCAGACAGATTATGTACTCCTTTTATTAGCAAAACAGTCAGCTTGCTAGTGGCTTCATTTCTAGTTAGCACTCTTAGCACAAAGGCTTTGGCGGGTGCCGTCGAGCATAAAATTCAAGGTTTGTGGGTGGACAACAAAGACCCCAGCCGACAAAAGTTTGCGGTGATGGTGGAAGACTGCGGTAGCAAAGTCTGTGGTAGCTTGTATTGGTTAAAGAAGCCTTTATTCGCGAACGGTCTGCCTAAGCGTGACAAACACAACCCTAATGAAGCATTAAGGGATAGACCGTTGTGTGGCTTGCAAATTTTGACCGGATTCCAGCCTGCTAACGATACGCTTTGGCAGGATGGCGAAATTTACAACCCTGACGATGGCCTCACTTTTAGCAGCACCATGAAATTAAGCCCTGAAGGCACGCTTAAAATCCGCGGTTATGTAGGCATTTCTTTGTTTGGCAAAACGCTGGAGTGGGTAAGACCCACTGAAGAAATTACTCGCTGTAAATAATTTCGTTCTTTCCTCTACGGCTAATTAAGCGGCTCGTTTGTTGCTGCGCATAAGCATGATCATACCAGCCAGTGTTAAGGCTGCACCAGCGCTAGCAGCCAGGCCCGCACCTATCAAGCCAAACTGGCGTGTCAGCAAGACGAACATCACCAAATAAAGTGCGGTGGATACCATCGTTATACGCAATGTTTTAATCGCGTGACCCATGGCGTATAACCCTGACAATAGAGGAGAGGTGGCGAGGTCCAGTGTGGCTGCCAATAACATTAATGTAAGTACGTCTTTGGCCGCTATAAACTCGGTCCCCAGCAAGTGCGTCAATAGGTATTCGCCAAAAAAATAACTGAGTACCACGAATACCATGCCCAACGCGCCACCGATTATGGCTGTTCGGTAGGCGACCACCTCAAAGGCTGGGCTACCTTCATTCCAAGCTCTGGTGAGATCAGTAAAAACCACTTGGCGTATTAATAAAGCCGGTCTGGATAAGGCGCTGGCAATTTCCCTTGCTAAGCGCAGCAAGCCAGCTTCGGCTGGCCCCAGTAAATGTCCGACCAATAATGTGGTGAAGTGTTTAGGCAGCAAATCTATGTTGGACTGCCAGTAAGTGACCCATATGAAATGGCGTAGGCCATCGAAATCATTCAATGATGCACTTTTAAGGCTATCTTCCTCCAAAGATTGGTTAATTTGCTTACGGTATTTATGCTTGGCTTGCCAAAGTATATAAACATTTTCTGCGACGTAGGCTATACCCCACACGGCCAAAAATATTTCTAACGGCGCAGCTAGCCCCCATGCAATGAGCACCCCAAAAAAACGTATCGTAGGCGCTATGGTCATTTGCCTTCCTCCGATATCAAATCTATCGTTCAAACGCAACAACCCCGAAGCGCTGCCTGCACCTGGTGTTAGCAGAATAGTGCTATAAGCCATGAGTAGCATCACGTGCTTGGGGTCCATGCCGATGGCAGGGCCGGCTAAGGGTGCAACAAACAATGCTAGGAGAGCGGCCACTATACTGGCTTGCTTATCTATGCGACAGCAAACTTTTATTAATTTAGCCAAAGTCTGGTTATCTGATGCATCTTGCGCGGGGACGCCGAAACGGACGATGGCATCCGCGGTACCAAAATCCAACAAAGCCCGAATTAACAACACGTAGGTGTGCATCAAGATAACTAAACCAAATTCTACCGGGCCCAAGGCCCTTGCCATTAATGCAGTAGCGCCAAACGCCATGATGGCGGCAGCCCCACGACCTCGGATTAATATCCAGAAGTTGCCCAGCACGCGGTGCATAGGGTTATGGTTTGGTGTTGGATCTTTGGCTTGATTCACAGGTGGCCTATGTTAAATCTTATTTAGCCATGAGTTGGCTTAAGGCGATAAGTCGGGGGTGCCCCCGACCTACCTGTTTGTGATTAATCTGCCTTGCGTAACTTAGCAAAAGCAGCACATACCGCATCAATTTGCATAGAGGTGTGGGCGGCACTTACGCTGCAACGAATCAGCGATACGCCGTTAGGCGTTGCTGGTGGCAGCATGAGGTTGACGTATACGCCTAGTTTTAACAAGTTATCCCAGAATTGCAGCGCTTCTACTTTGTTTTCTAAGACCACCGCTACCACTGGGCTAGGGTCGCCACCTAGGGTGTAGCCCAAGGCGGCTAAACCGCTATGCAATTGTTGGGCATTGTTGTGCAAGCGTTGGCGTAAATCTTTGCCGGCTTCCAATATGCGCAGCGCTTGCCTAGCTGAGGCTATGGTCGCTGGA
>CALQUO020000108.1 GCA_943333775.2 Methylotenera oryzisoli
AGCCAAGCTAAGCCGCCAAGCTTAAAATGGCCTTGCTATTGGCCACCGATTCGAGACACTATGCATCCCATGCTATCCAACGCAGTGAAAGCTGCCCGCCGTGCCGGCAACATTATTACTCGCGCATCCGAGGACATCGGCTCCCTTAAAATTCAAACCAAAACCTATAACGACTTTGTCACCGAGGTCGACAGGGCTGCCGAGCAAGCCATTATTGATACCTTGAAAGAGCTGTATCCTACCCATGGTTTTTTTGGTGAAGAGAGTGGTAAATCCAACATTGAGTCCGACTTCGTTTGGATTATCGATCCGCTGGATGGCACCACCAATTTCTTGCACGGCTTACCGCAATACTGCATCTCGATTGCCCTGCAGGAGCGCGGGGTTTTAACGCACGCGGTAATTTATGACCCGAATCGAAACGATTTATTCACTGCCACCAAAGGCCGTGGCGCGTTTTTAAACGACAAGCGCATTCGCGTTACGCAGCGCACCAAATTGCAAGAGTCCATCATCGGCACCGGCATTCCGTTCAGTGATTTAACCCATTTAGACACCTACTTAGCCATGTTTAAAGACATGATTAAAAAAACCACCGGTATCCGTCGTCCGGGTTCAGCCGCGCTAGACTTGGCATACGTAGCCGTGGGTTGGTACGACGGTTTTTGGGAAATCGGTTTGTCCGCTTGGGACATTGCTGCCGGCGGCTTAATCGTGCAGGAAGCAGGCGGCATAGTGGGGGACTTTGAAGGCAACGAAGACTGGTTAAAATCCGGCAATATCGTCGCCGCCAACCCAAAAATATTTGGTCAAATGCTGCAAACTCTGGCACCGCATTTAACCGATGATTTGAAAACGCAAAAACCAGCTTAAATTAGGGTTCTCGTGTCGGGATAAATCCCGACAGGATCATCAAGCCCAATCTAACTCACGTCAGTTGAATAATTTGATTTAACAGCGCGCAAACTTGCACGAATGGTGTGGCATGCAATTGCTTAATGGGATGCGGCTTTGCTTCTCGCATGCGCCAATCAAAGGACTTTGGTTGGTGGCAAAGTACGTAACTCTTTTTATTCGATTGGTTGCCCGACGCTTTGCCGACCATCACAGCAAAAGGGTTGCTAGCATTGTATGCTGCTGTTGTCATAGGCAGGCCAATTACGAGTGAAGTTTTATCATTGAAATTGCGCGGAGAGAGCACCAGAAAGGGATGGACGTCACGCATTTCTTGGCCCGCTTGGGGGTTGCAGTTTATCCAGATTACGTCTTGCCTATCCGGCACCCAATTCGATGCAGAACTCACCAAGTTTCAGCACCTAATGGCTGTGAAGTTGCCATTACTTCCCCGCTGTGAAAGTCCGGATTAAATATGGCTAATCTTTGCTCCAAGCTTAATGGTGTTTCTGTGATGGGTTTAATAATTATTTCGCCATCTAGAACTCGAATTCGCACGCGTTGATGAGCCGTTAAATGGGATTCGCGGGCAATGGCTGCGGGCAGCCGTACGCCCAAGTTATTGCCCCACTGCTTAACATCCAATTCCACTTCGACCATGTTTTTTCCTTGCACCCTTAATGTTTAAACTTAAGTATAAACAATTAACAATGGGTGTCAAGCCTTTTAAAAACCATACCAAAAATATTCAATCAAATGCTGCAAACTCTGGCGTCGCATTTAACCGATGATTTGAAAACGCAAAAGTCAGCTTAAGCCGACGGCAGAAGCCTTAATCTGGCTTATCCGACAGTATCGTTAGGCCACGATCTAATCCCAGGGGTTGATAACAGTCGCGCCACTGGATGAAAAGTCAGCAACATTCCGGGTAACCACGCTCATGCGATGTACCAATGCGGTTGCTGCAATTAGTCCATCTCTAACTGGTTGAGGGTTGGGTACATGCAGTTTAGCGCTACAAAGCGCAACAGCCGTATCAATAGGTAAAATACGCCCACTAAATGCCGGAAAAACATGATGGTCTAACCAAGTACGAAAAACGGCGCCTTGTTTGGCATCGTGCCGTTCCAATACCAATACCCCCATCTCCAGTTCTTGCACGGTGACGACTTATAAATACAAGTTAGCCGTTTGCATGCTGTCCGCCCATTTGCTAAATTGTTTGTCGGCACGCCCTAGCCTAATTTTACGTAGTTCTGAAACGACGTTGGTGTCTAGAATAAACACTAGGTCAAGTCCGCTGCTTGTGGCATATCGAGTAAGCGGGGCGTATAAAATCATCATCTAGCGTGCCTGGCATAGCCAGCAGATCCGCAATTTTTTGGTGACTGCCGGTTAGTTTTTTGTAGGTATCGATGTTAATCAATACATGAGCAGGTTCGCCTCTGTCCGTGATAAAAACCGGCCCTTTATTGGCTGCTTTCTTAGCTTCGCTGGCAGATTGATTGAATTCTCTGCTGGATAAAGTGGTGATGTTCATATGGTCTCCATGGCGATTGGGCAAATAATGTAGAAACATTACTACAGCTAACTTATAGTAGCAGACTAATTTTGATGGAGCTGTATTCTGCTCATCAGCCCTAGGCTGCCTTAGCGATAATAAATACCAGGGATTTACTTGCTGGTAAAGGTGCTGAATTGGTAGGCCAAGGACACGCCGCCAACATTCGCTTTAAAGTCGCCTTGCGGCGCTTCAATACGGCCGGCCGTGGCAATGATAGATAAGTCTTTGTTTAAGCGATACCCCACGGATACATTGCCTTGCACCACAAAGCCACTGCCCACCGCTATGCCGCCGCCGCCAGCGGCACCGAACAAGGCTTCGCCCTCAATAAACCAATTCGGCGTGACATTCCAAACGCCACCCAAGCCGACTTCACCGACCATGTAAGCGCCTGCATCGCCGGCATAGGCGGCCAAGCCTTGGCCCGTTAAGAACCAATTTTTCGATAGGAAGTAGTCCACTTGCACGCCCAAGTTACTCACCTCTTGGTTTACGTCGCCATTACGCCAACGTTCATCGCCCTTAAAGTAGGTTTGGTTGGACAAGCGCACGCGCAGTGGCGTCGTGTCGAATTCGCCCAGGCTATACCAAGACACGGGATCGGTGCCGACATTGGGTAAGCCAAATTGATAGTTAAGTTTTAAGGCTAAGCTTAGCGGTTGAAAGCTCTGAGATGGGGCGGTTAGAGCCCCCGCAGAAAGCTCCAGCGCTAGACTGCGACTGATTTTTTGCTGTAAGCCTAAGCCTACGTCCAATAACAATCCGCCGCCCACGTCGGCTCCTCCGCCACCGGCTGGGCCAGCGGCTGCGTGCAGTTTTAAATTGGTGCTGCGAGTAATCGGTAAGCGTAAGCCGCCCCCCAACAAAATTTGCATGTAGCCATTGTTGTCCCCGCCCATGGCGCCTTCGGCTTCGACTTTAAGAAACCAATAGTCGTCCACAAAGGACAGCCATTCCACGCCAATCAATTGCATGCTGCTGCTTTGCGCTTGGCCATCGTAGCGTTTGGCGGAAGAGGGGAATTGGTAATGGCGACCCACGAGGGAAAATTCATGTTCATTGGATTGCACAGGGTCGAGCTTTATGCCACTTTCTTTTTTCGGCTCAGTTAACCAGCCCGCACCAAATAAGCTGTTAAAGGGGTATTCGTATTGCAAGTAGGGCTGGGTGCTGCTGATGTCGCCTGATGGGAAGCGCACATGGCTAACACCTAAGCCAATATTGCCGTAGCCATCGGTTTCGTAGGTGAGGCCAAGGTCACCGCGCAACATCAATCCACCACCGGCAAGGGCGTTGCTTGCGTGACCGCCACCCGCACCAACAAATAGACCAGCATGGCTTAGCAGATTGTTGCTGATGCGTTTTTGCAATTCGCCTTCAACGCCAAGTGTGATGAAGCCGCCGCGCTTGCCCTGCACCGCACCGTAAGCACCTACGCCCACCCGCAAATTCTCGTTAACGCTCACCAAGTAATCATGGCCTAGCATGCCCATGTTTTCCCCGCCTGGTAAATTGAGCGATTCGTAAGTCATGCGCAAGCCGCTTGGGCTGGGCGTGATTAAATTCTCTTTGGATTGCGATACGTTGTATGCCGGCGCCTGAGCTAAGCGAGAAGACA
>CALQUO020000109.1 GCA_943333775.2 Methylotenera oryzisoli
CCAAAAAACCATACCCATTAAAGCCATTTAAGCATGCCGGATAACACAAGCAAAACCAAGCCCAATAAATTCCAAAGCATCAAAGGCTTTTACGATATTTTGCCCGAGCACACGCCGCTCTGGTTTAAGTTAGAAGATACGGCACGCCGTGTTCTGGCACAATACGGCTACCAGAATATACGCATGCCTTTGGTGGAGAGCACCGATTTGTTTGTGCGTTCGGTTGGCGAACACACCGATATCGTCGAAAAGGAAATGTATGCATGGCAAGATGCCCTTAACGGAGACAAGCTGACCTTGCGTCCTGAAGGCACAGCCGGATGCGTGCGGGCCGTCATAGAAAGCAACTTAACTTACAACGGGCCGGTGCGTTTGTGGTACAGCGGCGCTATGTTTAGGCATGAGAACGTGCAAAAAGGCCGTCAACGGCAATTCCATCAGATAGGCGTCGAAGCTTTTGGCTTTGATAGCCCGCAAGTGGACGCCGAGCAAATTGTGTTGTTGGCGCGCTTGTGGCGCGAGCTAGGCATCAGTGATGTTGAATTGCAAATAAACAGCATAGGCGATGCGCACGAACGTGCCGCTTACCGTGATGTATTGATAGCCTATTTTGAGCAGCACCTTGACAGCTTGGATGAGGATGCCAAACGTCGCCTTCACAGTAACCCCTTGCGAATTTTAGATAGCAAAAACCCACGCATGCAAGCCTTGTGTGAAGCCGCTCCAAAATTAATTGATTGCTTGGGTGATGCAACCCGCGCGCATTTTGATGGTCTGTGTGAATTGTTAAGGGAAGCTGGCGTGGCCTTCAGCCTCAATGCACGTTTGGTACGCGGGCTGGATTATTACAACCGCACCGTATTTGAGTGGGTGACCACCAAGCTCGGCGCGCAAGGCACCATAGCCGGTGGCGGCCGTTACGACAGTTTAGTTGAACGATTGGGCGGTGATGCGACGCCAGCATGCGGTTTTGGCATAGGTTTGGAGCGGGTATTTTTGTTGATGCAAGAATACGGCGTGGGTGCGAACGATGCCCCGGATGTGTATTTAGTAAATGTGGGCGAGTTGGCAGAACAAGGGGCTTTTGCCATGGCAGAAAGATTGCGCCAAGCTGGTTTGCAGGTTGTTTTGCACGCAGGTGGCGGCAGCTTTAAATCGCAAATGAAAAAAGCCGATAGAAGTCAGGCTCGCTACGCCATTATTTTAGGTGACGACGAAGTGAACACACAACAAGTTGGTTTGAAACCCATGCGCGCTAATGCGCCGGATCAGCAACAGCAACTGAGCCTGGATGCGGCCATTGCCTACCTGCAGATAAAGCCATAGACCGCACTATGCCCATGCACCATACAATTATTGGCTAATATGAACTCCCTTGCCCCCTTATTGCAGTTGCAAAACATCAGCATTGCGCCTAAAAATGCTGCCGATCGCTTATTGGTCAAACAGGTCAGTTTTAGCATATTGCCAGGCAAAACCACTTGCGTGGTCGGCGAATCCGGCAGCGGTAAAAGTCTGACGGCTTTGTCCATTATGGGCTTGCTGTCTAAACAATTGCGTTTGACCAGTGGTCAGGTCTTGTTTAACGACGGTGAATCTGGCGTGCAAGATCTAACGCATCTTGATGATAGCAGCATGCGTAAAATTCGTGGGGCTAAAATTGCCATGATCTTTCAAGAGCCCATGACCTCGCTTAACCCAGTGCTTACCGTTGGCTACCAAATTGGTGAAAGCCTGACTACGCATTTAGGCTTAAAAGGCCCGGCCTTGCAAAGCAAGATAGCCAGTTTGTTAAGCATGGTTGGTATTCCAGAAAACCGCGCCAACAGTTACCCTGACGAATTGTCAGGTGGCCAACGTCAGCGGGTGATGATCGCCATGAGCATAGCCTGCGAACCGTGTTTGTTGATTGCAGACGAGCCGACCACGGCTTTAGACGTGACGGTGCAGGCGCAAATACTGACGCTATTAGATGAACTTAAGACTCGCATGAACATGGGTATGCTTTTCATTACGCACGATTTTGGCGTGGTGGCCGACATTGCCGATCAAGTGGTGGTGATGTTCCGTGGTGAAATTGTCGAGGCCGGCAGCAAGCAACAAGTCTTAACTAATCCACAACACCCCTACACCAAAGCCTTGCTGGCCTGCGTGCCGGATGCCGAAGGCAAGAAGCCCTTGCAACCGATTGATTATGCATGGCTAGCCGAAAACAAGAGCCTAACTCATATGCAAAGCCAGGAGCAGGCATGACAAATATCTTATTGCAAGCCAAGCACTTGGTTAAAACCTATAGCCAGCGCAGCGGTAAATTCGGATTTGGCACTAGCCTAGTGCGAGCCTTGGATGACGTCAGCATAGAATTAAAAGCCGGTAAAACCTTGGCTGTCGTGGGCGAATCGGGCAGTGGCAAATCCACCTTGGCCCGTTGTCTGTTACAATTGCAAGCCTTGGACAGTGGCGAGGTGTTGTTTGCCGGTCAAGATTTGGCTAAGTTAGACAGCACTGCGTTAAGGCAGGTACGAAAAAATTTGCAAATGGTTTTTCAGGACCCGTTTGCCTCACTCAACCCGCGCATGCGTGTGGGCGAGATAGTCGCTGAAGGTTTGGTCATTCATGGTTTAGGCAACACGGCTGAACAGCAAGCTAAAGTCATTGCGATGTTGAAACGCGTCGGTTTGAGCGAATCCGACATGCAAAAATACCCGCACGAATTTTCCGGTGGGCAACGTCAGCGAATAGGCATAGCCCGTGCATTGGTGCTGTCGCCTAAAGTCGTGGTGTGCGATGAGCCGGTCTCGGCTTTAGACGTGTCCATACAAGCACAGATACTGTTGCTGTTGAAAGAGTTGCAAGCGGAAATGGCGTTAAGTTATTTGTTTATTAGCCACGATTTGCGCGTGGTGCGTCACATAGCCGATGACATCGTGGTGATGCACCAGGGTAAGGTGGTGGAGCAGGGGCAGGTTGAGGTGGTTTATCAACGGCCGCAACACCCATACACACAGAACTTGCTGGCAGCCATCCCTGGTAAAAGAGCGCTTAGCGCTTGATGCCAGTTGAACGGATTGATTAAACGTAGTTTCAATAAAACATGGCTTTAGTTATACCTGTATTAGATTAACCTGGATTAAATTAGCTTAGGAAAAAGTATGGCATACGATTTAGAAGAGCAAGAACAATTAGACGAATTCAAAGCTTGGTGGAAACAGCACGGCACCCTAATTAGCCGTGTTTTTATTGCCCTATTAGTCAGTTACGCCGCTTATCAGGCATGGCATTACTACCAAAATAAACAGTCCGTGGCCGGTTCAAGCTTATACCAAGAGTTGGTGGTGGCCGATCCCAAAGACCTAAAAACCATATTAGCAAAATCAGCCAGCCTAATGGACGATTACAGTGGCACACCCTATGCTGGTCGTGCTGCATTGTTGGCTGCCAAAGCCAATTACCAAGCCAAGCAAGTGGCCAGCGCTAAAGCCCAATTAGAATGGGCTGCCAAGCATGCCAGCGAACCCAGTGTGGAGGCTTTAGCCACTTTGCAATTAGCCAGCATCCTCTTTGAGGAAAAGGACCTAAATGGCGCCTTGGATTTGTTAAATGAATCGCACGAAGCCGGTTTTGATGGTTTGTTTGCCGACTTAAAAGGCGACGTTTTAGCCGCTTTAGGTAAAAATGCCGAGGCCAAAGCCGCTTACCAAGAGGCCTTGGATAAATTAGACCCGGCTGGAAAAGTACGCGCTTTAACTCAAAAGAAACTCGAATCATTGGCTTAATCTAAGGCCTTCGCTTTAATACTTAAATCCTGGGGTACTGCCTTGTTCTCATCATTTTCCAAAAAAACCACCTGCCTATTGGCGCTCAGTTTGCTCTTACTCAGCGCTTGCAGTGTGATAGGTGAGGTTAAAGAAAATTTGACCGACACCTTGTTTGGCCGTGTGTCTGTTGATGCACCGGATCCATTGGTGGAGTTTAAGTCAGTTAATGTTAGTAAAGTATTGTGGCAAGCTGAGCTTGGTGAGTC
>CALQUO020000110.1 GCA_943333775.2 Methylotenera oryzisoli
CAGGGCCGAGCCGCCAAATAAAGACAAATCTAGTTTGGCGGTTTTGTGCGCGGCAGCGCCCATGGTCTGAGCGATGCGATCGGCAGCCTGCAATTCGGCAATGTGGCGTTGGTGGTAATCCAAGCTTAAGCAATAGCAGTCAAAGCCTTGTGCTTTGGCAATGGCTAAGCAAGTAGCGGAATCTAAGCCACCGGATAACAAGACCACGGCATTTTTTTTAAGCGTATTTTTTTTCACCTTCATAGGTACACTGTCTTTCTTTTACAGTCAGGTAGTTTTACTGACGTGCCTCAGTTTTATTAAAGCATGTTAAACGCCAGGCTTTTCGCCCCAAAGAATTTTATGCAATTGCACCTGCATGCGGACCGGCAGTTTGTCTGCCAATACCCAGGCGGCTAAATCGCTGGGATTAACTTGACTGTATACCGGTGAAAAAATCACTGGGCAGGTTTCGTTGAGCTTATGCTGGGCCAGCTGCTGTTTGGCCCAATCGTAATCACTTCGGTCGCACAGCACAAATTTGACTTCATCGCTGGCTTTAAGCAACGCTAAATTGCTCCAGAGGTTTTTTTCCAATTCGCCTGAGCCCGGTGTTTTGATGTCCAGTATCACAGAAACCCGATGGTCAACCGCAAGGATGTCCATGGCGCCACCGGTTTCTAAGGACACGCTGTAGTCTGCATCACACAGGGCGGTGAGCAAGCCGTGGCATTCTTTTTGTGCCAGGGGTTCGCCGCCGGTGACTGTCACATAAGGCGCACCCAGCTCGGCCACTTTTAGCATGATGTCGGTTAGGCTCATGTTGCTGCCGCCGCTAAAGGCATAAGCGGTGTCGCAATAAACGCAGCGCATGGGGCAGCCGGTAAGGCGCACAAATGTCGTGGGTAAGCCTATGCGTGACGATTCGCCTTGTATGGAATGAAATATCTCGTGAATTTTTAGGGTCATGGGGCGCAATAAATCAATGTATGGGTTTGGCCGACACGTCATTCCAAGGCGCTATCTTAAATAACATTAACATACCGGGGATGGCCAGCACAAAGCACCAAATAAAAAATTTAAACCATCCCAAGTTTTCCACCATGTAGCCGGTGGCGGCATTGGCGAAGGTGCGAGGCACGGCCGCAAGGCTGGTGAATAAAGCAAATTGCGTGGCCGTGTAAAGCGGGTGAGTGGTTTGCGCGATGTAAGCGACAAAAGCCGCCGTGCCCAACCCAACTCCGAAGGCCTCAACCCCTATCACCACGCCTAACCACAACAGGCTGTGACCCGCAGTGGCCAACCAGGCAAAGCCTAAAATAGCCAACATTTGCACGGCACCAAACAGCCATAACGCACGGTTGATGCCCAATTTAAACATCCAAACCCCGCCCAATAAACCGCCTATGACACTTGGCCACAAGCCGGCATTTTTGGCAATTACGCCAATCTCGGTTTTGCTAAAGCCCATGTCTAAATAAAACGGCGTGGCTAGGGCGGTGGCCATGCTGTCGCCCAATTTATATAAAAATATAAAGGCCAAGATAAGTAAGGCGGATTTAAGGCCATTGCGGCCGATGAATTCTTTAAACGGTTCCACCACGGCAGCGCGCAAGGTTTTGGGGGCGCCCGCTTTTAACAAGGGCTCTTTAACAAAAACCGTCATTAAAATGCCCGGCAACATAAACAGCGCCGTGATGGTGAATACGCTGCTCCACGGCATGTGATCGGCCAAAATCAGGGACAAGGAGCCGGGCACGAGGCCGGAAATTTTGTATGCATTGACGTGGACGGCGTTGCCCAAGCCTAATTCGTTGTCTATCAATAATTCACGGCGGTAAGCATCCAGTACCACGTCTTGGCTGGCGCTAAAAAAAGCCACGGCCGTGGCTAAGTAAGCGATGGTCCATATATCCAGCTTAGGGTTAAACAGCGCGATTAAGGGAATGGACAGCAGCAGTGCAATTTGCGTGAGTAATAACCAGCCGCGCCGTCTACCCATGGAAAAGCCTGCCAGTTTAGGGATGTAGCGGTCAAACAGCGGTGCCCATAGAAATTTCCAAGTGAACGGCAAGTTGATTAGAGCAAACAAGCCTATGGCTTTCAGGTTGACACCCTCACTGCGCAGCCAAGCCGGCAGCAGGCTAACCAAAATGTACAAGGGCAAGCCGGAGCTAAAGCCGGTAAAAATGCAAATTAGCATTTTTTGGCTGATGAGCGAAGACCAGATCGAGTTGGGTTTAGATGAGACGGACAACACTTAAGCGGCTTTTAAGCGGTACATGGCCAAATTGCCCAATAAATTCGGCATAAAGTGCACGGTTTGGCTGTTGGTAATGACGCAGCGTTCTAGTATGCTAATTTTGTGATTTTTACAAAATTTATCGAAGTCGTTGATGGTGCACAAGTGCACATTAGGCGTGTCGTACCATTGGTAAGGCAAGGTTTTGGAAACAGGCATGCTGCCATTAGTAATTTGCAAACGGTTGCGCCAATAACCAAAATTGGGGAAAGTAACGATCACTTCGCGGCCCACGCGCAGCATCTCTTGGACGATCTCTTCGGTGTTATGCATGGCTTGCAGGGTTTGCGACAAAATCACCGTGTCAAAAGACTGGTCTTCAAAGCCAGACAAGCCATCTTCCAAATCCATTTGAATGACGTTGCTGCCATTTTCCATGCAAGCTAGCCAATTGTCATCGTCTTTTTCCACGCCGTAGCCTTTTACTTCTAAGCTTAAGCGCAAGAATTGCAGCAATTCACCGTCGCCGCAACCTAGGTCTAGCACTTTAGAACCAAAGCCCACCCAGTTAGAGATGATGGCAAAGTCTTGTCGAAATTGCAGGACAGAATTTGTAATATTTACATTATTTAGTGCCGTTTGGCTCATGCTTACACCTGCATCTTTTTTAAGTAAGTGCGCAATATAGCGTGGTAATGCGCATCCGGCATTAAGAAAGCATCGTGACCATGTGCAGCCGTTACTTCTGCGTAGCTGACGGTGCGCTCGTTATCGAGCAAAGCTTTAACAATTTCACGCGAGCGCGCCGGAGAAAAACGCCAATCGCTGGTGAACGACACCACTAAAAAGCTCGCTTGCACGGTTTTTAAGGCGGCACTTAAGTCGTTATCAAAGGCTAAGGCCGGGTCGTAATAATCCAAGGCGCGGGTCATGCGCAAATACGTGTTGGCATCGAATTCGCCAGCAAATTTATCGCCTTGGTAGCGCAAGTAGGATTCCATCTCAAATTCGGCATCAAAGCTATAACGAATACCGTCTTTGAGTTTGCGGCCAAATTTTGCGCCCATGGCATCGTCGCTTAAATAAGTGATGTGGCCCAGCATGCGGGCTATCCGCAAGCCGCGTCTGGGCACCACGCCGTGCGCATAGTAATCGCCACCGTGAAATTCCGGATCGGTAATGATGGCTTGCCGCGCTACTTCGTTAAACGCCATGTTTTGCGCGGTTAAATTGGGCGCCGAAGCAATCACCAAAGCGTGGCGAACGCGTTCGGGGTAGGCCAGTGTCCACTGCAACGCTTGCATGCCACCTAGGCTGCCACCGACTACGGCGGCCAACTGTTTGACGCCTAAGTAATCGGCCAACATGGCTTGCGAGGCCACCCAGTCTTCCACTGTCAGCACGGGAAATTGCGCCCCCCAAGGTTGGCCATTGGCTGGATTGTTAGATGACGGTCCGGTGCTGCCGTGACAGCCACCCAAATTGTTTACGCCGATTACAAAAAATTTATTGGTGTCTAACGGTTTGCCTGGGCCAATTAAGTTATCCCACCATCCTGGGTATTTGTCGTCCGCGCTGTATTTGCCGGCCACGTGGTGGGTGCCGGATAGGGCATGGCAAATCAACACTGCATTGGATTGGTCGGCGTTAAGCTTGCCATAGGTTTCATAAACTAAATCAAATTGCGGCAAGACCGCGCCGCTTTTTAGCGACAGGGCTTGCTCAAAATGAGCGGTTTGAGCGGCAACAATGCCTACAGAGTTCTTTTCTAACATGGCATGATTATACTATG
>CALQUO020000111.1 GCA_943333775.2 Methylotenera oryzisoli
ACCCGGAAGACCCGCATTCGCCAAGACAACACGGGTTTTTTTGGAGCCATTTAAGCTGGTTTTTGGCCAACAAAAATTTCAGATTGAAAAAAGAACGCATTAAAGATTGGTTGCAATACCCAGAATTAAAATTACTAGACCGCTTCGATGTGGTGGCCCCCTTGGCTTTAGCCTTGGGCCTATTTGGCTTGGGTGCCTGGTTAGAATTCGCCGCACCGCATTTGCAAACCAATGGCCTGCAGTTGTTTATCTGGGGCTTTGTCATCTCAACGGTCTTGCTCTACCACATGACGTTTACCGTGAACTCCTTGGCCCACGTTTGGGGCAAACGGCGCTTTTTAACCAATGACGACAGCCGCAATAACCCTGTGATTGCCTTGTTTACCTTAGGTGAAGGCTGGCATAACAACCATCACCATTTTCCTAGCTCGGCCAGACAAGGCTTTTATTGGTGGGAAATTGACCTCACCTATTACGGCTTAAAAATCTTAGCGGCATTGGGTTTGATATGGGATTTAAGAAAAGTCCCGGTAGAGGTGTTAAGCCAGAAACGCACCAGCAAATGAAAATAGCTGTAATAGGAGTAGGCATTGCCGGCAACACCCTGGCTTACCACTTACACAAAGCTCACGATATCACGGTGTTTAGCGCCGACAGCCATGTCGGTGGCCACACGCACACACACTCGGTGCACGCCTTTGGCCGTGACTACCAAATCGACACCGGTTTTATAGTCTACAACAATTGGACTTACCCGCACTTCATCCAACTGTTGGACGATTTGGGCGTGCCCACGCAAGCCAGCCAAATGAGTTTTAGCGTGCGCGATGAAGTGTCCGGCTTGGAGTACAACGGCACCAGCTTAAACAGCTTGTTTGCGCAACGCCGCAATGCTTTTAGGCCCAGCTTTTTATTGATGATCAGGGACATCCTGCGCTTTAATAAAGAAGCGCCCTTAATGTTAAACGCGGCGGTGGCCGACCTGCCATTTGCCGACTATTTAAAAAAACACCGCTACAGCCAAGCGTTCATTAAGCATTACATCATACCCATGGGCTCGGCAATTTGGTCGGCATCGCCTAAGCAGATGTTTGACTTTCCCAGTAAATTTTTCATACGCTTTTTCCACAACCACGGCATGTTAAGCGTGGCTGATAGACCCGAGTGGCGAGTCATACAGGGTGGTTCTAAAGCTTACGTGGAGAAACTGACTGCCGGCTTTAAAGACAAGATCCGTTTAAATAGTCCGGTGTTTCGCGTCAAGCGCAACAAAGGCTCGGTGAGCGTGCAGCTGCAAAATCAAGCCGCGGAGAAATTTGATTGGGTGTTTTTCGCCTGCCACAGCGACCATGCACTTAGCCTATTGGCGGATGCGTCGGCAGAAGAACAAGCTATATTGGGCGCGCTGCCCTACCAAAAAAATCAGATTGTTTTGCACACCGATGCCAGCCTAATGCCCAAGAAAAAATTGGCTTGGGCGGCATGGAACTACCACCTAACGGAGCAAGAATTAGGATTGGCGGCGGTCACCTACAACATGAACATTTTGCAGTCCTTGGACTCCCCTGAACCGTTCTTGGTCACACTCAATCACACCGCGAAAATAGACCCGAACAAGATTATAAAAAAACTGGAATACACCCACCCGGTGTTCACCCCAGCTGGTGTGGCGGCGCAATCTCGCCATGCCGAAATCAGCGGCGTGAATCGCACTGCTTATGCCGGGGCTTATTGGCGCAATGGCTTCCATGAAGACGGCGTGGTCAGCGCCTTGGCGGCCTTGGAACACTTTGAACGAGCCATCGCTAAATGAGTATGCTTAACAGCTGCATTTATACCGGCCAGGTAAAGCATCAGCGTTACTTACCAGTGCCGCATGGTTTTAACTACAGCTTATTCATGGTGTATTTGGATTTGGCTGAACTGCCGCAGTTGTTTAAAGCCTATTGGTTTTGCTCTTGGCAAAGTCGCAATGTAGCCAGTTTTTTTAACCGCGATTACCACCATGGGCAAACAGATGATTTGGCCGGCGGCATCCGTGATTTGGTTTTTAACCGCACCGGCAACCGTCCGCAAGGCCCAATCCGCTTACTCACGCACATGCGTTATTTTGGCTTTATCTTTAACCCGGTGAGTTTTTATTATTGCTTTGATGCACAAGGCCAAACCTTGCAATACATTGTCGCTGAAATCACTAACACGCCTTGGGGCGAGCGCCATCATTACGTGCTCGATTGCCAAGACAAACAAGCGCCTTATCGATTTATGTTCGACAAGTCTTTTCACATTTCACCCTTCTTGCCAATGAACATGGATTACGATTGGCGCTTTCATGCCCCTAGTCAAGAGTTATTCGTGCACATGGAAAATGCCCAAGCCGGGGTGAAAAAATTCGATGCCACGCTGACCTTAAAGCGCATAGCCATGACCCCGGCTAACATGCTAAAAGTGTTGCTGCATTACCCCTTTATGACGCTAAAAGTGGTGCTGGCCATTTATTGGCAAGCCCTCAAATTGTGGCTCAAACGCGTGCCCTTTATTCCTCACCCTTAAAAAAATAGATCTCAAGATGACCACAAGCAAATCCACTATCACTCCCGCATTAGGTAAATTGACGCCCAAGCCAAGGCGCTTAGACCGTTTGGCCAAACGGATTTTAATCCATCGCTTGCAGCCATTAAAGCACGGCACATTGACGCTGATAGACGGTGATCAAAGCCTAACATTTGGTGAGGCCAATCGCTTGTCGGCCTTAGCCGACATTCACGTCACGCTCACCATAAAGGACGCGCAGTTTTATGGCGAAGTGGTATTTGGTGGCTCAATAGGGGCAGGCGAAGCCTACATGCGCGATCTATACGATTGCGAGAACTTGACCAACTTGATCCGCTTAATGGTCCGCAATCAATCGCTATTAGATGGCATAGAAAGCGGATGGGCAAAACTGACCACACCCATCCAAGCGTTTTTGCATCGTTTAAACAAAAACACCCAACAAGGCAGTCGCCGCAACATCTCGGCCCATTACGATTTGGGTAACGACTTTTTCAAGCTGATGCTGGACCCGACCATGATGTATTCCTCGGGCATCTTTAGTTCCACCAAGGACACCTTGGAGCAAGCCTCGCTGAACAAGCTCAAATCCATCTGTAAAAAACTCGATTTAAAAACGACCGACCACGTGCTGGAAATCGGCACCGGCTGGGGCGGCTTTGCCATTTATGCCGCGCAACATTATCAGTGCAAAATCACCACCACCACCATTTCGAAAGCGCAATACGATTTGGCCACCGAGCGCATCGCCGCCCTCGGTTTGCAAAATCAAATCACCGTGTTGCTGACCGACTACCGCGATTTAAGCGGCCAATACGACAAGCTGGTGTCGATAGAAATGATAGAGGCGGTGGGGCATCACTTTTACGACACCTACTTTGCCTGCTGCAGCGCCTTATTAAAACCGCAGGGCATGATGCTGCTGCAAGCCATCACCATCGTCGACCAACGTTACGCCGCCGCAATTAAATCGGTGGATTTTATCCAACGCCACATTTTTCCCGGCAGTTGCATTCCTTCGGTCACGGCCATGCTAGACAGCATCACACGAGCCACCGACATGCGCTTATTTGATTTAGAAGACATAGGCCCGCATTACGCCAAAACCTTAGCGGCATGGCGGCAAAACTTTTTTGCACATTTAGCACAGGTGAAGCAATTAGGTTACCCAAACACTTTCTTGCGCATGTGGGATTTTTACTTGTGCTATTGCGAGGGCGGATTTGAAGAACGCGCACTGGGCGATGTGCACATGCTATTGGTCAAACCGGAAAATAGACGGGCCGCCAAAATCTGAGGGGCGCCTAAGTTAAATCAACTGGCTGTCATCCCGCCATGGCTATGTTAAAAAAAGAAAACTTCCCGAGTAAAATTTGCGCCACCTGCCAACGCCCTTTTGTTTGGCGCAAGAAATGGCAAGCTGTTTGGCAGGAAGTGAAGTATTGCTC
>CALQUO020000112.1 GCA_943333775.2 Methylotenera oryzisoli
GCCGGCGAGCAATTTGGTAGCGTGTCCGGGGTGCAACTGACCGATGACATTGATGCAGCCTTAAAAAATGCCGACTTGTTGGTCGACTTTACTCGTCCAGAAGCTAGCATGGCTTACCTAGCATCCTGCCAACAGCATGGCGTAAAAATGATCATAGGCACGACCGGTTTTTCCGCCGAACAAAAATTGGCCATTCAGCTTGCTGCCAAAAAAACCCCCATCGTCTTTGCGCCCAATATGAGCGTGGGCGTGACCTTGTTAATTAATTTGGTGCAAGCTGCAGCCAAGGTGTTGCATAGCGGTTACGATATCGAAATATTAGAAGCGCACCATAGGCATAAAGTGGATGCCCCATCGGGTACAGCTTTGCGTTTAGGTGAGGCGGCCGCCAGTGCCTTGGGTCGCAATTTAGAAGAGTGCGCGATCTACGGCCGTGAGGGCGTCACCGGTGAGCGTGACCCAAGTACCATAGGTTTTGCCACCGTGCGCGGTGGAGACGTGGTCGGCGATCACACGGTGTTGTTTGCTGGGACTGGTGAGCGCGTGGAATTAACACATAAAGCTAGCAGTCGCGCGACCTTTGCATTAGGCGCGTTGCGCGCCGCTAAATTTTTAAGCAGCAAACAACATGGCTTATTTGACATGCAAGACGTGCTCAATTTGCGCTAAGCTTAATTTGCCGTGCTGGCCTTTTTGCCGGTGAACTAAGTGGGATATTTTTGCAATACGTCGTTGAACTCCGACCCGACTTTCGCTATAATTCGTTAATTCTGAAACGGGAAGAGTACACCTACTCCTCCCGTTTTGCGTATCTGCCATCCGTTCATGATGGGAAACGACTTTATAAACGATCATTAATGGCCTTTAAAAATTAAAGGCCATTAAAACAAGGAGTTGCCGTGTCACAAAACCTGCCCGCCGTCCTAGTACTTGCAGATGGAACTGTGTTTCGTGGTCGTTCTATTGGTGCATCGGGTCAGGCCACTGCCGGCCAAACAGTCGGTGAGGTGGTGTTTAACACCGCCATGACCGGTTACCAAGAAATCTTAACCGATCCTTCGTATACCAAACAAATTGTTACCTTAACTTACCCACACATTGGCAATCACGGCATCAACCTAGAAGACGTGGAGTCTGGCCAAGTTTATGCCGCCGGTTTGATCATTCGTGACTTGCCTTTGATTCACAGTAATTTCAGAAGCAGCCAATCTTTAAGCGAGTATTTGGTGGCCAATAAAGTGGTGGCCATCGCCGATATCGATACACGCAAGCTGACTCGCATCCTGCGAGAAAAAGGCGCCCAAACCGGAGCCATCATCGCCGGTGAGGCGGATGAGGCGAAAGCCATTGCCGCTGCCATGAGTCTAATTGAAGGCTTCCCTGGTTTGACAGGCATGGATTTGGCCAAAGTGGTCAGTTGCAGTAAGCCTTATGAATTCACTGAGGCCGAGTGGGCTTTAGGCCAAGGCTTTAGCCAACCACCGGCTAAAAAATTCCACGTTGTGGCTTACGACTTTGGCGTCAAGCGTAATATTTTGCGCATGTTGGTTTCGCGCGGTTGCAAAGTAACTGTGGTGCCGGCGCAAACCTCTGCGGCTGACGTGTTGGCTTACCAAGCGGACGGCGTGTTTTTATCAAATGGGCCAGGTGACCCAGCACCATGCGATTACGCTATTGCTGCCATTAAAACCATCATCGATAGCGGCATTCCCACCTTTGGGATTTGTTTGGGGCACCAGTTGTTGGCTTTAGCCAGTCAAGCAAAAACTCATAAAATGAAATTTGGTCACCACGGCGCCAATCACCCGGTTCAAGACATCAAAACCAAACGCGTTTACATTACCAGTCAGAATCATGGGTTTGCGGTGGATGCGGCCAGCTTACCGTCCAACCTTAAAACCACGCATGTATCTTTGTTTGATGGCAGCTTGCAAGGCATAGCCCGCACCGATAAACCGGCCTTTAGTTTCCAAGGTCACCCTGAGGCCAGCCCAGGCCCGACTGAAATGAGTTATTTGTTTGATCAATTTATTGAATTAATGGAGACAGGCCGTTAGTCGGCAGTCGGCAGGCTTACCTTACCTCCGTGTTTTCGGACAGGGTTAAGCAAGCACTCACGACCAACGACTGGCAACAAAATTATGGCAAAACGTACAGACATTAAATCCATACTTATCATAGGCGCTGGGCCTATTGTGATTGGTCAAGCCTGCGAGTTTGATTATTCCGGTGCCCAAGCCTGCAAAGCCTTACGCGAAGAGGGCTACCGTGTCATATTGGTGAACTCCAACCCGGCCACCATCATGACCGATCCGGAAATGGCCGATGCCACTTACATTGAACCAGTGACTTGGCAAGTAGTGGAAAAGATTATTGCTAAAGAGCGCCCTGATGCCTTATTGCCTACTATGGGTGGGCAAACAGCACTCAATTGCGCCTTGGATTTAGATAAGCACGGTGTCTTAGCCAAATACAAAGTGGAATTGATAGGCGCCACCAAAGAGGCCATAGACAAGGCAGAAGACAGGCAAAAATTCAAAGAAGCCATGACCAAGATAGGCTTAGGCTCAGCCCGCTCCGTGATTGCCCACAGCATGGAAGTAGCCTTACAAGTCCAACCGGGCATCGGTTACCCGGCGATTATTCGCCCGTCCTTTACCATGGGCGGCAGTGGCGGTGGCATTGCATACAACCGTGAAGAATTCGTTGCCATCTGCGAGCGCGGTTTGGATGCTTCGCCCACTAGCGAATTGCTGATTGAGGAGTCTTTGCTGGGTTGGAAAGAATACGAAATGGAAGTAGTGCGCGATTCTGCAGACAATTGCATCATCGTCTGCTCCATTGAAAATCTAGACCCGATGGGTGTCCATACCGGCGACTCGATTACCGTTGCGCCAGCCCAAACCTTGACTGATAAAGAATACCAAATCATGCGCAATGCCTCGCTTGCCGTATTGCGTGAAGTTGGTGTGGACACCGGCGGTTCGAACGTACAGTTTGCCATCAACCCACAAGACGGCAGGATGATTGTTATTGAGATGAACCCGCGCGTTTCGCGTTCGTCTGCGCTGGCATCCAAAGCAACCGGTTTTCCTATCGCTAAAGTTGCCGCTAAATTAGCGGTGGGCTTTACCTTGGACGAATTGCGTAACGAGATTACCGGCGGTGCAACGCCGGCTTCATTTGAGCCGTCTATCGATTACGTGGTGACGAAGATTCCTAGGTTTGCCTTTGAGAAATTCCCTCAAGCCGATTCGCGTTTAACCACGCAAATGAAATCAGTGGGCGAAGTGATGGCCATGGGCCGAACGTTCCAAGAGTCTTTCCAAAAAGCCTTGCGTGGCTTGGAAGTGGGCGTGGACGGTTTGGATGAAAAAACCACCGACTTAGACTTGATTACCAAAGAAATGGGTGTGCCTGGGCCGGAGCGTATCTGGTACGTGGCCGATGCCTTTAGATTGGGCATGAGCGTGGATGAGGTTTACGCCATCTGCAAAATAGACCATTGGTTCTTGGTGCAAATTAAGGATCTTATAGACCGGGAGCAAGCCTTAAAAGGCAAGCAAATCGCTGATCTAGATAAAGCTGCCATGCTGAAATTAAAACGCAGCGGGTTCTCCGATAGGCGTTTAGCCAGCTTGCTCAATACCGATCAACACGCCGTGCGTGCCTATCGACAAGCTTTACAAGTACGCCCAGCCTATAAACGCGTTGACACCTGTGCGGCGGAGTTTGCTACCAACACCGCCTACATGTATTCTAGCTACGAAGAAGAGTGCGAAGCCGCCCCCAGTGATAAGAAAAAAATCATGATATTGGGCGGCGGTCCAAACCGCATCGGCCAAGGCATCGAGTTTGATTATTGCTGCGTGCACGCTGCTTTTGCCATGCGCGAAGACGGTTATGAAACCATCATGGTTAACTGCAATCCAGAAACCGTGTCTAC
>CALQUO020000113.1 GCA_943333775.2 Methylotenera oryzisoli
CTTACGGCTTGGAGTACGGCCAAGATGCTTTGGAAATTCAAGCCCAAACCATACCGGCACAGGCAAAAGTGTTGATCATAGACGATGTGGTGGCGACAGGCGGTACCTTATTGGCCGCGGCTGAACTGATGCGCCAAGCCAACGTGGGCATTGCCGGCGCGCTTAGTTTATTGGAAATTGCCGAATTGGCCGGCAACAAGCGTTTATTAGCAAATGGCATGGCTGCCTATTCTTTACTGTCTGTTTAATAGACTAAAACTGCAACAGGAAAGATCGCATGAAAATCTTGCAAGTTATTTTGATTGGATGCTTGTTGCTGACTTTAGCAAAAGTGGCCGTGTCTCAACCCGCATTGGATGGCATCCAATTAAACACTCCATACCTGAACAAACATTGCCAAGCTTACCTAGATACAAACAAGCAACAGGGATTTGATCAAGGGGTTTGCATAGGTATTATTTTGGGGGTAGAAGACAACGCCAGTTACGACAAGAAAATATGCGTGCCTGCCAATGTTTCATTAAAACAAAGAGTGCAGGTGATCAATGGCTTTATTCAAAACAATCCAGAAAAAAAACACTTGGTTTTTGCATCAAATGTGTTTGACGCACTATTTTACAAGTGGCCATGTGTTAAAAAATAATTAACTTGGCATACTAAAAGAAGAGCGTATTTTAGATGGCGAAAGGGATAAAAAAGGGGCGCTGTTTAAGGTGCCCCGAGTTGAGACAATATCTCAAGGAGTAATTAATTAACTTTAGGCTTTGAATATGACAGCAATATGAAAAGTACAAGATTGAAAAGAGACGATTTGCTATTGTCATAAATGTGTAACCTAAGCTTCAATTAAAACCGATAAACTCACCCCTGTTGGAAATAACTAAAAAAGGGAGTGAGCATGAAAATTAAACCGCCGGCCGACGAATACCTTGAAAAAGCCAAAGAGTTAAGCGAAGACGAATCGCAACGTCTATTAAGCAGAATGCGCGGTAAGCCCGCTCGAAAATTAGAAGATAAAAAACTAAGTACACTAGAGGCATTGGCCATACAGCTCGAGATAGACGACGAATTGTTGTCAGAATGGCGCAAGAATATGTTTACTATTAAAGAGAAAGAAGCGAAAAAAGCGGCTAAAGAAGCAGAAGCCAAAGAGAAAGCGGAAAAACAAAAGGCAGAGAAGTTAAATAAAGAAAAAATTAACGCCAATCCAAGCCTACGTTAAGCAAACCGGCCGGCTTTAAGTGAGCGTTTTTTATTGGAGCACCGGCAAATTATTGCGGGTGCTTTTTTATTCAGCGGTCGCTTCTTTAATCCAATTAAGCAGCGGTGCCCACTGCTCCATGTCTTGCGCAACCAAGGAGGGACGCATGTCAAACAAGCCTATGCCTAATTCGGCTGCCGTGGCATAAACCTGCGCGTTTCTGAGGTGGGTGAGCACCGGGAAGCCCGTTTCTTCCATAAAATCGGCCAGGGTGGCGGCGGCATGGGTGCGGCTGTTGACTCGCATGCCGACCAAGGCGACAAAGGTTTTGTTTTTCCGCACTGCTTTTTCCTCGGCTAAATGATCAAGAAAATCGCTGCTGGCGCCCATGTCAAAAGCAGACGGTTGGATAGGCACAATCACGCAATCGGCTTGCTTGACGGCGTCAGCCAATTTTTCATCGCGTAGGCCGGCGGCTGTGTCAGTCACCACCCATGTGGTGTCTTTAGATTTTTCTTTATTGTGCGCGTTGTAGCTGTGGATAATTGGAAGGTCAGCCGGTCTTCGGCTTAGCCATTGCGCCGACGATTGTTGCCGATCCAAATCTTGTAGCAGCACCCTGTGTCCTAAAGCTGCTAGGTATGAGGCCAGATTAGTGGCTAAGGTTGTTTTGCCTGCCCCACCCTTGGAATTGGCAATCAATATGTTTTTCATTTTTGCATCCTAATCCATCTGCATACAGAGCTAAAATCATACGATAAAACGACTCAGCTTGCATGGATCATTCTGATTGCTTAGTTGGTCTAGCGGGCGTGCGATTTAGACAAGGCCACTTTTTAACTCTGCTTTAGGCGAACATAGACAACAAATACACCAATATGAGGGAAGGCATGAATCCCCACTCCACCAACCAAACTAATACGTTCCATTTATTCATTTCTAACCCCATAACACCAACCACTGGCTCTATAGGTTTATTAGTGTGGTGCGTGAATATGAAATAAATATGATGGCAACATCAATTGGCGTGCTTAGTGTGAGCTTTTTTTAAACAAGCTATCGTGAGCAAGCATGCCTATGACCATAGAAAGCACAAACAAGCCGGCTTGTTTTGATCCCATGCCAAGAGCGACCAGTGCCGGTCCTGGGCAAAAGCCGGCTAGTGCCCAGCCAGCGCCAAAGAATAGGCTGCCGATTACCAACTCTTTGCTAAGGTGGGTGGTGCCGGGTAAATGCACTGGTTCCTTGAATAGCGTTAGTTTTTTATTGGCCATGTAACGGAAAGCAAAAAATGCAATGCTGATGCCGCCCAACATGACAAAGACCAAACTTGGGTTCCAATTACCCGCGATATCCAAAAAGCCGATTATGTTGGCCGGATTGGTCATGCCGGAGACAATCAAGCCCAGTCCAAAAATAAGCCCTGCTAAAAAGGTGATGGTATTTTTCATGGTTTAGCTCGCGTGCAAGGTAAGGTAAGTAGTGACAAAGCCCGCCGTCATAAAGCTAAGGGTGGCCACCATGGAGCGCAAGGATAAGCGGCTTAATCCACATATGCCGTGACCGCTAGTGCAACCCGATCCCATGCGACTGCCGAAGCCTACCAGCAGCCCTGCCATAATCAAAGTGGGGTTGCTGGCAGCGATGCTGGCCGGCGGTAAGGCGGCGATAAACGGATACATTGTGCCTGCGCTAATTAAGCCTATGAGGAATAGGACGCGCCAAGCAGCGTCTTGGCTAAACAGATGCGTTGGTTTAATGACGTAGGCAAGGATGCCGCTTATGCCGGCAATTTTGCCGCTAAACAACAGCAACAAACTGGCGCCTATGCCTAGCATCAAGCCGCCAGTTAAGGCGCTGCCTGGGGTGTAATGCAGCCAATCAATGGTGAGTTGCATGGTGGGGTCTCTGTGAATAATAGGAATATTTTAGCAAATACATTTTTATATAACTATATACTCATGTAATATAAACAAACAGTTTTATTTGAGGAAACGAATGATGCAACTTGATGACATAGCTTACTCGCGTATAGCCAAATACTTTCAGCTCTTGGCTGAACCCATGCGCTTGAAAATACTAAATGGCCTGCGCGATGGCGAGAAGAACGTTAGCGAATTGGTGGCGCTATCTGGAGGTACGCAAGCCAATGTATCCAAGCACCTCACTATCTTAAGCGCCGCCAATTTAATTAGACGCGATGCCAGAGGTACCAAAGCCTATTACAGCATACTAGACCAGCAGATTTTTGACTTGTGTGCATTGGTTTGCGGTCAATTGGCCATGCAAATGAGTGCGGAAGTCGCCGCCAACGAAACCTTTATTTCAGCTATGCAGAGCCAAGCTAACTAAATAATACCTAAGGGAGATAACACCATCATTAAGCAATTTTTTGAGCCCGATACCTTCACCTTTACTTATTTGCTAGCCTCTGGATAAAACCAAGCAAGCGGTCTTGATAGAAACGGTAAAATCCCCAGCCAACTTAATGTGCTGATATTTTGAATCTTGTCTGCTAACATCGCTATGAAGATGTTATTTAAAACCTTAGTGGTTCTTTAGAGGCAAGGTAAAAAATGAAAAAAACAGTCGCCGCTTTTAGTTTAATGGCAGTATTGGGATCGGCCTGGGCTGCCCCAGAAACCTATGTAATTGATGGCAAGCACACTTTCCCCAGGTTTTCATACAGCCATTTTGGCTATTCCACGCAATTGAGTCGGTTTGATAAAACCAGCGGAA
>CALQUO020000114.1 GCA_943333775.2 Methylotenera oryzisoli
CGGTTTACGAAAAATTCCCGATGTGGTGCGCATCAATCGAAGCAAGGGCAACCCAGCGACGCACGATGGTAAATCCGTCAGCTAATTGGCTTTGGCCACTTGTTTTAGACGCCGTTTTTTATGACCCCGCTTAGCTCCATCTCCGCCTTAAGCAAGCCTCTTATTAGCAACTTAAGTAAACTTGGAATTCAGTCTTTGCAGGGTTTGTTGTTGCATCTGCCGCTGCGCTATATCGACGAAACCCACATAACAGCCGTGCGGGATTTGCGCGTCGGGGAATCGGTGCAAGTGGAAGGCGAGATTGTGCATGCCGAGGTCAGTTATAAACCAAGAAAAGCCTTGATGGCCAGATTGGAAGACACCAGCGGTCAACTCACTTTACGTTTTTTGCATTTTTATCCTAGCCAAATAGCCGCCTTAAAAGTGGGTAAAAAACTGAGGGTTTACGGTGAAGTGCGTAGCGGTTTCTTTGGATACGAAATGGTGCACCCGAACTGCAAGGCAGTGGGCGAAACCAGCGTCGTTGCACAAACTCTCACGCCGGTTTATCCGACCGTCGCCGGCTTAAGCCAATCCAGTTTGCGTAAAGCCATTGGCCTCGCCTTAAGGCAACAGGTATGGGCTGAGACGCTGCCAGCCAGTATCTATCAAGCCTTAAATTTACCAAGTTTTGCTGACAGTTTGCAGGCCTTGCATAACCCGGCCGCCAATGCCGACGTCGTGGCTTTGTCGGATAAAACCACGCCACACAGTCGGCGCTTAGCCTTGGACGAATTGTTAGCGCAACAGTTGTCCATGCGCAAACATTATGCGCGCCGCCGCAGTGTCGATGCGCCTAGGTTTATGCCATCCAAAAAATGGGTCTCGGCTTTACTCAAAAGCTTGCCCTTTGCCCTAACGGCAGCCCAACAAAAAGTCGCCTTGGAAATCGAGCGTGATTTAACTCAGGCCCATCCTATGCAGCGCCTATTACAAGGTGACGTGGGCAGCGGTAAAACCATTGTGGCCTGCATGGCCGCCTTGCAAGCCATAGAAAACGGTTGGCAAGTGGCGCTGATGGCGCCCACGGAAATTTTAGCGGAACAGCATTATCGAAAAATGCTGGGTTGGCTTAAGCCACTTGGCATACAAACTGCCTGGTTAACCGGCAGCCAATCAAAAAAAGACCGTGAGCTGGCCATGCAGGCTATTGCAAACGGCAGCGCGCAATTAGCGGTGGGCACCCATGCTTTGTTTCAAGAGGCGGTGCAATTTAAGCAATTAGGCTTGGCAATTATTGATGAGCAACACCGTTTTGGCGTGCAGCAACGCTTGGCTTTGCGGCAAAAAGGCCAGCCGGAACCTCATCAATTGATGATGACTGCCACGCCCATTCCGCGCACCTTATCCATGAGTTATTACGCGGATCTGGACGTGTCGGTGATAGACGAATTGCCGCCTGGGCGCACGCCCATTGTCACCAAATTAGTATCCGAAACGCGCCGCGATGAAATTTTGCAGCGGGTTCGGGAATCTTGCGCACAAGGCCACCAAGCCTATTGGGTCTGCCCATTAATTGAAGAATCGGAAGCCTTGCAATTGGTTACCGTCAACGACACCTTCGCCTTGATGCAAACTATTTTCCCGGAATTGGCCATAGGCTTGGTGCACGGCCGACTTAAATCGGCAGAAAAACAGGCGGTAATGACTGAGTTTAGTGCTGGTCGCATACAACTGCTGGTGGCCACTACCGTGGTGGAGGTGGGCGTGGACGTGCCCAACGCGAATTTAATGGTCATAGAGCACGCCGAACGTATGGGCTTGAGCCAACTTCATCAACTGCGTGGCCGCGTCGGTCGAGGGGCGGCTAAAAGCACTTGCATATTACTTTATCAAAACAAGCTATCAGAAATGGCCAGCGCCCGATTAAAAGTCATCTTCGAGAGCAGCGATGGTTTTGCCATCGCCCAGGCTGACTTGAATTTACGCGGCCCAGGCGAGTTTTTAGGTTTACGCCAAAGCGGGGTGCCCATGCTGAAAATAGCCGATTTGAATCGCGATGCCGATTTATTAGAATACGCAAAGTCTAAGGCCGAGGTCTTATTAAATGACTACCCCAGTGCGGTGGAGCAGCACCTTGATCGCTGGTTAGGTTATGTCGATGAACTGGTTAAAGTCTAATCTCATGCGTGTTGTTTGCTTGCTGGTGTCGCGGCATTGCGGCGATTCTGTGTCATAATTTTTACCGTGTACCGCCTAACTTACCAACCCCACCATGCAGAATAAGCGCGCCCGTTGGCTTAAAAAACCGCTATTAAGTGGCCTCTACCGTCCGGTATTAAGCGACCGCGGTTCATTGACCACGCGTTTGAAAGCGCGCTTTGCCGATTTTGCCGTGCAGCCTTTATCGGTCAGTCATGGCCGGGCCCACCTAGATGAAATGCCGGCCTTAGGCCTGACTTTTCGGCAAGTGGCATTGATACGCAATGTGCTATTGCTGGGCAACCGGCAAGCCGTGGTGTTTGCGCACAGCGTGCTGCCATTATACAGTTTGCGTGGGCCTTGGTTAGGCTTGCATCAATTAGGCAACCAGCCCTTGGGTGCAGCCTTGTTTGGCAATCCCCAAATTAAACGCACGGCCTTACGTTTCCAAAAACTGCATGCGCGGCATGCCTTATATCAGCAAGCGGTAGCGAATATTGACCCTAAGCCTCATTACTTATGGGCGCGCCGTTCGGTGTTTCATTTGCATAAGGCGAACATTATGGTGACCGAGGTGTTTTTACCCGAACTGGTGGCAGCCTCATGAAGCTAATCAGCGATGCATTAGTAAAAAAACTGGACGCCTACGAACGGCTAATGCGCTTGGATAAACCCATAGGCATATTGCTTTTGTTGTGGCCAACTTTATGGGCTTTGTGGATAGCCGGCCAAGGTCAGCCAGATTGGCGATTACTCATTGTTTTTGTGGCTGGCACGGGGCTGATGCGCAGTGCCGGTTGCGTGATGAACGACGTGGCCGACAGCCAATACGATGGCTTGGTTGAACGCACGCAAAACCGGCCCTTAGCCAAACAAGAAGTGAGCAAGAAAGAAGCCGCGTTGTTGGCGGCGGCCTTAAGCCTACTGGCGTTTTCCTTAGTTTGCGTATTAAATCGTTACACCATAGCTTTATCTTTTGTCGCCTTGTTTTTGGCCATGACTTACCCATTGACCAAACGCTTTTTCGCAATCCCGCAAGCTTATCTGGGCATCGCTTTCGCCTGGGGCATCCCCATGGCCTTTACCGCTACCAGCAACAGCATCCCTGACGTGGCTTGGGTATTGTTGCTGGCCAATGTCTGTTGGGCGATTGCTTACGACACTGAGTACGCCATGGTGGACCGTGATGACGATTTGAAAATTGGCCTACGCTCATCGGCTATCACTTTTGGCCGCTTCGATGTCATGGCCGTCATGAGTTGTTATGCGCTGAGCTTGCTGCTATTGGCTTATGCAGGGCAGATGACGCACTTAGGGTATTTGTATTATTTGGGTTTGCTGGCGGCTGCGGGAGTGGCTATACGCCATTATTTTTTAATCCGGCAGCGTGATAAAGAAAGCTGTTTCCAAGCCTTTTTACACAATAATTGGTTTGGTTTGGCAGTGTTTGTAGGACTTGTAGGCCACTATTCTTTTATTTAAAGGTTTTTTCGTATTTAATTGTCTTTTCCTAGCGTCTTATTCCTCATTTGATCTGGGTCATTAGGGTAAAATGCCGGAAGAAAATTTCCCGCATTAAAGCTAATTGCAATTATTCGTGTTTGTGCTGCACATAATGTTTGACAAACTGCTTTGCTTCAGCATAAAATCCGCCTCTTAATTTTTTTAGCCATAGTATTGATAAGACAATGAAAACCTTCTCAGCAAAATCTCATGAAGTGAAGCGCGATTGGTTTGTGGTTGATGC
>CALQUO020000115.1 GCA_943333775.2 Methylotenera oryzisoli
GTTTCGGATTCGCTAATCGGATTCTTTTTCACAAAATCCTGCAAATACATAGAGGTCAATAATTCGCGACGTGATAACTCTTCACGTGCAAGGTAATCCGCTTGTTTATCCAATCCCAGTTTTTGCGCTTCTTGGAAGACCAGTTCCGAATCAATCAATTTATTAGTGATGGCTTGTTTAACTTGGCCATCCACTTTTTGACCGCGAGCTGTGGCATCCTTTGCAATATAGTCGTATATGGATTGCTTTATAGCTTTGCCGTTAACCGTGGCTAAGTTGTCGGCGGCATTTGCGCTTGGTGTCATGGATAAAATGGCCAGTGCGATCAGGGTGGTGGTGAATTTCATGAAAAATCCTTATGTTATGGGTTTAATGTAAAAAGTTAGTTGTAATAGTTCGGCTTGATTATAGCTCTTGTGGGGCAATGGCGTTGATGCTTAAGGCGTGAATTTTGTTGGGGATTAAATCAGCTAATTGCGCATAGACCAAGCGATGGCGCATGACCTGAGATTTGCCCGAAAAATGCGCGCTGCATATTCTCAAGCTAAAATGCCCGCCCCCTTGATTGCCGGCATGCCCAGCATGCAAGGCGCTGTCGTCTTGTATGCTTAAGTCCTGCGGCTCTAATGCCTGCAAACGTTGCTTGATAAGGTGGGTTAAATGCATACGTTTAAGCCGGTAAGGTTTTTCTGAACGGCTTGACCGACACGTGAGCGTAAACCCCTGCGCTGACAAAAGGGTCATTGTTAGCCCATTCTTTGGCCTGCGCTAAATTGGCAAATTCGGCAATGATGAGGCTGCCGGTGAAACCAGCTGGTCCTGGGTCGACGTTATCTATTGCCGGAAACGGGCCAGCCACCAATAAACGGCCGGCTTTTTGCAAAGCTTGCAAGCGGGTGAGGTGCGCTGGCCTAGCTGCAATGCGTTTTTCTAGGCTGTTAGGGACGTCTTCGGCGACGATGACGTACCACATTATTGCTCACCGCCTTTTTCTTCTTCTATGAGGTAATTTTTCAAGGCCAAGCTTTGGCCGATTATGAATAGAAACATAATCAATGTGACGCCAAATAGCTTGAAATTTACCCAGGTGTTTTCATTGAAATTAAAAGCCACGTAGAGGTTTAAAAAGCCCAATGAAATTAAAAAAATTATCCAAGCATAATTAAGCCTAGTCCATATGGCGGTGGGGGCGTCTATCATTTTGCCCATTATTTGTTGGATGTAGTTTTTCTTGAAAAATAAATTGGAAAGCAAGAGCACCGCAGCCATGACCCAGTAAAGCACGGTGGGCTTCCACATAATGTAGCTTTTGTCGTGCAAAATCAGTGTGATGCCACCCAGCAGGCCGATAATGGCGCCGCTAACTAAGAGCATTTTTTCCACTTTGCCGTGGCGAAGTTTGCTGTAAATTATTTGCCCTAAGGTGGCTAAAATGGCGACCGCGGTGGCAGTAAAGATACCAAAAAACTTAAATCCAATGAAAAATAAAATGACTGGAAACAGGTCAAACAAAAACTTATTCATGGTGGCTGTGGGTTCGCTTTCAGAGCTGCTTGTGGCAAGAAAAAATCAATGATTAACAATGCTTTAGTGTGAGTCGTTATTTTGCTATGATTGATGCTGTGTCGCAAGGCGTATTTTCTTCAAGCTTTATCCTATTGGCCCTTATTCAATTAGTTCATGCCCTTAAATTTCGATTTACATGCCCACTCTACCGTGTCTGATGGCTTATTAAGCCCAGCCGATTTGGTGGCTTATGCCGCCGCTAAGGGCGTCGACGTGTTGGCATTGACAGATCACGATGACATCAGCGGTTTGCCGGCGGCCCAAGCGGCTGCTAAAGCACACAACATAGCCTTAATTAATGGCGTGGAAATATCCGTAACATGGAAAAAGCGAACCCTGCACATCGTTGGTTTAAACATAGACCCAAACAACCTTGCCTTGCAAAAAGCCTTGGCCCTAGTGCGCATAGCGCGGGATGAGCGGGCGCAACAAATGGGCGAGGGCTTGGCCAAAGCCGGTATAGCCGACGCCTACCAAGGCGCGAAACGCTTGGCCAAGCAAAGCATTATTACCCGCATTCATTTTGCCCGTTACTTGGTTGAGCTGGGCCTGGTTAAAGACACTAAAACGGTATTTAAGAAATATTTGGTGAAAGGCAAGCCTGGTTTTGTTGAACACCAATGGATGAACTTACAGCAAGCGGTTGAACTCATTATAGCGAGCGGTGGCATGGCGGTGATTGCCCACCCCGGCCGCTACGATTTGGGCTCGGTCAATATGTTGGAATTGCTGCATGAATTTAGAAGTTACGGTGGCGTGGCCATAGAAGTGGTCACCAGTAGCCACACCCCGCCTCAATACCAACAGTTCGCTAAGTTGGCCCACCAATTTAGCCTGAAATCCTCACAAGGGTCGGATTACCATGGTCCTGGCATCAGCTTCATGGAAATGGGCCGTTTGGCTGATTTGCCAAGCAACTGCGTGCCGGTGTGGCATGATTGGCCACAATTTCAATCCATGCAATAAACCGCCTTAACATCGATGGACCATGTCGCAGCTGTTTAATATTAATTTAGCCAATCCGCAAGCGCGTTTGATCACCCATACGGCGGAGATATTGCAGGCCGGTGGGGTGATTGCTTACCCCACTGACTCGGGTTACGCCTTGGGCTGCATGATAGGCCACGGCGATGCCCAAGCGCGCATACGGCAAATCCGTGGTGATGATGAGCAGCATCTGTTTACCTTGGTTTGCCGTAATCTAGCTGAGTTAGGCACTTACGCCATAGTCAGCAACAGCCAATTTCGTTTGCTCAAAGCCAACACGCCAGGTTCTTACACTTTTATTTTGAATGCCACGCGTGAAGTGCCGCGTAAACTGCAACACCCCAAGCGCAACACCATAGGCTTGCGCGTACCGGAACACGCGGTAGTGCAAGCCATATTGGAAGCCATCAATGCGCCATTGTTAAGCATGACTTTGTTGCTGCCTGATGAAGAAGAGATGCTGACTCAAGCATGGGAAATACGCGAGAAATTAGAACACAGCGTGGACTTGGTGATTGATGTTGGCCATTGTTTGGCGGGCGCCACCTCGGTAATTAATTTAACCCAAGATGTGCCAGAATTAATCCGTGCGGGGTTAGGCGATTTATGCCCGTTTGGTTTGGCATAAAATAAGGAAAGCGATTGGATGGAATTATCCCTCATACAAAAAATCATTATTTACGCACCACCGGTAATATTTGCCATCACCGTGCACGAGGCGGCGCATGGCTATGCCGCCAAGTATTTTGGCGACATGACCGCCTACCAAGCCGGGCGCATCAGCTTAAATCCACTTAAGCACATCGACCCGTTTGGCACCATCTTGTTACCGGCCATGACCATTCTTTTGGGTGGCATTTTATTCGGCTGGGCCAAACCGGTGCCGGTTAATTTCAGTCGCTTGCGCCATCCCAAAAAAGACATGTTGTGGGTGGCCGCCGCCGGGCCTGCCTCCAATTTTGTCATGGCGCTGTTTTGGGCCTTGGTCTTGAAATTAACCATGGACTCGCCGTCATTCATGGCTGAGCCGTTGAGCTTGATGGCCAAAGCCGGTATAGGCATTAATATCGTGTTGATGGTGTTGAATTTATTGCCTTTGCCGCCACTGGATGGCGGGCGCATCGCCGTCAGTTTGCTACCCATGCATTTGGCTAGGCCGTTTGCGCAGATAGAGCGTTTTGGCTTCATTATTTTGTTGGTGTTATTGTTTACTGGGGTCTTGAGTCGCATCCTTGACCCATTCATCAATGCGGTTTATCTGTTAATAAATAGCTTAATTTAAAGGCTTGTTTGTATAATAAGCGCTGACTCAATTTAAGGTTTTTCATCAAATGGCAATCGAACGTGTTTTATCTGGCATGCGTCCTACCGGTAA
>CALQUO020000116.1 GCA_943333775.2 Methylotenera oryzisoli
AGCCATTTATTCATTCAATTAGGCCTTAATGTTTGCTGAGCTTGTGCAGCAGATAACGAGGCAAGGATTGAATAAAAAGAAAAGTCGGTAAGGACTTCATGACACAAAAAGCATCATACAAACTAGCTTGATCCGACATAAATTTTACCAAAGCCGAAAGCGGGCAATGTTTAAATAAGGCCTTAAATACCGTGCTAGCCATTTTTGGCTGACTTTTAATCACGTATAAAAATAAATCGTCCATGTACCTTTGTAGCCATTTGTCTTTTGAAAATGGCAGCAATCGATTCTGCTCAACCATGCTTACAGCACAGGCTTTAGCCCAAGCCTGGATGCGTTGAAAGGCATAGCCTGAACTGGGCCGAGCTCCTCCTGCATACAACCCAGAAAAGACGTAGCTAGGGTCCTGATGAGCCTGGATGCGCTTATTGCCCATAGGCAACACGCCGCACTCTTCCCTCACGACTCGATGCGCAATTTGGCCTGTGTATTGCGCGACCGCCTGCATGAGCAATGGCTGCAAGTCAGGCTTTTTATAGCGACTCTCAGAAAATACCGTGTATTCAATCAGCGCTTGCTTGGCCGATGTGGGTAAAAAGTAGACGAAGGCCAAGCCGTTTGCAAAGCCATCGTCAAAATCCATGAGCACGCATTGATCGACATCGAAATGGGCCACATCCAATTCTATTTCTTGTCCAAAAAAAGACTGCCAAAGAACCGAATCGGTTTCTACAATATCTCGAGGTGGGCGGGTATCCACTAGCCATTTGGCCGAGTGCTCGCCACTTGCCGTTTTGACCTGCCATGTCTGGTTTACTTTTATGGCTGAGCCTATTGTTTCTTCACCCAGCAACAGTTGGATATTCGAGCAACGATCAATGTCCGCCAGCGCTTGATTATAAAAAACGTCACTCGCCAACATCATGTAAGGGTGCTTTAATGCATCGTATGCATACGCTCGCTGCTTATCTTTAATACGGAATGTTGGCCATGAGTGTGTAACCAAAGATTTGCATGCTGCGTTTGCTGTGTCCCAAAAACACCAGGTTCTGTCGTTGCGGTATTTCTCGCGTTGCTCAAGCACCAGAACCTTTGGCACGGCACCAGGCAACTTGGCTAAATTAGAGGCCAAACTCAAACCCGCGCAGCCGCCACCAATAATAATGAGATCGTATGAGCTAGGCGTGGACATAAGGCATCTTTTTAATGGCCAGATGCAAAAATTGTTTGTGAGGATTTTTGTAGTAAAAAAAATCCTTATCCAGCAACGATGTCATGACAATTTTAATGCTTAATTTCAGCTTAAGGCTTGGGGATGCAACCGATCTAAAGCGCCAACATTCGTATTGTTGTTTTTTCAAAATAATGCCTATTTGCCTATACAAAGATGACGCTATGGCAATACTCAATCTTGATCGTATGGTTATAAAACAGAGGCCTTCGTAACCACTTTTGTAATACTGGTCTGCCAGCTGCAGTAGGGATTTTAATGTGGCCCGCAATTTACCCTGCGTGGCTAAGTCTGGATTAATCAATTGCGCGGGTTCTAAATCGCCTATCAAGCTGGCCGGTAAATACCGGCGCTTGAGGTGAGCGTCTTCCGTGACGTCTCGGCATATGTTGGTGATTTGCATGGCTACGCCTAAATCAATGGCATGCGCTAACGCTCTTGGGTCATTCACATCCAAAATTTTACTCATCATCAAGCCCACCGTGCCCGCCACTTGATAACAATAAACAATTAATTCTTGTTCGTTTTTAATTCTCACTCGCTTCAAATCCGACAATACCCCTTCAATAAATAAAATGGGGATGCCAACGTCAATTTGACACTCGCTAAAAAGTGCAATCGCATCGGCAACGATGAGGTCATTCGATGCACCGCTTTTTAAATCCTGAGTTATTTTGTCCAAAGCCAGTTTGGCCGATTTTATGCTGGTGTATTCGTCGCCTAAATCGTCTATAAATCGACAAAATCGATACAAGCGAACGGCCCTATTAGCTTGTTTTTTAGTTAAAAAAAACTTAGCCCAGGAAAATGTTTTACCCTTATTCGATAAAACCTGGTTGGATTCCTTTAGATAATCGATTTGCTGATTTGCAAGCTGTGTCATTTAAAATCCACTTCTGCAGGAATAAGCTTATCCAGCACTTTGGCTGAGCAAAGCACCCCAGGCAAGCCAGCTCCTGGGTGGGTTCCGGCTCCGGTTAAGTATAAGTGCTTGATGCCCTCGGCCTTGTTATGAAAACGGAACCAAGCCGATTGCCTAAACAAGGGGGCGATGGAAAAACCCGCGCCATGTGTGCTTAAATAATCTTGCTTAAAGTCTTTTGGCGTCATGAAGAAATCGTCTGTGATGTATTTTTTTAATTCCGGTAATATGGTTTTATCAAGTGCATCAATAATTTTATCTTTTAGTGCCTCACCCTCTGTTGCCCAATCGATGTTGCCTTGTAAATTAGGCACAGGGCAAAGTACGTAAAAACTGTCGCACCCTAAAGGCGCAAAACTAGAGTCAGTAGCAGTGGGCCTATGCAAATAAAGTGAAAAATCTTCGGATAGAATTTTTTTATCAAATATATTTTCCAGTAAGGATTGGTAGGTTTTTCCCAGCCAAATAGTATGATGCGCCACCTTTGGATATTGGCGGGTTGCGCCAAAATAAACCACAAATAAGCCCATGGAATAATGCGCCACTTTAAGTTTAATTTTAGTGGACACCGCTACATCCTTTTGATCCACCATGCGTTGATACAGGTAAGTGGCATCGGCATTGGCAACGATTAGATCGGCTGGGTAGTGTTCTCCGTCTTCTAACAGCAAGCCTGTCACGCGGCCTTGATCGATCATCAATTTTTGAACGGTCGCGTTTAAAACTATGGCAATGCCATTTCTTTCCATCAGGCCTTTAAGTTCGCTTACTATGGCACCGGTTCCCCCCATGGCAAAAAAGACCCCGTAAGCCCTTTCTAGGTAATGAATTAAGCCATAAATACTGGTGGTTGAAAACGGATTGCCGCCAACCAGCAAGGGTTGTATTGAAAAGGCAAGGCGCAACTTAGCGTGGCTTAAGTGCCTAGATACCATCGCCCAAACCGATTCGTAGCTTTTTAATAGGATCAACTTGGGGATCAACGTTAGCATTAAGAAAAATTGGTGAAATGGCCTGGCCGATAATTGGGTAAAGGCAATGTCAAAAATAGCCTGCGAGTGCCGCAGCAGTTTTAAATAACCGGCCTTGTCTTTGGGCTCTATTTTGTCTATTTCCGACAGGGTGTCTTCCAAGGTGCCGCCGTAATCAAACGTGGTCTTATCTTGAAAGTAGAAGCGGTACCAAGGGGTCAGCGGCACCAGTTTAATGTGTTGTTCTATTTTTTCACCAAACAGTTCAAATAGCTCGGCAAGTAAGAAGGGGGCTGTGATAACTGTTGGGCCAGCATCGTGGGTGTAACCGTTGCGCACAAACACTTGCGCGCGACCACCCAACATAGGGCTGCGATCGATGACGGTGACCTGGTAACCTTTTGCTCGTAACCTAAGGGCAGCAGCAATACCGCCAAATCCAGCGCCGATTACCACGGCTTGTTTAGTCTGTTTTTGCACTTTATGTGATCACTAGACCAGACTGATTAATAGTCATCTTTATGTTGCCCATTTTATTAGCCGCACGGTGGCAGCCTAGTTTATTAATGTTGATTATGCATTGGGCGATAAAATGGCTTGCATCATCCACTGCAAAGCCAGGGCAAGCTTAGCTGGCATTCGTCAACTAGCTGCATTATTTTTGCATAGCGCTCGGCTATTGAGCCAAAAAAATGTGGGCACGCATCATTTTGTATTTAACAAAAAATCCGTGCCCACATGCATGACTACTTAGTCTTGCTTACTATTTTTTTTCACTTTCAGATACAGCTAC
>CALQUO020000117.1 GCA_943333775.2 Methylotenera oryzisoli
ATTTTACTTGCGTTTTAACCTTAAAATTTCGCTGCCTTTTAAGGAAAATTATGGAGGGGATTTTACGCTAGATTTAACTTTAGGCTGGGATTATTTGCTGGCACAAACGCCATCAATTTGATCTTGCATTTGGCTGATTCGGCGTTTGATGTCGCCGACATCCACGCTGCCACTTTTGGTATTGAGCAATTCGTGGGCTAAATTCAAGGCGGCCATAATAGCAATGCGTTCCACCCCTATGATTTTTCCACCATCACGGATATCGCGCATTTTTTTATCTAAAAAATTAACCGCGTTGATTAAGCCTGGGCGTTCTTCATCGGTGCAAGACACCGTAAATTCCCTACCCATGATGTTAACGTCAACTGCTTTACTTTGGCTCATAGTAGCTTACGTATGCCGCCTTAAGGCAGCGTCTCCATCAAGGCTTCAATGCGATCGCTGGCTTTTGCTATGTTCGCTTTCAATGCCGTCGCATCGCTGACGCTGGCGTTTAAATCTTGGCGCAGCTGTGCGTTTTCATTGCGCAAATCCGTGCACAAAGCAATTAAGCCCGTTAGCTTTTTTTCCAGCGCTTTTAAGTCGGCATCCATGTGCCCACTATAATGGAAAAAATTGATTTCCGTCAATACTTAAGGGCTTATTTTCAAAGTATTACAACAACCTTGTAAGCCAGATTAGACTTAAGTTAGCAAGCACTAACTATTGATTTAGAGTTATAGTTTTGTCTGTTGATAGGTGCCCTGTTTGTTTTCTACAAACAAGG
Source organism: Methylotenera oryzisoli (assembly GCA_943333775.2). Lineage (GTDB taxonomy): Bacteria > Pseudomonadota > Gammaproteobacteria > Burkholderiales > Methylophilaceae > Methylotenera > Methylotenera profunda. Next base: position 767 of record CALQUO020000117.1, read on the forward strand.
TGAAACTGGGAAATAGGTGCGTTTAATTCACAATGCCTATGCTGCCCCCGCAACGGTAAGTGCGCTTTTGATTTAATCAAATCGTTTTGCATTACGCCACTGAGTTAAGCCATAGACAAAGGCAATACTTGGGAAGGCGCAAAACGTTGGGTTTTAAAACCCAAGCTCACCAGCCCGGAGACCGGCCTAAAGACAACGCCTCATTTTGAGGTACGCTAGGAAATGCCGCGGGGTGACGGTAAATAAAGGCTGCGCTTAAATAGCGTCGATTTAGGTTGACCGCGCTTTCTTTTTTTATTCATTTATTCGTTGTATTCCCTAGTTTTAAAAAACACATGCGGGGACGCGTGTTGGTTAGGAAATATAATGAAAAAAATCACGCTATCGGCTTTATTTTTAAGTCAACTTTATCCAGTCAATGTTTTGGCTGACACAGTAATTCAAACATCCAATATCTTTGTTACTGCAACGAGAATACCCACTCCAATAAAAAATGTAATCGCGGATATAACTCTTATATCTGAAGATGAAATTAAACGAGCAGGTAATTCTTCGCTTCAAGAGCTTCTCCAAAGGCAACCTGGTATTGAAATAAGCAATTTAGGAGGGGTAGGAAAAGTCTCAACAATTGGTATTCGTGGAACGAGTGCGACACACTCAATTATTCTTGTTGATGGCATAAGATTAAGTGCAGCTACAACAGGCTTCACTGCTATAGAACACATTCCTTTATCACAAATTGAAAAAATTGAAATAGTCCGGGGACCTGCTTCTAGTTTTTACGGTCAAGACGCTATTGGTGGTGTTATACAAATATTTACCAAAAAAGGTATGAATGGCTTTAAACCATACGTAGGCATAGGATATGGAAGTTACAATACATTTAACTTTCAAAGTGGCTTTAGAGGTGGTAACGAGCAAACAACATACGCAATTAATTTTTCGACTATAAATTCCGATGGCTTTTCTGCGTTTGTACCCAACCCAACAAATAGCGCAAATTTAATAAATTTAGATAAAGATGGATACAAGAACCATAGCTTTTCATCATCACTTAGCCATAAAATTAATCAAGACTATGAAATAGATTTACAGTATTTTTTAAGTGAGGGTAAAAATGAGTTTGATAATCGTTATGCAGATTACTCCCCCTCTTTTAATGGCAATTATAGAAATGAAAGTAGGTTAGAAACCTATGCAATAAGTTTTAAAGGCCAAGTTAATGAGATATGGCAGTCTAGTGTTAAATTAAGTCAAAGTACGGACAAATATCTAGACCTCCAAAAATTTAATCCACTCTTAGGTGAATATGGTGAAGATGACGCAAATTTAAATGATTTATATAAAACCACTCAAGATCAATTGAGCTGGCAAAATAGCGTAGCTCTATCGAGAGGATCAATTAATTTTATATACGATTATTTAAAGCAAAAAATTAAAACGACCGATCTTTACGAAAAAACGCAAAGAACAAATCATGGCTTAATGATTGGTTATAATATTTTAGAAAATAACCATAACTTTCAAGCTAATCTTAGAAAAGACTTCAATAGTGCATACAATAATGCAGTCACTGGTAATGTAGGTTATGCATATGCATTGAATTCTAATTGGACTCTGGCAACTTCCTATGGAACAGCTTTTGTTTCACCCTCATTTAATTATCTTTATTCTTTAGCGGATGATTATGCTCTTGGTAACCCGAATTTAAAACCTGAGAAGTCTAAAAATATTGAAGCAAGTATCCGATATAGAGATGATAGTGGCTCACTAAATTTAACAGTATTCCAAAATAAAATTGATGACTTTATTATTTACTCCAATCCAGGTTTTGTAACGGGCTCAAGATCAACCACTCAAAATTTAAATAAGGCAGAAATTCAAGGCTTAACTATTTCGGGTGATCAATTTTTAGGTCATTTTCAAATTAAAGGGAGTTTAACGACTCAATCAGCAAAAAATGAAGATACCGATTTATACCTGCCACGAAGAGCAAAGACATTTGGAAATCTCAATCTTAATTATTACATCGGGTATTGGAATATAGGTATTGAGGAAATATTTTCTAATAAGAGATTTGATAACAAAGAAAATACTGTAAAACTTAGTGGCTATTCCATTACAAATATAGTTGCCGACTATAAATTTAATGAATCCTTAAATCTAAATTTAAGACTCAACAATATTATGGATAAGGACTATAGTTTAGCTGCCGAGGGGGCAAGTGGTTTTAGATATCAAACACCAGGAAGAAGTCTATTTGCAAATTTACGCTATGACTATTAGATTAGTTAAAGTATTATTTACCGTTAAAAGGAATTTTAAATGCCACTTATTGCTCAATTAAAAAATAAAAAACTTTATATCTTTGGTGTAGTGATACTAACGATGCTATTAACAAGAGGTAGTCATCTCTTAACTTCAGTTTCTCTTCCTGATGCAAGTTTTGCGCTTTTTTTTATTAGCGCCATACTTTTAAAACAACCTAAATGGTTTATATTACTTTTTGGTTTTAGTACTCTCGTTGACATAATTACTCTTTCTCTCAATAGTTCATATCAAATCTCAATCAATTTTAGCTATTTGGGATTATTACCATCTTACGGAATTATGTGGTTAGCGGGCGTATGGGTAGGCAAGCAATCTAATGGCTTGGACGCCGTTAAATTTAGCTTGGCTGCAGTGGCTTCAACCTTAGCGGCATTTGTTATTTCCACCCAAACCTACTACTTATTTTCTGGCCGCTTTCCTAACCATAGCTTAGTAGAAACCATGCAATACGATTGGAACTACTTACCCAGCTTCTTGGCTTACACCGCTATGTATTTGGTCGGATTCTGGGCGTTGGCTAAAGCATCAAGCAAATTAAATTTCATCAAATCCCCAATAAGCCACACTGCTTAAAGCAAGGTGGCTTACTTGATTTTTTTGTCACACGCATAAGAAGTTTGCTATAATGCGCGGCTTGCGAATATTTACCGACTTTCGCAAGGCTTAAAAGGCAGTATGGCCGAGTAGCTCAGTCGGTAGAGCAGCGGATTGA
>CALQUO020000118.1 GCA_943333775.2 Methylotenera oryzisoli
GTTTTTCTTGGTGTTGCCACGCATAGGCACCATCTCGCCCTGGGCGTCGCGCGCGACCGACATCGTTCAGCATTGCGGTTTACCCGAGGTGCAAAGGGTGGAGCGTGGCGTGGCCTATTACGTGCAAACAGTTAACGGGCAAGCCTTGACGCCAGCTGAGCGTCAATTGCTGTTGCCGTTGATACACGATCGAATGACTGAAGGCGTGTTTGCAAATTTGCAAGACGCCGGGCAGTTATACCATAGTGATAGCCCTAAGCCATTAAACCGTGTGGACTTATTGCAAGGTGGAAGGGTAGCGCTGGAAAAAGCCAATATCGACATGGGCTTGGCTTTGTCGCCCGATGAAGTGGATTATTTATTCGATAACTTTACTAAAATCCAGCGCAATCCCACCGATGTGGAATTGATGATGTTTGCCCAGGCCAACTCCGAGCATTGCCGCCATAAAATATTCAATGCGGATTGGGTGATAGACGGCGAGGTACAAGACCTGTCTTTGTTTGCCATGATACGCAATACCCACAAACTCAACCCAGGCAAGACCGTGGTCGCTTACTCGGATAATTCATCCATAGTCGCGGGCCAAGCGCCCGGAACAAAAATCAAACGTTTTTATCCGACCGCGGACGGCCCTTATCGTTTTGTCGAAGAAGAGATGCATTATTTAATGAAGGTGGAAACGCATAACCACCCCACTGCCATTTCTCCTTTTGCCGGTGCGGCGACCGGTGCCGGTGGCGAAATTCGTGACGAAGGCGCAACCGGCAGTGGTTCTAAACCTAAAGCCGGGTTAAGCGGTTTCTCGGTATCCAATTTAGCCATACCCGATTTCATTCAACCCTGGGAGCAAGGCGCTTACGGCAAGCCGGGTCGGATCGCTTCGCCATTCCAAATCATGATAGACGGCCCCTTAGGCGGCGCCGCTTACAGCAACGAGTTTGGTCGTCCTAATATTGCCGGTTATTTCCGTACCTTTGAATTGTCCAGCGTGGATGCCAAGGGCCAAACCGAAATGCGCGGTTACCATAAGCCGATTATGTTGGCTGGTGGCATAGGTAATATTTCAGCCCAGCATGCTAAAAAGAACCCAATCCCTGCTGGCGCGGCCCTAATTCAATTAGGTGGCCCGGCCATGTTGATCGGTTTGGGTGGCAGCGCTGCCTCTAGCATGGACACCGGCAGCAACGTGGAAAATCTGGATTTTGATTCGGTGCAACGCGGCAACCCAGAATTAGAAAGACGCGCACAAGAAGTGATAGATCGCTGCTGGCAATTGGGCGAGGCTAACCCGATTTTGAGCATACACGATGTCGGGGCAGGTGGTATTTCCAATGCCTTCCCTGAATTGGTCAATGATGCTGGCGTCGGGGCAACGTTCCAATTGCGTGACGTGCACAATGAAGAACTGGGTATGTCGCCACGCGAATTATGGAGCAACGAAGCACAAGAACGTTACGTGATGGCCATACTGCAAGAAGATTTGCCACGCTTCAAAGCCATCTGCGAGCGCGAGCGTTGCCCGTTTGCCGTGGTCGGCGTGGCAACAGCTGAGCGCCATTTAACGGTGGCCGACAGCCATTTTGCTAACAAGCCGGTGGACATGGACATGTCGGTGTTGTTGGGTAAACCGCCTAAGATGACTCGCGATGTTAAAAGTGCAGTTCGACACTTAAGCCCGTTTGCTACGGCTAACATTGATTTGCAAGAAGCTGCGGCACGGGTGTTGCGCTTGCCAGGCGTAGCCGATAAGACCTTCTTAATCACCATAGGCGATCGTTCGGTCACCGGTTTGGTGGCACGCGAGCAAATGGTCGGTCCATGGCAAGTGCCGGTGGCCGACGTGGCAGTGACCTTGGCCGGTTATGAAACCTATTGCGGCGAAGCCTTTGCCATAGGTGAAAAAGCGCCGCTGGCCTTGATAGACGCGCCGGCATCGGGGCGTATGGCCATAGGCGAAGCGCTTACCAATATGGCGGCTTGCTTGGTGGACGACATCAGCGAATTGAAATTGTCTGCCAACTGGATGGCCCCAGCTGGTCATGCCGGTGAAGACGCTGCCCTGTATGCCACGGTTAAAGCGGTAGGCATGGCAATGTGCCCGGAATTGGGTATCAGTATACCTGTCGGCAAAGACTCCATGAGCATGAAAACCGTTTGGCAAGAAAACGGCCAAGATAAGGCCGTGACATCGCCTATCTCTTTGGTAGTTACCGCATTCTCTGCCACGCCGGATGCTCGCAAAACGCTTACCCCTCAATTGCAAACCGGTGGCGATACTAAGTTGATTTTAATTGACTTGGGTGCCGGTAAAAATCGCATGGGCGGTTCCAGTTTGGCGCAAGTTTATGGTGCGCTGGGCAATGAGGCGCCGGATGTAGACGATGCCGCGCAATTAAAGCATTTCTTCAACAGCATACAAGCCATGAATGCGGCCGGTAAATTACTGGCTTACCACGATAGATCCGATGGTGGTTTATTCACGACCCTAGTGGAAATGGCTTTTGCCGGGCACTGCGGCCTGCAAATAGATTTGACTGCCTTGCCGGGCGACATCGTCAGCATTTTATACAACGAAGAACTGGGTGCCGTTATCGAGGTGGCCGCCGATCAATCGACCGCGATTGCCTCGCAGTTTAACGGCTTGGCCCATATCATAGGCGAGGTAGTGCAAGGTGATCGCATAGAGATCAAACAGCATGGTAAAGCCGTGTTCAGTGACAGTCGCGTTAACTTGCATCGCATGTGGTCTGAAACCACCTACCGCATGCAAAAGCTGCGTGATAACCCGCTGTGTGCTAAGCAAGAGTACGACAAGATTTTAGACGTGAACAACCGCGGCTTATTTAGCGAATTAAGTTTCGATGTGAACGACAACGTGGCTGCACCTTATATCAATGCTGGCGAGCGTCCCAAAATGGCGATTTTGCGTGAGCAAGGGGTTAATGGTCAGGTGGAAATGGCAGCCTCGTTTGATCGCGCCGGCTTTACCACTTTTGATGTGCACATGAGTGACGTGATTACCGGTCGGGTTAGCTTGGCTGATTTCGCAGGCTTTGTCGCCTGTGGAGGCTTTTCTTACGGCGACGTCTTGGGTGCAGGCGAAGGCTGGGCCAAATCTATTCTTTTCAATGCTCGTGCACGCGATGAGTTTGCTGCTTTTTTTGCCCGTTCCGATAGTTTTGCCTTGGGTGTGTGCAACGGTTGCCAGATGATGAGTAATTTGCGCGAGTTGATTCCGGGTGCGGCACATTGGCCGCATTTCGTGCGCAACCAATCCGAGCAGTTTGAAGCGCGCTTGGCCATGGTGGAAGTGTTAGACAGCCCGTCATTGTTCTTTAAAGGCATGGCCGGTAGTAAAATGCCAATTGCTGTGGCACACGGTGAAGGTTATGCGGAATTTTCTGACGCGAGCGCAGTCAATGAACTGTTGGCAAATAAGTTAGTGACCATGCGTTTCATTGATCACGATGCTCATCCAACCACGACTTATCCGTATAACCCAAATGGTTCGCCACAAGGGGTGACCGGATTAACCAGCACAGACGGCCGATTTAGTATTATGATGCCACATCCTGAGCGGGTTATACGCAACGTGCAAAATACTTGGCAGCGTTGCGGGGACGGTGAAGACAGTGCTTGGATTCGTATGTTCCGTAATGCAAGACGCCACATTAATTAAGAATGAATTATAAAAACAACCTTGGAGATAAGTAACATGAAATTTTTGAATGCCTTGTTAGCTGCAATCGTTTTAAGCTTTTCCATGAA
>CALQUO020000119.1 GCA_943333775.2 Methylotenera oryzisoli
CAAATTCAGCCTGGCAAAATGTTATATGAAATGGACGGCGTAAGTGAAGAGCTTGCGCGTGAAGCGTTCCGTTTGGCAGCGGCTAAGTTGCCAATCGAAACAACCTTCATGACACGTCAGTTGGGGAGCTAGGAATGAAAGCAACCGATTTAAGAGCAAAAAGCGTTGATGAGCTAAATGCAGAGTTGATTGAATTGCGCCGTGCGCAATTTTCTCTACGCATGCAAGTGGCAACTCAACAGTTATCTAAAGTAGATCAGCTAGGTAAAGTTCGCAAAGATGTTGCGCGTGTGAAACTTGTATTAGCTGAGAAAGCGAAACAGGCCTAATAATGACTGAAACTACAAAAGTAGTGCGTAGCCTTACTGGCCGCGTAACAAGCGACAAAATGGATAAAACGGTTACGGTTCTAGTTGAGCGTAAAGTGAAGCATCCTTTAATTGGTAAAGTTATTCGCCAATCTAAAAAGTTTCATGCGCACGACGAAACAAACAGCTGTAAAGAAGGCGACATGGTAACCATTACCGAAAGCCGTCCTTTATCTAAAACAAAATCTTGGGTTGTTAAAACAGCCTAAGTCGGCTTTGTTGCGCAATTCTTAGGAATAAGAATTGCGCAACATGGTTTGGCAAGTTATAATGTTTGGCTATTTTGGTGGGCGACTCAAGGCTATGCTTAGGCAAAGCTAACAGTCAAAAGCTCTCACCCCAATACTGACCGGGTCTATCGGCCGTGTTAATTGTGAAATTTATTTTACGATTAAAAATGGCTGGTGTTGGTTTTAACGGATTAAGTTGGAGTTTATCTCATGATTCAAATGCAATCTCGGCTTGAAGTTGCCGACAACACTGGTGCGCGCTCTGTGCAATGCATCAAGGTGTTAGGTGGTTCTAAGCGTCGTTACGCCGGTATAGGCGACATCATCAAGGTCAGCATTAAAGATGCTGCGCCGCGTGGTCGCGTCAAAAAAGGCGAAGTATACAGTGCAGTGGTTGTTCGTACTGCTAAGGGTGTTCGTCGTCCAGACGGCTCATTAGTTAAGTTCGATGGCAATGCTGCCGTTCTGTTAAATAATAAACTTGAACCGATTGGCACCCGCATATTTGGGCCAGTGACACGTGAATTGCGTACTGAAAAATTCATGAAAATCGTTTCATTAGCACCAGAAGTATTGTAGGAGCTCACATGAACAAAATTCGCAAGGGTGATTTAGTCATCCTAAATACCGGTAAAGACAAAGGTAAGCAAGGTGCAGTGTTAAGCATCCTTGATTCTGGCCACGTTGTTGTAGAGGGTCTTAACCTCGTTAAGAAACATGCAAAAGCTAACCCGATGAAAGGTATTGCAGGCGGCATCATTGCTAAAGAAATGCCATTAGACATTTCAAATGTTGCTTTATTTAACAACGCGACACAAAAAGGTGATCGCGTAGGCTTCAAAACATTGGATGACGGTCGCAAAATTCGCGTATTCAAATCCAATGGCGAAGCAGTGGACGCATAGGAATCATTATGGCGCGCTTAAAAGATTATTATAAAGACTCAGTGGTGAAAGCCATGACTGAGCAATTCGGTTACACATCCGTAATGCAAGTGCCGCGTATCGCTAAAATCACTCTTAATATGGGTGTAGGCGAAGCGGTTGCAGATAAAAAAGTGATGGAACATGCGGTTGGCGACATGGAAAAAATTGCCGGTCAAAAAGCCATTGTTACTAAAGCTAAGAAATCCGTTGCGGCATTTAAAATCCGTGATGATTATCCGGTTGGTTGCAAAGTAACTTTACGCCGTGAGCGTATGTACGAATTCTTGGACCGTTTGGTTACTGTAGCCATTCCACGTATTCGTGACTTCCGCGGTATCTCAGCGAAATCTTTTGATGGCCGTGGTAACTACAACATGGGCGTTAAAGAGCAAATCATTTTCCCTGAAATTGAATACGATAAAATCGATGCAATTCGCGGAATGAATATCACAATTACAACTACTGCGAAAACGGATGAAGAAGCAAAAGCTTTGCTTGCTGCGTTTAGTTTTCCTTTCAGAGGTTAAGTCATGGCTAAAACCTGTATGACAGAACGCGAAATCAAACGTCGCGCAACTGTAAGTAAATTTGCTGTAAAACGTGCTGCTTTAGAAGCGGCAATGAATGATGTTACTGCTACGGCTGAAAGCCGTTTCGAGGCGCGCATGAAGTTTCAAGCGTTGCCACGTAATGCTAGCCCAGTGCGTCTTCGTAATCGTTGTGCATTAACTGGTCGCCCACGTGGTGTGTTTAGTAAATTCGGTATTGGGCGTAGTAAATTGCGCGATTTGATGATGAGTGGCCAAGTGCCAGGCGTCACCAAAGCCAGCTGGTAATAGGGGTATATAACTATGAGTATGAGTGATCCAATTGCCGACATGTTGACCCGCATTCGTAATGCGCAAATGGTCAATAAAGCGGTTGTTACTATGCCATCTTCTAATGTTAAGACTGCTATTGCTAGCGTTCTTAAAGAAGAAGGCTACGTAGAAGATTTTGCAGTGCAAACTGAAGGTAGCAAAGCTACTTTAACCATTAGCTTGAAATACTATGCTGGCCGCCCTGTTATTGAGCGCATACAGCGTGTAAGCAAGCCTGGTTTGCGCGTTTACAAAGGATCTCAAGAGATTCCTAAAGTAATGAATGGCCTTGGTGTGACGATTATGTCTACATCTAAGGGTGTAATGACAGATCGTAAAGCTCAAGCTGCCGGTATCGGTGGTGAAGTGCTTTGCGTAGTGGCTTAAGGAGAAGCAAATGTCACGTGTTGCTAAAAATCCAGTAGCTATTCCAGAAAAAGTTGAAGTGGTACTGAGTGCTACTTCAATTGCCGTTAGCGGCCCATTAGGCAAACTATCTCATCCATTATCGGATGCCGTAGTGTTAAAACGCGAAGGCGAAACCATTACATTTGAAGCGACGAGCGATGCCCGTCACTCTCGTGCAATGTCAGGTACATTGCGCGCCTTGGTAGCCAATATGGTCCATGGCGTATCTCAAGGTTTTACCCGTAAATTAACCTTAGTGGGTGTTGGCTATAAAGCAGCGGCACAAGGTGCGGTATTAAACCTAGAGTTAGGTTATTCACATCCAATCAATCACAAAATGCCAGCAGGCGTAACTGTGACCACTGCCACACCAACAGAAATTTTGTTAACCGGTGTTGATAAGCAAGTGATTGGCCAGGTTGCTGCACAGATTCGTGCTTACCGTTCACCAGAGCCATATAAAGGCAAGGGTGTACGTTACGCTGATGAAGTGGTTGCAATTAAAGAAACCAAAAAGAAATAAGGCTTAAAAAATGAACAACGTAAATAATCGCTTGCGTCGTGCACGTAAAACCCGTGCCAAAATTGCAGAGCTAAAAGTTACTCGTCTAAGTGTGCACCGTACCAACACGCACATCTACGCACAAATTATTGCTGAAACTGGCGATAAAGTAATTGTTAGTGCTTCAACAGTAGAAGCCGACGTTCGTAAAAACCTGAAAAATGGTGGCAACATTGAAGCTGCGGCTTTAATTGGTAAATTAATTGCACAAAAAGCTAAGAAAGCCGGTGTAACTACCGTGGCTTTTGATCGCTCAGGTTATAAATATCATGGTCGTATTAAAGCGTTGGCTGATGCCGCACGTGAAAACGGCTTGTCCTTCTAATTGGTCTGATTGCTTAAGAGGTTAATGATGGCGAGA
>CALQUO020000120.1 GCA_943333775.2 Methylotenera oryzisoli
CACGCAATACAAAAGCACGCTCGCCTATGATTGCCAAGGCAATGACGGATGCAATAATTAACGGCCAAATAGGCCAACCTGCAGCTACTATAATTTCCCACACAATGCGACTCCCTTTTTAGTTCTAATGCCATTAATCCCACTCAAAATGAACAGGCAATTTATTCCGACGATACTATAGCTGGTCAGGCCCATTTGGGCAAGCTAGATGTGCACATACTGGCCGACCAGCCAACCAATACACATCAAGCCAATAGCGCGGGAATTGAGACGCCTGGGCGCTAACTTACGCCAGAGTATTCATAAAATAGTAAGCACGCTTATCAGCAGGCTAAATAAAACCGCAAATACTGGGGCCTATTGCACTTCATATGCAGAAAAAAATGTTATTGCCTCAGGGGTCATGGCTAGGCTAATCCATAAGGAATCTAAAAGGGCTGCAACTTACCGTCAACTAACAGATATTGGCGCTGCATTTTTTTGGCCAACTCGATGTCGTGCGTCACCACCACCAAACTTCTTTGCTGCGTTTGGTTTAAACCTAATAACAAATCAAATACCGCGTGCGCGGTATGCCTATCCAGATTGCCAGTTGGCTCATCCGCCAATACGCATTGTGGCTCGGCGATTAATGCTCTCGCCAGCGCAGCCCTTTGTCGCTCCCCTCCGGACAACTCACCCGGCATGTGGGCCACCCTATACGCCAAACCCACCCTAGCTAGCATGTCAGCCGCCAGACCTAAGGCTTGCTCGCGCGGCATGCGCCTTATTAACAAGGGCATGGCCACGTTTTCTAGCGCGGTAAATTCTGCCAACAAATGGTGAAATTGGTAAACAAAGCCTAGGCTACGATTACGTAGCACGCCTTTTTGTGCTTCGTTTAATGCCGCCAAATTTTGCTTGAGTATGCTAACCTCGCCGGCAGAAGCGGCGTCCAAGCCACCCAACAAATGCAACAAGGTGCTTTTGCCCGAACCAGAGCTACCCACGATGGCAATCTGCTCACCGGCATTCACCGTCAGGTCTATGCCATTTAAAACCGCCACCTCCAAGCCATGGTATGTTTTATGCAGCCCGCTGCAAGCAAGCACCTCCTTATGCAAGACTGCCTTACTCATAACGCAAGGCCTCCGCAGGATTAATCTTGCTGGCGCGCCAACTTGGGTAGAGCGTGGCCAACAAACTCAAAGAAAAAGACATCAACACGATAAGCCACACATCCGCCCAGATTAAGTCAGAAGGCAGTTCACTGATGGCATAGACTTCTTTAGATAGAAACTGCACATGGAATAGATTTTCAATAAACGGAATGATGCTACTGATATTAAGTGCGATTACTACGCCAAACACGGCGCCCAACAAGGTGCCAACCAAACCGATCAGCGCGCCTTGCACGATAAATATAATGAGTATGCTGCCAGGACTGGCGCCTAGCGTGCGCATAATCGCAATGTCTGCGCGCTTATCCGTTACTGCCATCACTAAGGTCGAGACTATATTAAAAGCCGCGACGGCGACTATCAGCGTAAGAATGATGAACATCACGCGCTTTTCCATCTGCACGGCTTTAAAGAAATTAGCATGCTGCATGGTCCAGTCGCTCACATAATACTGACCATTCACAGCCAGACGGTTATTTAGCCGCTCGCTCATCGCTGCCCCTATCTCGGGCGCATCAAACAAGTCATCGAGCTTTAAACGCAAACCCGACACGCTATCGGCCATGCGGTATAACTTAGCCGCATCGTCTAAGTGTATTAATGCCAAACCGGCGTCGTACTCATACATGCCCACCTGAAACAAACCAACTAGGGTAAATTGCTTAAGCCTTGGCACCAGCCCGGTAGGCGTAAATTGACCTTGAGGCGCCATCAGCAAAACTTTGTCGCCGACCTGCACACCTAAGTTATAGGCTAAATCTGCGCCTAAAATAATGCTAAACTCACCGGCTTTTAGGTCGGTCAACTGCCCCACTTTCATGTTGCGACCCAAGTCAGCCACGCCATCTTCAGCCAAAGGCAATACCCCACGGATGAGCGCACCTTGCACACCTTGATCGTAGCTAAGCATCCCTTGCGCCATAATATAAGGCGCCGCAGCCAGCACGTGATCTTGCTTGACTGCAAAATTCATTACTGCCGGCCAATCGTTTAGCCGGTTATTGCGGCCACTGATTTCCAAATGCGAGGCCACACCCAAAATTCGGCTACGCAATTCCTTCTGAAACCCATTCATCACCGATAGCACAACGATGAGCGCCGCCACGCCTAGCGCGATGCCCAGCATACTAGTTAAGGAAATAAAGGAAATGAAATGGTTTTTACGCTTTGCACGGGTATAGCGCAGGCCCACTAAAAGCTCGAAGCCGCTAAACTGTTTTATTAAAGATTTTAATTTTTGCCACATAGGTGAGATTCTAACAGGCTTATGCCAGCGCTTATCAAGTATTCTGCAGGCAAGCAATGAGCCCAAGTGGTGCTAAGTCTGATAAAATTGGCACATGTTTACCGGCATCATACAAAGTGTAGGGAAAATCGATAGCGTGCGGGCCATAGGCTCAGACATTAGGCTTAGCATTGCTTGCGCAGGCTTAGGTCTGCAGGACGTAAAAAGTGGCGACAGTATTGCCGTCAATGGCGCATGCCTGACCGCGACCACCGTCAGTGAGCACCATTTTGAAGCGCTCGTTTCGCAAGCAAGTCTAGCCGTGACGGTGGGTTTAAACCAACCGCAAGAAGTCAACCTAGAAAAAGCCTTGCGCTTAAGCGACCGGCTAGGCGGGCATTTGGTGAGCGGCCATGTCGATGGCGTGGGCATTGTGCTGAACTTTGAGCAAGTGGGCGAATGCTGGAAATTAGACATCCTTGCACCGCACGCCTTGAGCAAGTACATCGCCCCGAAAGGGTCCATCGCACTTAATGGCGTCAGCCTGACCATCAACAGCATAGCGCAGGATGTGTTTAGCATGAACTTAATTCCACATACGCTGGAAAATACCACCTTGCAATTTTTAGCAGTAGGCAGCTTAGTGAATTTGGAAGTCGATCAAATTGCCCGTTACGTCGACCGCATGGCGCAATGGGCCAACGAATAATTAACGTACAAGCAACAACATTGTGCACTCAATAGAGCCATTGGAAAAAGAAAGTGACCATCAGCAGCGCCCAAGAAATTATTGCAGAAATTAAACACGGCCGCATGGTGGTGTTAGTCGATGATGAAAATCGCGAAAACGAAGGCGACTTAGTGCTAGCTGCCGAGTTCGTGACCGCCGAGCACATTAACTTTATGGCCAAATATGGACGCGGTCTGATTTGCTTAACGCTCACAGAGGCGCGTTGCCGACAATTAAACCTAACGAAAATGGTGCAAAAAAATGGCACCCGCATGGGCACCAACTTTACCGTCTCCATAGAAGCGGCTGAAGGCGTCACGACGGGTATTTCTGCAGCCGATAGAGCGCACACTGTGCAAGCGGCGGTAGCTAAAATGGCCAAACCTAAAGACATCGTTAGCCCCGGTCACATTTTCCCTTTAGCCGCCATGGACGGCGGCGTCTTGGTTCGGGCCGGACACACGGAAGCCGGCTGTGATTTAGCACAATTGGCTGGCGCAGAGCCTAGCAGTGTTATTTGTGAGATCCTAAAAGACGACGGCAGTATGGCGCGTTTGCCAGATCTAATAG
>CALQUO020000121.1 GCA_943333775.2 Methylotenera oryzisoli
GGCGTGGACTTTAAATACATTGCTGTCACTAAAGACAATAAAGCGGCTGCCGAGGCGGCCCAATTTGCTTTGTTTGATCAACACCAAATTGACCTCATCGTATTAGCGCGTTACATGCAAATTTTATCCCCGGATTTCGTCGCGCGTTACCCTAAACAAATCATCAATATTCACCACTCTTTCTTGCCGGCTTTCATAGGCGCCAAGCCTTACCATAGGGCATTCGAACGTGGGGTTAAATTGATAGGCGCAACCGCGCATTACGTGACCGAAGTGTTGGATGAAGGACCGATTATTGAGCAAGACATAGACCGTATCTCGCACCGCGATCAAGTAGAAGACTTGATTCAAAAAGGCAGGGATTTAGAGCGCGTTGTGTTATCTAAAGCCGTGCGTTGGCACATCGAAAATCGCATTTTGCTGTACGCCAACAAAACCGTTATTTTTGATTAAACCCCTGTAGGCAAAATTTTCTCTAAGGCGAATAGATCGCTAATTTGCTCGCGCTGGCGAATTAAATGGCATGCCTCGCCATCAACCATTACCTCAGCGGCACGGGCTCTAGTATTGTAATTGCTGGCCATGCTCATTCCGTAAGCACCGGCCGACATTATTGCCAACACGTCACCCTCTTGAAGATTTAAGCTTCTATCGTGACCTAAAAAATCACCGGTTTCACATACTGGACCAACGATTTCATAGTTGGTTGCCAAACCCTCACGCGGTAATACGGCTTGAATATCATGGTAGGCATCGTACAAAGCCGGCCGCATTAGATCGTTCATGGCGGCGTCGACTATGGCAAAATTTTTCGCTTCGGTGTGTTTTAAATACTCTACTTTAGTCAATAGCACACCGGCGTTACCGACTAAGGCCCGACCTGGCTCAAACACCAATTTAATATCACGACCGGCGATCTTAGCGCGCATGGCGGCCGCGTAGACACTGAATTCCGGTGGGGTTTCGCCTTGATAAGCAATGCCTATGCCGCCACCCGCATCGATATGCTGCACTGCAATACCTCTTGCCGCCAAGGCATCCACCAAGGCCAAGACGCGATCAAAGGCATCCAGGAAAGGTGACAATTCAGTAATTTGCGACCCGATGTGACAATCCACTCCGTGGATGGCAATCCCAGGCATGCTGGCTGCTTGCTGGTAAATGCCTAAGGCCTCTTCGTAAGCCACGCCAAATTTATTGTTTTTTAAACCAGTGGAAATATAAGGGTGGGTTTTGGCATCCACATTGGGGTTGACCCGCAACGAGACCGGTGCCACCTTGCCCATGCTAAGCGCCACTTGATTGAGCCGCTTCAATTCACTGGCTGATTCCACGTTAAAACAAAAGATACCAGCGTTTAGAGCCGCTTGCATTTCAGCTTCGGTTTTTCCCACGCCAGAAAACACCACTTTTTTCGGGTCGCCACCGGCTGCTAGCACACGCGCCAACTCGCCACCGGAAACAATATCAAAGCCGGCACCCAGTCGCGCAAATAAATTCAAGATAGCTAAGTTGGGATTGGCTTTTACAGCAAAACAAACCAAATGCTGGCAATCGGCAAAGCCCTTACTGAAGTTATTAAACGCCTGCGTGAGCGCGTTTTTAGAATAGACGTAACAAGGGGTGGAAAACTCGCGAGCAATATCTGCTAGAGCGCGTTTTTCTACGTGCAAGTGATTGTTTTTAATAGTAAATGAATTCACGTTGGGCGCTTAAGAAAGTTATAGAGGACGGAGGCTTATGGGTTAGTAGTGTTAGGCTGAGGGTACTGCCGCTCGGGAATGTACAAAGGGCCTTTGGTGCCGCAGCCAGATAGACTACAAAAAACTAGCATGGCGAGCAAAAGCGTTACCCTGATTTTTTGCATTACCCAGCCCTTATCTTTAAAAAAATCCACTCGGACAAGTTTAACATAAAGGCTTAGGCAGAGAAATGTCGGCCACGCGCAACACTTATCGAGGCCAGCAATATAAAATCACAGCATGACCCTAATATCCTATTCAGCAATGAAGAGGCTTTTGCCGGCAAACGCGCTGATTGACGAGAGCTGATCCGTTAATGCGCTTTAGGTTTTAATAATTGTGCTGTAATCAGCCCATTGATAGTGCCGAAGAATAGCGCAGCGACAGCAAACACCGGCACTAAATAAGCCACGCCGGCATGCGGTATCAGCCAAAAGCGCACCACCATTAATTGTCCGGCAATGTGGGCAAAAGCCGCTAGGATACTTAAGCTGACCGGGCCAAACCATCTTTTAGGCAAGTGCATGCCTGCATACAAGCACGCCAAACTTAAACCGGCTCCGGCCAAACTCAAGGCAAAACCGGGTGATAAAAACTGGCCTAATAGCAAGCTACTGGCCAACACTCGCAATAGACTGACCCAGGCCGCTTTGGCAAAACCGTATTGACACATCACGTACAAAGTTACGATGTTAGCGATGCCAGGCTTAACGCCTGGTAAGGGTGACGGAACAACTGCTTCTAGCATGTGCAAGGCTATGGCAAATGCCGCTAGCTTGGCGATGCGGTGATCCTCTAGGCTGGGATGAAAATGCTTCAGCACGTTCTAAGCCACCCTAATAATTAAGCGCGTCATAGGGTTTGGCCTCCCCCACTAGCGCTAAACTGATTTGATTGGGAATGCATATGGCCACTTGGCCAGCTTTACTTAGCCAGCCTTGATGCACGCAATATTGGCTGTTGCAAGGCGATTTAGCAAAGCGCGCTTTGCCCTTGGCAATCTGGATCACCGCCTTACCCAAAGGGCCGCGCACATGAATCTCGCGTGCTTGGTTAAGGCTGTAGGTGGCGTAAACCTTATCAGCCACGCTAATCTGCACTTTAGCGGCCGGCGCATTCTGCCATAAGCTTAAGAAAGACATGCAAACCAACAGCCCCGCCAGCAACAACACCAGCCAATCGCCTAGCAACAAATACTTATGTAAGGATTTAAGGTTGAGCATGCCGACTTATGGTGTTGAGCTTAGCTGGCATGGCCAACCAATGCAGTTTTTTGGCTAGACTGCTGCTAACATAACCCACAGCATTGTCGTCTATCAATAGGTAATCTTGAATAGCAAAAATATGTGCATAGTGCTCACTCTGCGCGTTTCCCGCTATGAATAGTGGCTTGCTAGCAACATCCGACAGCACCCCAGCACCCGCCTTCCAGACTGCTTGGGGTGGCACCAACACGGTGACCGATTGCATGTGCTTGGCTGGGTAGCCAGTGCGCGGATCAATAATATGGCAATAGCGTTGACCGTCCAGCATAAAGTAGCGCTGGTAATCCCCCGAAGTGCCTATCGCCCAACCATCATGCAAATCCAAGGTGGCCATGGCATTGGGCAAACGCGGGTGCTGTATGCCAACTCGCCAAGGCTGATCGCCGTACTGACCCATAGCGATGATATTGCCGCCTATATTAATCAAGGCATGCTGAACGCCTTGCTGGCGCAAATAAGCCGCCGCCCTATCTAAGGCATAGCCTTTGGCATAGCCGCCTAAATCCAATTTCACTGCTCTATTATTGCTGTGAATGCGCTCGCCCTCTATGACGATGTCCGCCATGCTGGGCTTGGCGTCCCGCCATTTTTGGATGGCCAGCGTGGCAATAGGCTGCGGGCTAAATTCATCCCGCTGAAATCCCCAAGTGCCA
>CALQUO020000122.1 GCA_943333775.2 Methylotenera oryzisoli
ACTTGCACTAAATTTAGTTGGGTAAAATTGACTATTTCCGCAAAATGCATTTTGTTCTCTCCCTTATTCACCTGCAAACTACACCGGTTAATTTATTTGGCTAATCCGTCATTTCTATTGCCTTTTATCAAGACAAAGCTACACTCTTAATAGTTCCAGTAAACACCATCGAATGTTTAACTTTCTCACGACACAACAAAACCCGTATGCAGCAATTTGATGTACTCATTATTGGTAGTGGTCTGGCCGGCTTAAGCACGGCCTTGCGGCTGGCTGAGCACAAGAAAGTCTGTTTAGTTAGCAAGCGCAGCATTAACGATACGGCCAGCGATTGGGCGCAAGGTGGGATTGCCGCGGTATTAACCGATGACGATTCAATAGAAAGCCACGTGCAAGACACACTCAATGCCGGTGGCGGTTTGTGCGATGAGACGGTGACCAAGATGGTGGCTGAACAAGCCAAAGGCGCGGTGCAATGGCTGATTAATCAAGGCGTGGGCTTTACGCGCACGGCCAACGATCAAGGCTTTCACCTAAGCCGGGAAGGCGGACACAGCCACAGGCGCATCATCCACGCGGCCGACACCACAGGACACGCGGTGCAAACCACTTTGTCAGAAAAAGTGAAGCAGCACCCCAACATCAGCCTGCTGGAAAACCACATTGCGGTGGATTTAATCACCGCCAGAAAAATGTCTAAGAAAGACGTCCAACAACCCCCTGCATCCGATTACCACAGCGATGCCAATGCCTGCTTAGGTGCTTACGTGCTGGATAAAACCACCGGCAAAGTCATCACCATCGCCGCGCAAAATACCGTGTTGGCAACCGGCGGTGCCGGCAAAGTGTATCTGTACACCACCAACCCAGACATCAGTACCGGCGATGGCATGGCGATGGGATGGCGGGCAGGTTGCCGCGTGGCCAACATGGAATTCATCCAATTTCACCCCACCTGTTTATTTCACCCGCATGCCAAATCGTTTTTAATCAGCGAAGTGGTGCGCGGTGAAGGCGGCCTGCTAAAACTGCCAGACGGCAGCCGCTTCATGCCTGAACACGACGAAAGACTAGAGTTAGCGCCGCGTGATGTGGTGGCGCGCGCCATCGACTTTGAGATGAAAAAACGCGGTTTGGACTGCGTCTATTTGGACATTAGCGACAAACCTTTAGCCTTCATTGAGTCGCATTTCCCTAACATTTACCATCGCTGCTTAAGCTATGGCATAGACATCAGCAAAACACCTATTCCGGTAGTGCCGGCGGCGCACTACAGTTGTGGTGGCGTCATGACGGACGACAAAGGCCGCACCGATATCAAACACTTGTATGCCATAGGCGAAACCGCCTGCACCGGCTTGCATGGCGCTAACCGCTTGGCCAGCAACTCCCTATTGGAATGCTTGGTGTTTGGGCAAACGGCCGCCGCCGACATCTTAAGCCAAGCCAACAAAGCCTCACCGCGCTTACCGGACTGGGACGAAAGCCGCGTGACCGACGCCGACGAGGAAGTACTCATCACCCACACCTGGGAAGAATTACGCCGCTTCATGTGGAATTACGTTGGCATCGTGCGCACCGACAAACGCTTAAGTCGAGCCTTGCACAGAATTCACATGCTGCGCGATGAAGTGGACGAGTTTTACAATAACTTTAAGATCAGCAACGACTTAATTGAGCTGCGTAATTTATTGCAAGTGGCGCAACTCATTGTGGAAAGCGCCATTTCTCGCAAAGAAAGCCGCGGCCTGCATTTTAGTAAAGACCACCCGCAGACCGAAGCCGAACCCATCCCCACTGTGTTGGAACCGCTTAATTACGACAGCCTACTGGAGCGCAAATCAAAATAGCGTTGCCAGTCCGCCAAGCAAACAGGTTTCACTGGCTTTAATTACAATCTACCGTATAATGCACCCTCCCTATGCCAACCAATCAGCGTAGCGGTCCTTACCCTTAATCTTCTTGATTTTCAAATCATCCGAATGATTATTACCTTTGCCTACCTCGATTGGTGTTGCTCGTTTGTAATGGGTCGGCGATAGAAGCTCTGAATACGTCTTGCGTGCAACGCTACATAAAATGCGCACCTATCCTTAATCAGCGCTTCGCTAACCCAAGCTGGAGCATCACTTTGAATACAGAAACAACAAGCCTTAACTTTGATCAGTTAGGATTATCCGCAGCCATATTGCGCGCCATTAACGACGCCGGCTACACCACCCCAACCCCGATTCAGGCCAAAGCCATTCCGCAAGTATTAAGCGGTGGCGACTTATTGGCTGGCGCGCAAACCGGCACCGGCAAAACGGCCGGCTTCACCCTACCCATATTGCACATCCTCAGTCAAAAACCTGCTGACCCCAATAGCAAAGGTCGACCACGTTGCTTAATGCTAACGCCCACCCGTGAACTGGCAGCGCAAATTGAAGAGTCCGTAAAAACTTACGGTAAATACTTACCATTAAGCTCCACGGTGATTTTTGGTGGCGTGAACGCCAACCCACAAATTGCCCGATTAAAAAAACCACTGGATATTTTGGTCGCAACGCCAGGACGTTTGCTAGACCACGCCAACCAAAAAAATGTGGATTTATCCGGCGTGGAAATTTTAGTGCTAGACGAAGCCGACCGCATGTTGGACATGGGTTTCATACGCGACATTAAAAAAATACTCGCGATGCTGCCTAAAGCCAGACAAAACCTATTGTTCTCCGCTACCTTTTCAGACGAAATCAAGGGCTTGGCCGATGGCCTATTGCATAACCCAGGGTTTGTTGAAGTGGCCCGTCGCAACACCGCTTCCGAGATGGTCGAGCAAAGCGTGCACATGGTTGCACAAAGCCATAAGCGCGAGCTGATGAGTTACCTAATTAAACAAAACGACTGGCAACAAGTGCTGGTGTTTACCCGCACCAAACACGGCGCCAACCGCTTGGCAGAAAAACTTGTCAAAGACGGCATACAAGCCGCCGCCATCCATGGCAACAAGAGCCAAGGTGCGCGCACCAAGGCATTGGCGCAATTTAAAGACGGCAGCATGCGCGTCTTGGTGGCCACCGACATCGCGGCTCGCGGTTTAGACATAGACCAATTGCCGCAAGTGGTTAACTTTGAATTGCCCAACGTACCAGAAGATTACGTTCACCGCATAGGCCGTACTGGCCGTGCTGGTAGCAGTGGCGCCGCCGTGTCGCTGGTAGACCGTGAAGAGTTGAAGTTCTTAAAAGACATTGAGAAGCTCATCAAGCGCGAGATACCCAAACTGCCAGTGGAAGGCTTTACGCCTAACCCCAACCCGGAAGCGGAAGCCCCGCGTGCCCCGCGCCAACCGCACGGTCGCCCACCACGTGGCCATCAACGCAGTGCCGGCAGCAGCAACCAAACCCAGCGCCCGCGTGAAGCTAACCAAGCGGCACCTCGCGGCGAGGCCCGCCCGGCCAGCAATAAAAACATGTCGGAAGCCGCACGCCATCAAGCCATGCCGCAACCGGCCTTGTTTTCGCCTACCGTACCGCAAAACAATGGCCGTCGCCATAATCCAAATGGCAGCCAGCCTAAACCTGGACTAGCCAACCGTGGCAAACCCAGCAGCCCGCATCGCAGCGGCGGGCGTGGCCGATAAGGTGCATTTAGCCTTTTAGCA
>CALQUO020000123.1 GCA_943333775.2 Methylotenera oryzisoli
ATTAATTATATTGTAAACTTAGAGGAAATTAACCGATCCTTAAGCGCAGCAGTTCAAGAGGCTTGGCAAAAAGTTATTGATAGTACTCCAGTGGTAAGAATTTGGTAAACGGTTGATCTTCCCATGAATAAACGTTTTTTAAACATCAACCCTCAGCGTCAACTTACGGGACGCTATAGAAATACTGTTGAAGTAATTTACAGCTTCAACCAATCCTGATTGTCATTGGTTCGATTCCAGTCTCGGCCTCCAATAAAATCAAGCTCAAAGCGATGTTGGTTTTTTACGTCTTTCAGCTTTTATAGTTGTAATCAAATAAATGTAATTTAGAATGAAAAAAATACTGGCGACTCTAGATGCATTTAAAATAGATAACATCAGGCTATATTAATTTTTATTAAATTAAGGTTGTGAGCCAATTATCCTGTTAGAGTAAATCATCATCAGCCAGCTAATTATTCAGGAGATTATGATAATGTCGGACAAGCAAGCCATATCAACCGCAACCAATAATTTTTATAGCGCCCTTAATATATTATTCACAGGCAATGGTCAGCCGATGAAGGATGCATGGTCTCATACCGATGACGCCACCTATATGGGTCCTGATGGTCTATATTTAATCGGTTGGAGCGATATAGAGCAGATGTGGAATTCAGTTGCGGCGCTTAAGCTCGGAGGGCGAGTGAATCCAAAGAAATTGCATACAGTAATCGGCACTGATATGGCTTTAATTAGCTGTGTTGAAGTTGGTGAAAATGAAGTAAATGGAAAAGCAGAAACTGTTTCTATAAGGTCATCTACAGTTTTTTGTAAAAAAAACGATTCTTGGAAAGTTATCGCACATCAAACTGACCTTCTAGGGTATATGAGTTAGGTTCGGCTCTTCAATTTTGTTCCCAAGAGAATCGAGTCTTAGCCACTAATAAAATCAAGCTCACAGCGATGTGGGCTTTTTTATGTCTAGTGAGTTAGAGATCAAGTGCACAATAAATTACACACTTCGGAATTGAAGTTCTTCAATAATAATTCGATCTGAAGCAAATCCAAGCGCCTTGAATTGTTTACGCATATCTTCAACAAAATCTTTTGTTCCGCATAGCATGACCGCATAATCTTCTAACTCAACTTCATCAACAACTTTCCTTGCCGTCAATCTACCTTCAGATTTCGACGTCCATAATTTATAGTCAATATATGAATTTGTTTGTAAATAATTCTCGCTAATTTCCTTATCATAAACAGCGTCATCTTCAGTTTTAACAACGTAATAAAGCCAAATTCTTCTAAAATCTTCATTGCTTATTTCGAATCTAAGCATGCTTAAAAAAGGAGTAATACCAATACCAGCTCCAATCCAAACCATTCGTCGATAAGGTGCAAATCTGTGAAGTGTAAAATTTCCATATGGCCCATATACATCTACAACACTGCTCGATCCTTGATTTACTTTTTCAATAAGGGAAGATAGCTGTTTTGTGAAATCCCCAACTTGATTAATTGACAGCCTTAACTTTCGTTCTGTGGGGCTTGATGAAATACTAAAGGGGTGAAGCTCATTTTTCTTATCTTTAAATTCAGGGATGGCAATGAAAACGAAGTTACCTGGAATATACATCATCCTTCTTTCAATTGGATCCATTATAAGATCTACGATCTTTTCATTACGTTGCTCGATGCTTAACAATTTATACTTAAAACATGGTCCGAATTTTCTAAAGAAATAGATTCGATAACCCCAAGAAAACAATCCTAAAAATAATAAAAAAACTATCCAAGTTCTCAGTGGCTCATAACTGTTAATGGTCCCTGGTTCAATTGAGGCATGGAATGTGCCAATTAAGAAAAGAAAACCTATCGTGCGATGAAATCTTAGCCATGGCTCATAGCGCATCTTTTTGTTATAGGCCAAAATACCAAGCAATAGAATGAAATAGAAAATAATAATATCTGCTGATCTGGTATTAGATGACCAGAAAGGGACTAAAAGTTCACCAACTGATCTTCCATTACTGTATGCATCAAGGCTCAATAAAATCACATGAGCAAGCATCATTCCGATTGCGGCAAAACCAAGTTTGCGGTGAATTATTACCGCATTATCAAGTCCGCCAAATAAAAATTCTAATGAATGTGCTCGAATAACTGAAAGAATAGCAAGGGAAGCGAGCGTGGCGGACCAGAGCATTACTAACTTTGATAATAAAAGAAAATGATAGCCATATGCATTTGATAGAAAATCTTGATTTCCCATTAAGCAAAGTACGGTCGTCATTGCTAAACTAAAGGCGATTAAAAAATTACCCTTTGTCATAATACGTAGTCCTTTATATTTCCTCGTTGTTTAGACTATGAGTGCGATATAAAAAAGATTTTGTGGCGCGTACAAATAATTTTAAATTTTCTTAGATCAACATATCAAATGTCTTGTTCCTGCATTTAGAAATTGAAATGTCAATCGAGAGCATAGGCTGAACAGATGACAAATGAGCTAATTTTGATTATATAAACTCAGAAGTTTGAATGATCATGAATCAAGCACCTAGTGTTTATTGAGATTAATATATATTGGGTACAAAATTCTGTGTATCCATTGACGGGCGAACGTAATTACTAGGCTGACTTCTTCTCTCTGGAAGGGTAAATGGATGTGTTTTTATTTCTTCATATGGAATTTGATTTAAGAGGTGATGTATGCAATTCAGTCGAGCAGATTTTTTATTGTCTGCATTCACTACATACCAAGGACTTGTTTTGGTACTAGTCATTTCAAACATATAATCTTTAGCTTTAGAGTATTCAACCCACAAATCACGAGCCTTTATATCCATTGGGCTTAATTTCCAGCGCTTGATTGGATCTTGTGCTCTCTCTTGAAATCGGCTTTCTTGAACAGCATCACTTACTGAAAACCAATATTTGATTAGAATAATCCCTGATCGAATTAGTAGATTTTCAAATTCTGGACAATCCTTCATAAATTGCAGGTACTCTTGGTCTGAGCAAAATCCCATTACCTTTTCCACACCACCACGATTATACCAAGAGCGATCAAACAGTACGATTTCTCCCCCAGCTGGAAGATGCGCAACATACCTCTTAAAATACCATTCCGTTTTCTCGCGTTCAGATGGCGTGCCTAATGCTGCAATCCTACAAATTCTAGGATTTAATGGCTCTGTAATTCTTTTAATCACACCTCCTTTACCAGCGGCATCACGCCCTTCAAAAATCACAATGACACGTGATTTTGTGTGAGCCACCCAGTCCTGCATTTTAACTAACTCTATGTGAAGAAGCTTAAGTTCATCTAAGTACTGGCTGTTAGTAATTTTTTTAGGTATTTTTTGATGAGATTTATCGGAATTAACATCTCCATTATCTTTTACATTGTATTTTTTCTCCTGCATTTACGGACTCCATTGTGAGGAACAGTCAAGATCGAATGGTTTTTATGTTAATCGTGAGCGACAATTACACCCTCAATAATTTCAGGTTTTTGAGTGATTACGCCTTTTAAATGCTTGCTTACAAATTCTGCAGCCACATTGATTGAAGCTTCACCCTCTGCTTTTGTTTTAAAAATACTGACTGATGCTCCCTCGCCTTTCCCATCATCAAGCCAGTAATA
>CALQUO020000124.1 GCA_943333775.2 Methylotenera oryzisoli
AATTTAGCGGCTTCTTTGCGCATGAAGGCATCGGGCATTTGCATGAGCAAACCGGCGCCATCGCCTAATTTTGGATCATAACCAGTCGCGCCACGGTGCGTCAGGTTTGTCAATAATTCCAAGCCTTTTTGCACGATATCGTGGGATTTTTTGCCTTTAATGTGCGCCACAAATCCAACGCCACAAGCATCACGCTCGTTAGTTGGATTGTATAAACCTTGCTGCGCTGGCTTGCCTGAATTGACCTGGATTGCTTTACTTAAACCTGATGCCATATTATCTAATCACAAAACATTTAGAGGAACCTTAAAGTTTACCGTTAAATGCCTATCTGTTCAATAAGATACCGCTTAAAGTTACAGAATAATTAAGCTGGCCGCCTTTACATAAGCCAAACATAGCATGGTCGACAGCTAAAGTGATGCAAAGGCTTTTCTAGCGGCCGCTAAAGTGAGCGCGATGTCTTCGTCGGTGTGCGCGGCTGAAACAAAGCCGGCTTCAAAAGCCGATGGACCTAAGTAGACGCCGCTGTCTAACATGCTGTGGAAAAAGTGGTTGAAGTGCTCTTTGTTGGATTGCATGATTTCATGGTAACTGCTGGGGCAGTGCTGACTAAAATACAAACCAAACATGCCCCCGACATTTTGCGCATTAAAAATCACGCCAGTATCCGCTGCCGCGGCTTTCAAGCCCTCCACCAATTTTGCCGTTTGGGCGGCCAATTTGCTGTGGAAGTTAGGCGCTTGAATGAGTTGCAAGGTTTTTAAACCGGCAGTAACGGCAATCGGATTGCCAGACAAGGTCCCCGCCTGATAAACCTTACCCACCGGCGCCAAGCATTGCATGATGTCTTTTCGGCCACCAAATGCACCAACCGGTAAGCCCCCACCGATCACTTTACCTAAAGTGGTCATGTCTGGCTTGATGTTGTATAGCGCTTGCGCCCCACCCAAATGTACCCTAAAACCGGTCATCACTTCATCAAAAATCAACACGGCGCCGTGCTTAGTGCAAAGTGCCCTAAGCGTTTGTAAAAATGCTTGGTGCGGCACTATCAAATTCATGTTGCCGACCACAGGCTCAATAATAACGCAGGCAATTTCATCGCCTACTTGCGCAAACAAATCTTCCAATGCCTGACTGTTGTTGTACTCTAAAGTCAAAGTATGCGCCGCGACACTGGCTGGCACGCCACCCGAATCGGGCTCGCCAAAGGTCAGCAAACCGGAACCGGCTTTCACCAGCAAGCCGTCAGAATGGCCGTGGTAACAACCCTCGAATTTAACGATCTTGTCGCGACCGGTAAAACCACGTGCAGTTCGTATCGCGCTCATGGTCGCCTCGGTGCCACTGCTATTTAGGCGTACCTGCTCCATGCTAGGCATCAATTTATTGATTAACTGGGCCATCTCCAGCTCCAAACCGGTTGGCGCACCAAACGACAAACTGTTTTCGGCGGCAGCCTGCACGGCTTGGATCACTTCAGGATGAGCATGACCCACTATCATCGGGCCCCAGGAATTGATGTAATCGATATACTCTTTACCGTCCACGTCCCACAATCTAGAGCCCAAGCCTTTTTTAAAGAAAACCGGCGTGCCGCCTACGCTGCGAAAAGCCCGGACCGGCGAATTCACCCCACCCGGAATCAGCCGTTGGGATTGTTCAAATAAGGTTTGGTTAATGGATGTCATGGTTGAGCCTTACGCTTGGTTACTAAATAATTGAGTGAATTTTTGTGCGCTTAATTTTACGTCATCTGCATTAAAAATGGCATGGATTACCGCTACCGAACTGGCTCCCGCGGCTATCGCCTGGCATGCGTTAGCCAAGTTAATGCCGCCTATGGCCACGGCTGGAATGCTTAACTGCGCCTTAGCCAATTCAAACAAACTTAAATCGGCAACCGGCGCATTGGGTTTGGTGCTGGAGGCAAAACAAGCGCCAAAGGCCACGTAGTCCACCCCAGCCTTGGCCGCAGCCAAAGCCAGATCCAATCGGTTGTAGCAGGAGGCGCCGAGTAATTTACCCTTACCTATTTTGCTGCGAATTTCTGCTAAATTGCCGTCATCAGCGCCTATGTGCACGCCATCAGCGTCTAACGTTAAACAAATATCTACCGAATCATTAATAATAAAAGGCACGCCGTATTGGCGACATAAAGGCAAAATAGCCCGCGCTTGCTGCGTTTGCAACGCTTGATCAGCTGATTTATTACGGTACTGCAAGACACTCACGCCGCCTTGCAAGGCTAACGCCACTTTTGTCAGCAATAGCTCGGTATTGGTTTCATCCGGCGTAATGGCATACAAGCCTTTTATCATGAGAGGCGCGCTGTTTTAATGGCTTTTACTGGAGGCTTCGCCGCTGTTAACCACGGCATCTTCTTCATCGCGCGCCCAAAACATGCGATCGGGTATAAACTGGCCCATGCCTGGCCTAAAACCGTGTTTTAGGGTTTGCCAAGTAAATTCTTGTGCCTCAGCAACGGCGTCTTCCATGCTTAAGCCGTGCGCCATGCAGGCGGCAATGGCGCTAGTCATGGTGCAACCCGAGCCATGGTAATTGCCGGGCAAGCGCTCCCATTTATAGGCTTTAATCAATTTGTTGTCACCGTACAAGGTATTGGTCACTTCTAGCGTGCGCTCGTGGGTGCCGGTGATTAAAACGTACTCACTGCCCATGGCTAAAAGCCGCGCGGCACTTTCATCCAGCGAGGTCAACGCCACCTCATCGCTGTCGTCAGCAAAGGCAAAACGGCGAGCTTCCAAACTATTTGGGGTAATCAAGGTGGCTTGCGGAAAGAGCAGCTCTATCATGGCATCCATCATGTCATCGTTGCTTAAATCGTCACCGCGACCCGAGCTTAAGATGGGGTCGATTAACAAAGGCACATCGGGATAGTCGGCCATGATTTCGGCTATCACGGCGACGTTTTCAACAGAGCCCAATATGCCTAACTTAAACGCCGATACTTGCACGTCTTCTAGGATGGCGCGCGCCTGATCGTTGACCCAATCCGCATCCATAGCCAACACGCTGTCTACACCGCGGGTGTCTTGCACAGTAATGGCCGTGACCACCGACAAGGGGTGGCAACCTATGCTAGCAAAAGTTAGGATGTCCGCCTGCAAGCCTGCCCCGCCACTTGGGTCGGTGCCGGCAAAGGTGAGAACTGATGGTGGTGCTTGGTTGGCCATATAGTCGTAAGCTTTTAATTAGTCGATGGAGCGGGCGATGGGAATCGAACCCACGGCACTAGCTTGGGAAGCTAGGGTATTACCATTATACGACGCCCGCCTAATGCGTCATTTTACTGCATTTTGCTTTGGCGCTGTGCGTGGCTGCCATGATTATTAAGGTCGTTTAAGGCCTACCAGACAATAAATACGGCACCTAGAATTCCAGCGGATTGACGTCCACAGACCAGCGCACTTTTGCCGACAAAGGCTGCGCCCTCAAGCTGAGCAATAATTGTTTAAGCAGGTGCTGCAAAGCCGGACGGCTTGCCGATTGCATCAGCATGTGGGCGCGCTCCATGCCTTTTA
>CALQUO020000125.1 GCA_943333775.2 Methylotenera oryzisoli
AAGGCGGAGATGGAGCTAAGCGGGGTCATAAAAAACGGCGTCTAAAACAAGTGGCCAAAGCCAATTAGCTGACGGATTTACCATCGTGCGTCGCTGGGTTGCCCTTGCTTCGATTGATGCGCACCACATCGGGAATTTTTCGTAAACCGCGCATGAGCTCAGCCAAATGAATCCGATTTTTTACTTGCACGGTAAAGTAAAGGTTAGCGTAACTGCTACCATCCGGCTCTTCCACGCTGACGTTGTCAATATTGGAGCCGGCGTCGGCTATGCCGCTGGCAATTTTAGCCAGCATGCCCGGTTGGTTAGCCACGGTTAAATTAAGGTTGGCTTTATATAGGTGTTCGCTTTCTGGCTCCCACTCCACGTCCAGCCATTTTTCTGGATCCAAACGGAATTTACGTATAGCCGGGCAATCGTGGGTGTGCACCACCAAACCCTTGTCCTTATTAATAAAGCCCAATATTGGGTCACCCGGTATGGGACGGCAACACGGGGCAAACTGCACCGCCATGCCCTCTGATCCGCGTATGGTGATGGTGTCCAAAGGCTTGCTGGGTTTACGGAAAATTTTACCCAGTAATTTTCCCAAGCCGCCTTCAGGAGGCAGGTCCAAGATCTCGCCCATGGCTAATAACTGATGCGCCACCATGACATTTTGCCGTTTGCCTAAACCTATGTCGGTCAGTATTTCCGATTTCTTCTTCAGACCGTAATCGCGTATCAGTTTTTGCCAATGCGCTTCCGTCACTTGATTGGGTTCAATGTGCATGGCGCGCAGCGCCTGGTTCAACATGCGCTCGCCTAGGTGCGCGGACTCGGTAGAGTGTTGCGATTTGAGAAAATGCCGTATGTGCGCTCTGGCGCGGCCGGTCACCACGTAATTGAGCCAAGCCGGATTCGGTTTAGCCAGGGATCCGGTGATGATTTCCACATGGTCGCCATTATGCAATTCGGTGCGCAATGGCGCTAAATCTTGATTAATCCTCACCGCCACGCAGCTGTTGCCTATGTCAGAATGCACGGCGTAAGCGAAATCAACTGAGGTGGCCCCCTTGGGCAAGGCTAAAATTTTTCCTTTAGGGGTAAACACATAGACCTCGTCTGGGAACAGATCGATCTTCAAATGCTCGAGGAAGTCCAGCGAATCGGCACTGTCACTTTGTATTTCCAACAGACGCTGCAACCATTGGTGGGTCTTTTGCTGCAAGGCCGTCAACTGGGCGTCACTGGATTTATACAACCAATGGGCGGCCACACCAGCGGCAGCAATATTATGCATCTCGTTACTGCGTATTTGCACTTCTATGGGCGTGCCAAACGGGCCAAATAAAGTGGTGTGCAAAGATTGGTAGCCATTGGCCTTGGGGATAGCGATGTAGTCTTTGAATTTACTGGTAATGGGTTTATACAAACCATGCAGCACGCCCAAAGCTGAATAACAACTGGCCAAGTCTTTGACCACCACACGAAAACCGTAAATGTCGTAAATTTGCGAAAAAGAGGTCGTTTTGCCACTCATCTTCTTGTAAATGCTGTAAAGATGCTTTTCTCGGCCCGACACTTCAGCCTCAATTTTCATGCCAGCAAGCTGATGTTTAATCGATTCCAGTATCTTGCTGACCACTTCTTTGCGGTTACCACGGGCTGCCTTCACCGCGTTAGCGATAGCGTTGTAACGCATGGGGTGGAGGTATTTAAAGCTTAGGTCTTCCAGTTCTTGGTAAATCTCGTTTAGGCCCAAGCGATTGGCAATCGGCGCGTAGATGTCCAAGGTTTCTTTAGCGATGAGCTTTTGCTTTTCTAGGCGCATGCCTTCCAGCGTTTGCATGTTATGCAATCTATCGGCCAATTTCACTAAAATCACGCGCACGTCTTGCGACATGGCCAAGAGCATTTTGCGGAAATTTTCCGCTTGCGCCACGCTGGCACTTTGAAATTCGATTTTGTCTAACTTGGTCACACCATCAACCAATTCGGCCACTTGCTGACCAAACTTTTCTTTGATGTCGTCGGTGCTGATGTCGGTGTCTTCAACCACATCGTGCAACAAGGCTGCCATGATGGTGGGCAAATCCATGTGCATATCGGCCAAAATGCAGGCCACCGAAACCGGGTGGCTGATGTAAGGCTCACCGGTTTTACGCACCACGCCCTGATGGGCTTGGTCGGCATAACGGTATGCCTCCCAAACCTGGGTGATGTCTTCGGATTTAAGGTAGTGTTTTAAGCGTAAGCTTAAAGCTGAATCGTCGCGGTCTGCCGGCAATAACAATTCGGTAGCGAGTGGATTGGCATGCGTACTAGACGATGCGGTTTTTTGTGCAGTAGCCGATTTAGGCATGAGGAGGTCACCGCCTAGGCAGGGAAATTAAACGCGAGTTAAAATTTCCACGCCCACTTTACCGGCTGCAATTTCACGCAAGGCCAACACGGTTGGTTTGTCACGCAAACCTTGCACATTGATCAATGGCTCAGACCCATTGTGCAATTGGCGGGCACGGTAGGCCGCCACTAAAGTTAATTGAAAACGGTTAGGAATTTGATCTAAACAATCGTCTACAGTAATACGGGCCATGGTGGTGTTTCCTATTGAGCGCCTGGCTAATGCCAGGCAGATATTTAAGATATTAAGTGAGCGTTTTAATCAAACCAGCATGCCGCTGCATTTGAATTGAACCGACTAAGCGTTCTGCTCGAAATATGGCCGCTATGTCTTGAAAGGCCACATCGAAATTATCGTTAATTGTAACATAATCGAACTCGCCCACGTGGGCCATTTCCGAGCGGGCTGCCGCCACGCGCTTGGCGATGACTTCGGCCGCATCTTGGCCACGACCATTGAGTCGTTGCTCCAAGGTCTCTATCGATGGCGGCAAGATAAATATGCTGATGGCTTGCGGGTACAAACGCCGCACTTGTGCCGCGCCTTGCCAGTCGATTTCTAAAATCACATCGAAGCCCGCAGCCAGTTGTTGGTCCACTCCGGCTTGCGAAGTGCCATAGCGCGCCTCGTGCACCAGTGCACTTTCTAAAAACTGCGCCTCACCTAGCATGCGAATGAAGCTGGCGTCGTCGACAAAATGGTAATCCACCCCGTCCACTTCGGATGGCCTAGGCTTGCGCGTGGTGTGAGAAATGGACAGCTTTAATTGCGGGTCGTTGGCCAGCAAGGCTTTAATTAAACTGGTTTTGCCTGCGCCAGAAGCCGCGGTGATAATAAATAAGTTAGCCATGGTCATGTCTTTTTTGGGTTCGTTTAGCTAATTTAGCACCAATCTGGATTAGGCAAGCCACTAAAAACGGCTTTCAAGCCGTCGCCCCAGCCTTGCCGTATCTGCAAATAATAGGGGTCATTTTCGGTGATGCGTTGATAGCAATCGGCATGCAAGGTATCGGATCGGTATAACAATAAATCAATCGGTGCTGCCACCGACACATTACTGCGTATGGTGGAATCAAAGGAAATCAGTAAGCATTTAACCGCGTCCATCATCTCGGTATGGTATTTCACCACGCGGTCTA
>CALQUO020000126.1 GCA_943333775.2 Methylotenera oryzisoli
CCGCAAGTGGCGGCATCAAAACCGTTATCTTGGCCCTCGGTATTCATCAAGACAAAGCGCGTGGCATTCCATAATTTATTACAGAAATTGCGGTAGCCATCGCAGCGTTGTAGATCAAATTTAATGTCGCGGCCGGGTGAGGCTAAGGCGGCAAAAGTAAAGCGCAAGGCATCGGTGCCATAAGCATTAATGCCATTGGGGAATTCTTTGCGGGTGTGTTTTTCTATCTTGGGTGCATCTTTAGGATTCATCAAGCCGGTGGTGCGTTTCTTGATTAAGTCTTCCAAGCTGATGCCGTCAATTAAATCGATGGGGTCCAGCACGTTGCCCTTGGACTTACTCATCTTTTGGCCTTCGGCATCGCGTATCAAACCGTGCACATAGACGTGTTTAAAGGGAATTTTGCCGGTGATGTGCTTGGTCATCATGACCATGCGCGCCACCCAGAAAAAGATGATGTCAAAGCCGGTCACCAAGACGCTAGAGGGCAGGTATTGTTGCAAGGCCTGATTGGCCCCGTCTTTTTCTGCATCGCCGGTCCAGTCTAGGGTGGAGAACGGCCATAAGGCAGACGAATACCAAGTGTCCAATACATCGTTGTCACGGGTTAACTCTCCGCTGTAGCCGTCTTTTTCTGCCAAACGTTTGGCGGTGGCTTCGTCCTGTGCCACGTAGACTTTGCCGGCATCGCTATACCATGCTGGGATTTGATGACCCCACCATAATTGGCGAGAAATACACCAATCTTGAATGTTGTTTAGCCATTGGTTATAGGTGTTGACCCAGTTTTCTGGGTAAAACTTAATTTCGCCGCTGGCCACCACGTCCAAGGCTTTTTGCGTAATCGATTTGCCGTCGGCTGCCGATTTGCTCATGGCCACAAACCATTGGTCTGTGAGCATGGGTTCAATCACCACGCCGGTACGGTCGCCGCGCGGCACTTTTAATTTGTGTTTGTCGATTTTGACTAAATAGCCTTGCGCTTCTAAATCGGCCACCACTTGTTTGCGGGCGGCAAAGCGCTCTAAACCTTGGTAAGCTTTAGGCGCACTGTCGTTCACAAAGCCAGCTAAATTTAATATGCCGATTATGGGCAATTGGTGGCGCTGACCGACCGCGTAGTCATTGAAGTCATGCGCAGGCGTGACTTTTACCACGCCGGTACCGAATTCCATGTCCACGTAATCGTCGGCAATAATTGGAATCTCGCGATCGCACAAAGGCAGTGTTACCTTTTGACCGATCAATTTTTTATAACGCGCGTCGTCCGGGTGAACCATCACCGCCACGTCACCCAACATAGTTTCTGGGCGAGTAGTGGCCACCGTTAAATGGTCAGAGCCATCGGCCAAGGGGTAATTGATATGCCACATGAAGCCGTCTTCTTCTTCCTGCACCACTTCCAAATCGGACACCGCCGTGCCTAGCTTAACGTCCCAATTGACCAGGCGTTTACCGCGGTAAATCAAACCTTCGTTATATAGTCGGACAAAGCTTTCGGTCACCGTTTTATTTAAGCCGGCATCCATGGTGAAGCGCTCGCGTGCCCAATCCGGCGAGGTGCCTAAACGGCGCATTTGTTTAGTGATGGTGCCGCCTGAGTATTCTTTCCATTCCCAGACTTTCTCTAAGAATTTCTCGCGGCCTAAATCGTGGCGCGATACCCCTTGTGCATCCAACTGACGTTCCACCACAATTTGCGTGGCGATACCGGCGTGATCGGTACCCGGTTGCCATAGTGTGTTGTCACCTGCCATGCGGTGGTAGCGGGTCAGTGCATCCATCAAGGTTTGGTTAAAACCATGACCCATGTGCAAGGTGCCGGTGACATTAGGTGGCGGCAGCAATATGCAAAAATGATTTTGCTTGGATTGGTCTAAGCCAGCCGCGTAATAGCCTTTGCTCTCCCAAAATTGATACCAATGGCTTTCTATGGTTTTTGGGTCAAATGATTTGGCGAGCTCTTTAATCGCGGGAGTGTCGAGCGGGGTGGTGTGCGTTGTCATGGCCGTTATTTTAACACAGCCTATGCGCAATTTATTGCGCGGCTAAGTCGCCTTGGCCGCATACACGGCAGGCTGGGTCTGGGTTGAGCTTAATGGTGCGCCATTCCATACTAAGCGCATCGAGCAAGAGCAAACGGCCTTGCAAACTCTCGCCTATGTCCATTAATAACTTCAATCCTTCCGCAGCTTGGGTCGTGCCCACGATGCCAACCAGTGGCGCAAAGACCCCGTGGCTAGCACAGCGCATGGCGTTGTCTTCGCCGCTGATTTCACTGCTGTCGGGGAACAAGCAGTGGTAACAAGGGCTGTTGCTGTTACGCATATCGTAAACGGTAATTTGCCCTTCAAAACCGATGGCTGCACCCGATACCAGTGGTTTTTTTAGGGCCACGCACAGGCGATTTAAACTGTAACGGGTGGCAAAATTATCGCTGCAGTCCAGCACCACATCGGCTTTAGCAATCAAAGCAGCTAAAGTGTGTTCGTCGGCTTTTTGCTCTAAGGCGAGCACGCTGATGTCGGGGTTGATTTCAGCGATGGCTTGCTTGGCCGACTGCGCTTTGTTCATGCCCACGCGCGCCATGCTATGAATAATCTGCCGTTGTAAATTGCTTAAATCCACCGCATCAAAATCACAAATCGTTAATGTGCCGACGCCACTGGCGGCCAAATACAAGGCAGCCGGTGAACCCAAGCCCCCCGCGCCTAGGATTAAGGCATGGCTGTTGACCAATTTTTCTTGACCTTCGTAGCCGATTTGTGGCAACAGCATGTGGCGGCTGTAGCGTAATAGTTGGTTGTCGTTCATAGGTTCAAGGCTGTTTATTGTTCATGTAAACAAATTAGTTAATAAAGTTAAGATAGCACAAGTAGCATTACTTTATTGTTTTAGGGGTCGTTATGAAAGTGTTATTAAAAAAACTAGCCAACAGTTTGACCGTGGCGGTAAGTTTGCTCTTGGTGGGTGGCTTTGTTTACGTGTTGGCCAACTCATTACCATTAGACGATTTTATCTACAGCATCGCTTTTTGTTATTTGGCGATTGCGGTATTAAATTATTTAGTCTTTGGTACCGCCAAATTGTGGCATAAACCTGACGAGCTAAGCTAAAAAAGCTAGGCGCTGATTGCTGCAAATTTAGGCTTGCTAATATCTAAGATTATCGAAACTGTTGATTTAGCAGTGGGCCTCGAACTAGCATCAGGGTCTTTCAAATCAATGCGCTAGCTAGCTTCACAAAACTATTTTTACTAAGCCATAGTATAATCATGCCATGTTAGAAAAGAACTCTGTAGGCATTGTTGCCGCTCAAACCGCTCATTTTGAGCAAGCCCTGTCGCTAAAAAGCGGCGCGGTCTTGCCGCAATTTGATTTGGTTTATGAAACCTACGGCAAGCTTAACGCCGACCAATCCAATGCAGTGTTGATTTGCCATGCCCTATCCGGCACCCACCACGTGGCCGGCAAATA
>CALQUO020000127.1 GCA_943333775.2 Methylotenera oryzisoli
ATCCAGCTAAGCAATCTGTCCATTAAAACCGGCCACATTTTGCAAGATCAAGCGGTCGATTTGGCGACTGATTTTTTGCTTGAGGCCCAAGCGGCCAAATTAAAAACCAAGGTAAATCTGCAAGCACGGCTGTTATACCAGAGCAAGGAGCGTGTTTTTTTAGCAGAGAATTTACGCCTGTTCACACAGGGTGAATTGGCAATGGCTAAATTAAATACAACACTGCACGCCAATAAAATAAGTGTTAACAATCAGGGTTGGATTGTCCCCATGATGCAAGCAAATGCCGACCTTAACAGACCACCGCACGACTTAAAGATGCGCTGGCAGCTCAACGACTTGCAGGCCAATGCTTTAGAATTGAATATTGCTAAAACCAATGCTGACATTACTTACGTAAACTGTAAGCGCTTACTAACTAGCCAATTTTCTACGCCCATCAAGGCGCAATGGTCGACCGCTACTGTGGCTATAAGCCAGCTAAACGGCCGCATGAATTGGCAGGATCAATCGCGCCATCCCGCCGGCTTAAAAGCCGATTTTGAACTCACGGCTAAAGCCGACTTTAAACACAAGACCGGTCAAAGTCGCTTTCATTTTACCAGCGGTCCTGGTCTGTTGAGCGGCGACATCCAACTCAGTCAAGCGACTGGGCCTAACATTAAATTTAATTTGGCCGCGCAAAATTGGGACGCCTATGCTTACCTAGCCCGTCCAAATAAAACTGCAAGGAGCGAGGCCAGCCCTATCGATTTGTCGACCTTAAGCAAGCTGCAATTAGACGGCCAACTTAAGCTAGCTAACATAAATTACGCGACTTACCAATTGCACAGCCTGCAAGCACATTTGCTGAGTGATGGCAAAAAATTACGAGCTAAAGGCTTAAAGTTAAAACTAGACGACAGCCAAATTCATGGCGAGGTTGCCATGACCTTGCAAGCCCCGCCGGCATTCAAAGTCAATTTAGCCGTCGATAAATTGGATCTTAATCGTTACCAAACTTCAGAAAAAAATAAGCCGGCAAATAAACCTAATTCAGCAAAACCGCATTGGGACTTAGCCGACCTCAAACACCACAACGTCAGTGGCAACATCCGCATAGGCCAGTTAGGTCTGAACGATACGCTGGCGAAAAACGTGCACATTAGCCTGCAAGGGCATCCCTGATGTCAGACTTTGCAAACCACCTGATTGCCTGGCAAGAGCAACACGGCCGACACGATTTGCCCTGGCAAAACACCACCGATGCCTACGCCATCTATGTGTCAGAAATCATGCTGCAGCAGTCGCAAGTGAGCACGGTGATAGGCTATTACCAAAAGTTCATGCAGCGTTTTCCTACCCTAGCGAGCTTGGCTCAAGCCAGCCAAGACGAGGTCTTGCAATATTGGAGCGGCTTAGGCTATTACTCTCGTGCCCGCAATCTACACAAAACCGCGCAGCGCATTGCCACTGACTACGCTGGTGTTTTTCCCGATGATTTTACCGTCATGCAAAGCTTGCCTGGCATAGGCCGCTCCACGGCGGCGGCCATTGCCTCGTTTGCCTTTGGCCAAGTGCAAACTATCTTGGATGGCAATGTAAAACGCTTGCTGGCCAGGCATTTTATGGTGTCGGGTTGGACCAGCTCTAAAAAAGTCGAGCAACAGTTATGGCAGTTAGCCGAATCCCTGTTGCCGCAGCAAGGCATGGTGGCCTATACCCAAGGCTTAATGGACTTGGGTGCCACGGTCTGCACCCGCAGCCAACCCAAATGCGGCGCTTGCCCCATGCAAGGCAGTTGCGCGGCCTTGCAAGCGAACTACGTGAACACTCTGCCCACGCCTAAACCGCGTAAAGTCCTGCCACAAAAATCTACCACCATGCTGGTGTTACGCTATGGCGAGCAGATCATGCTAGAAAAGCGCCCGTCTAGCGGCATTTGGGGTGGCTTGTGGAGCTTTCCCGAGACCGATGCGGCAGATGACTTAGAGACCTTGGTGCAAACCCGCTTTGGCTTGAGCGCAAACAGCCAAGCACCCTTAGCCACTATTAGCCATGCCTTCAGTCATTACAAGCTAAGCATACACGTGCAGCCCATGCACGTAGCGCGGCGTTCCAACCAATTGAGCGAGCCACAATACAGCTGGCTTAGCTTAGAGGAAGCTAACGCGGTCGGCATTCCCACGCCGGTGAGAAAAATACTGCAACTGCTGTTAGCCGAAGCACAAACAAAAAAATCGGCCTACGCCGATTTTTAATGTTGAATCTATTCAAGCAGGTTTAGCGCGTATTAAATATCGCCCCAGCTTTCTTCCCACATGCAGTGCTTGATTTTATGACGGTTGGCAATCAATTCGTCTATGGATGGCTCGTCATTCAAGGCGCGTTTGATGGCCAATTTGGTGGCCTCGTAGTTATTTTTGTACATGTCGGCTTTGTCTAGATTTTCGTCTTTGGCGGCACGTGGGTCTATCCACACCAAGCTGATGATGCACAAATCGTTCACCTGATTTTTAGGGATGATTCCTTCAATAACGCAATCTAAAATCGCATCGGCCGTCGCGGCTTGCACCAAACCACCAAACAATTCAATGTTGGCGCTGTCTTTAAGCGTCACTTTTGGCGCCATCATACAAGCTGGGCGCACCAACTGGTTCAAATCACGCACGGCAAACATGGCGGTATGGCCTTTACTTTGCGCCATCATGTTGGCAAAAGCGGCGCCCACTGGGCCGTCCACGCTACCAATTAAAATTTCCGGCATGGCTGCACCGGTGTCTTTGCCTTCTGTGTAGATAGTGGCTTCACCGGCTTTAAAAATAATTTTTGACATATGTCATCCTTGAATAGTGTTGATTAATTAGCAAAGTGTTAACAACGCGATTTTATAGAATAGGCAGGCTTTAAGCAATTTAGCTGGCTCCGCTAGTTGGGCCAAACTTGCTATGGACTTGCGAATTTCACGGCTTCGGTGCATTATGCATGCTGCTATTTTTTGTTCAATTTTGAAAAAGGTTACCCCATGCAATGTTATTTCAGCGCCCTAGGCCGCATTTTACTGGCACAAGTTTTTTTACTGCAAATCACCATGTTGATCTTGAGCTTCTTTAGTAATCCAGATGGTTACCTGCAATACCAAGCAGGCCTTGGCAGCTTAGGCTTAGCCAGCATCTTTGCCCCCCTAATTATTTTGGTG
This sequence comes from Methylotenera oryzisoli, assembly GCA_943333775.2. Taxonomy (GTDB): domain Bacteria; phylum Pseudomonadota; class Gammaproteobacteria; order Burkholderiales; family Methylophilaceae; genus Methylotenera; species Methylotenera profunda. The sequence continues at coordinate 3,179 of CALQUO020000127.1, forward strand.
CAATTGCTTGGTGGCCTAGCCTTGCTATTGGGCTATAAAACCAAGGCGGCTGCCTTAAGCATGGCAATCTATGCCGTGATCATCGCGGTGCTATTGCACTTACCGTTATTGCAATACTTGGCCATCGCCGGTGGTTTGTTGATGCTTCATTTAAATCCAGTCACGGCTTGCAGTTTAGATAACTTGAAAAAATAAGCCACGCTTAATAATAAAAAAGGCACCCTAGGGTGCCTTTTTTATTGAGTGTTGGCTCAAGTTGCTGGGTATTACTCTTGTGTTTCGCCTGCAGGTGGA
>CALQUO020000128.1 GCA_943333775.2 Methylotenera oryzisoli
CCTTCCATGTCCAGTTGGCCGGCAAAAATATCGGTGTTGGGTTTGTGACCAATGGCAATGAACACGCCCATTAAGGCAATGTCTTTAGTGCTGCCATCATTGACGTTTTTTAGACGCATACCGGTTACGCCACTGTCATCGCCCAAGACTTCATCAAGTGTTTGGTGCGTTTCTAAGACGATTTTACCTTCGGCCACTCGCTCGTGTAATTTGTCAACTAAGATGGCTTCGGCTTTAAATTTATCGCGCCTGTGCACTAAGGTGACCTTGCTGGCGATGTTAGATAAATACAAGGCTTCTTCGACAGCCGTGTTGCCGCCGCCAATCACAGCTACCGGTTGATTGCGGTAAAAAAAGCCGTCGCAGGTAGCGCATGCAGACACGCCTTTGCCACTGAATTTTTCTTCGCTAGGCAGTCCTAGGTATTTGGCTGAGGCGCCGGTTGAAATGATTAAGGCATCGCAAGTGTATTCGCCGCTGTCGCCAACTAGGCGTATGGGTTTTTCATTTAAATGCGCGGTGTGAATGTGATCAAATACCATTTCCGTATTGAAGCGCTCGGCGTGCTTTTGAAAGCGCGCCATCAATTCAGGGCCTTGCACGCCATCTGCATCGGCAGGCCAGTTGTCCACTTCGGTTGTGGTCATTAATTGACCGCCTTGCGCGATACCGGTGATTAAAACGGGGTTGAGGTTGGCACGCGCTGCGTAAACGGCAGCGGAGTAGCCGGCAGGGCCAGAGCCTAAAATGAGTAAGTGCGCGTGACGTGTTGCCATGTTTAAAACCCTTAAATGATAGCGTATAAAAAAGTGGGCTGCGTTAATGCTTTAATAGAGAACAAAATTCGAAGAAAATTCACCTAAAAAGCCAGTAAAAGGCAGTTAATGATAGATAGATATTGTATTAGCTACTAAGCGACTTTGATACTGCTATAATTAAATTTAACGACTAATTTGTAAGGTTTTACTATCTTGTTTTTCAAAAAAAAATCCACTCCTGTAAATGCGCGTCGCGCCGTTGAGGTCGCTGCCACCCCAACCATAAGTAACAAATTAGTTAAAGAAGCATGGTGGCTAGGCTTGGTCTTGGCTGGCCTTTACATAGTGCTCATATTGGCCACTTATCAACGGGAAGACCCCTCTTGGTCACATATGGCGGCTGAAAATGCAATCGTGCAAAATGGTGGTGGTTATGTCGGTGCTTGGGTGTCGGACATGATGTTGTATCTATTTGGTTTTTCCGCATGGTGGTGCGCGGTGTTGGCCTTTTATGCCATGTGGTTGGTCTATTTAAAATTGGAAGTAGTGGAGGGCAGCAACAAACCCTTTTTGCTTTTTAATTTTATCGGCTTTGGTATTTTGTTAACTGCTTCAAGTGCCTTAGAAACAGGTCATTTAGTTAGCTTGCCTGCCGCTGTGCCAGATGAGGCCGGTGGCATTTTGGGTGTGGCGGTGGATGGCTTGTTGCGCAGCCTATTTGGCTATACCGGTTCAAGCATGATTTTATTGGCCATGTTAGTGGTTGGCTTTAGCTTATTTACCGGCTGGTCATGGATCATGCTGACGGAAAAATTCGGTGCCGGCTTAATCAACAGCTATAATTGGATGTTGTACAAATGGCAGGATTGGCAAGATCGAAAAGCCGGTAAAGCGGTAGAGTTGGAGCGTGCCGAATTCGTTGAAACCGAGCGCAAACGGGTGGAAACCCGAGAGCCGGTGTACATCGAACCTCCGGTGGTTGAGATTGCACAAAGCGCCCGTGCGCAAAAAGAGAAGCAAGCACCCTTATTTGAAGCCTTGCCCGATTCTGCCTTGCCACCTTTACATTTATTGGATGAGCCCACTGGTAGCGTCGAGTTGCCCGCTGCTGAAACCTTGGATTTCACCTCACGATTGATCGAGCGTAAATTAATGGATTTTGGCATAGAGGTTAAAGTCTTGACCGCTCAACCCGGGCCAGTGATTACCCGTTTTGAATTGGAACCGGCAGCCGGGGTAAAGGGCAGTCAAATTACTAATCTGATTAAAGATTTAGCGCGTGCGTTGTCGGTGGTTAGTGTGCGTGTGGTGGAAACCATACCCGGTAAAACCTGCATGGGTTTAGAAATCCCCAATCCTAAGCGGCAAATTGTTTACCTTTCAGAGATTATGGGCAGCCAGGCTTATGCAGACGTTAAGTCCCCTTTAGCCATTTGCTTGGGTAAGGACATTGCGGGCAACCCAGCGGTGGCCGATTTGGCTAAAATGCCGCATGTCTTGGTGGCCGGTACAACCGGTTCGGGCAAGTCGGTGGCGATTAACGCCTTGATCTTGAGTTGGCTATACAAGGCCGATGCCAGTCAGGTGCGCTTGATATTGATCGATCCGAAAATGTTGGAATTGTCGGTCTACGAAGGCATCCCTCATTTGTTGGCACCTGTAGTGACCGATATGCGCCAAGCAGGCAGCGCCTTAAATTGGTGTGTAGCGGAAATGGAGCGGCGTTATAAATTGATGTCCATGCTGGGTGTGCGCAACTTGGCCGGCTACAACCAAAAAATACGTGATGCCGAAAAAGCAGGTGAAAAAATTTCACACCCATTCAGCCTAACCCCGGATGAGCCAGAGCCCTTAACCGAATTGCCTTTAATCGTGGTGGTGATTGATGAACTGGCCGATTTGATGATGGTAGTGGGTAAAAAAGTAGAAGAGCTCATTGCGCGCTTAGCGCAAAAAGCCCGTGCTTCTGGCATACATTTGGTGTTGGCAACCCAACGTCCATCGGTCGACGTTATCACCGGTTTAATTAAAGCCAACGTGCCTACGCGTATTTCATTCCAGGTTTCCAGCAAAATTGATTCCCGTACCATCTTGGATCAAATGGGCGCTGAAGCCCTGCTGGGTCAAGGGGACATGCTGTATATGCCACCTGGTACAGGTTACCCAGTGCGTATTCATGGTGCTTTTGTCTCTGATCAAGAGGTGCATAAGGTGGTGAATTACCTTAAAGCGCAAGGCGAGCCGAACTACGTGGATGGCATTTTAACAAATGAAGCGGAAGAAGGCGGCGCAGATTTTGGCGACAGTGGAGGCGTATCTGACGAAGTGGATCCATTGTACGACGAAGCCGTGACCATCGTGCTAAAAACCCGCCGTGCCAGTATTTCCGGTGTGCAGCGTCAATTGCGCATAGGCTATAACCGTGCCGCCCGTCTGATTGAGGACATGGAGCGGGCCGGCTTGGTATCTAGCATGCAAAGCAACGGCAACCGCGAAGTAATTGCTCCTCATCACGAACCTTAATGCCTCGTGAAACTATACTTTTTTTAAACTGAGTTCCTTGCCATGTACAAATTAAACGCCAGCTTATTCCTGAGCCTGATGCTGTTGCCATTAATAGGGCTGGCAGATGGCATAAGCAGTTTGACTAAGTTTTACCAAGAAACGCAAGCCATGCAAGC
>CALQUO020000129.1 GCA_943333775.2 Methylotenera oryzisoli
GTCTTTTTCTACGGCAAAGGCATCGAGTAATTTTTGTATGGGTGAAACAAAACCCATGGCCAATAAGACCAAATCGGCTTTGATGGTGAATTCGGTGTTCGGCACTTCTTGCATTTTGCCGGCTTGCCATTGCACTTTGGCGCCAGTCAGGCCTACCACTTTACCGTTTTCGCCTATTAAGGCTTTAGTTGTGATAGACCAATCTCGGTTTGCGCCTTCTTCATGCGAGCTGGAAGTGCGCATTTTTAAAGGCCAGTTTGGCCACACCATTTGCTTATCTTCTTGCTCGGGTGGTTGAGGCATCAACTCAAATTGGGTGATGGACGCTGCGCCATGACGGTTGGATGTGCCTACACAATCGGAGCCGGTATCGCCGCCACCAATCACCACCACGTGCTTATTCGTCGCCATCACTTGATTAGGCACCGTGTCGCCAGCCACCACTTGATTTTGTGGGGTCAGGAAGTCCATAGCGTACATCACGCCGTCTAAATCGCGGCCTGTGACAGGTAGGTCACGTGGGTGCTCGGCACCACCAGCTAAGATAACTGCATCAAACTCTGCCAGTAAATCATCGGCTTGCACGTTTTCACCTACGTGCTGATTAACGCGGAATTCCACGCCTTCTGCTTGCATCTGCGCCATGCGTCTGTCGATGTGTGTTTTTTCCATTTTAAAATCAGGAATGCCGTAGCGTAACAAGCCGCCAATACGGCTGTTTTTTTCCAATACCACCACGCTATGACCCACTCGAGCTAATTGCTGTGCCGCCGCCATACCTGCTGGGCCGGAACCCACGATGGCGACTTTTTTGCCGGTTTTATGGCTGGCAATTTGCGGTTTAACCCAATCGTTTTCCCAGGCTTTATCAATGATCGCGTGCTCTATGGATTTAATGCCCACCGCATCCGCATTGATGTTTAGCGTACAGGCTGCTTCACATGGGGCCGGGCAAATACGACCGGTAAATTCAGGAAAGTTATTGGTGCTGTGCAACACATCAATCGCGGATTTCCAATCTTGCTGATATACCAGATCGTTGAAATCAGGAATGATGTTATTCACTGGGCAGCCGCTGGTGCAAAAAGGAATGCCGCAATCCATGCAACGTGCACCCTGTTGCTTGGCTTGATCGTCGCTCAAATGCAAAACAAATTCTTTGTAGTTTTTAACGCGCTCAACCACAGGCAGATTTGCCTCGCTCAGCCTGTTGTATTCCATAAAACCCGTTAGTTTACCCATACTAAAACCTTTATCTTATTATGCTTTATGCGGCTTGTTTTGCCGTTGCGGCAGCCAATTCAGTCAGTGCGCGCTTGTATTCAATTGGCATGACTTTCACAAATTTGCTTCTTGACGCAGCCCAATCGTCCAACAAGGCTTGGGCTCGCACACTACCGGTATAGTTCGCATGCTTTTCTATCAGCGTTTTGAGTGTGACTTCGTCAGGCTGATTTAAATGCTGCACTTTACCCATAGCGGCATCGGCCACCTCTACTTTTTCTAAAGCGACCATGCTCATGTTGCAACGTTTAGCAAACAAGCCGTCTTCGTCATAGACATAAGCGACGCCGCCACTCATACCGGCGGCAAAGTTTTGCCCGGTGAGGCCCAATACCACGACGGTACCGCCAGTCATGTATTCGCAACCGTGGTTACCCACGCCTTCGACCACGGCGGTGGCACCTGAATTGCGCACACAGAAACGCTCGCCGGCCACGCCTCTGAAATAGCTTTCACCGGTGGTCGCGCCGTACATGACGGTATTACCGACTATGATGTTTTCGTGCGCTAGGCCACTGAAGGCGACCGGCGGTTTAATGATGATGCGTCCGCCGCATAAACCTTTACCCACGTAGTCGTTGCCTTCGCCGCTTAATTCAAAGGTGATACCTTTAGCTAGGAAAGCAGCAAAGCTTTGGCCCGAGGTGCCATTAAAATTGATGTGTATGCTGTCATCGGGCAACCCGGCGTGACCAAAACGGGTGGCAATTTGATTTGACAACATGGTGCCCACCGTACGGTTGGTATTGGAGATTGCCACATCCAACACAACTTTTTTACCCTCTTCCAATGCCGGCTTGGCCATGGCCACCAGCTTATTGTCTAGCGCATGGATTAAGCCGTGGTCTTGAACGTCATTGTGTTTACGTGACACGTCTGCTGGCATGGCTGGCAAATGGAACACTTTGCTGAAATCCAAACCGTTGATTTTCCAATGCTCTATACCGGCTTGCATGTCTAGCAAATCGGCCCGGCCGATTAAATCATCAAACTTCGCCACGCCTATCGAGGCCATCAATTCACGCACTTCTTCAGCCACAAAGAAGAAATAATTCACCACGTGCTCAGGCTGTCCGGTAAAGCGTTTACGCAATTCTGGATCTTGCGTGGCCACACCGACTGGGCAAGTATTCAAATGGCATTTACGCATCATGATGCAGCCTTCTACCACTAGCGGTGCGGTGGCAAAACCAAACTCATCGGCACCTAACAAGGCGCCTATGACTACGTCGCGGCCGGTTTTAATTTGACCGTCCACCTGCAAGATCACGCGGCCGCGCAATTGATTGAGCACCAAAGTTTGCTGTGTTTCAGCCAACCCTATTTCCCAGGGTCCACCGGCATGCTTCACCGATGAAATTGGCGATGCGCCGGTGCCGCCGTCATGGCCAGCAATCACAATGTGATCCGATTTGGCTTTGGCCACACCGGCCGCCACCGTACCCACACCGGTTTCAGCGACTAATTTTACGGAAATGGATGCTTTAGGATTGGCGTTTTTAAGGTCGTGTATCAGTTGCGCCAAATCTTCAATCGAATAAATATCGTGGTGCGGTGGCGGTGAAATCAATCCCACGCCAGGCACAGAGAAACGCAATTTAGCAATGTACTCGCTGACTTTATGGCCAGGTAATTGGCCACCTTCGCCAGGCTTAGCACCTTGCGCCATTTTGATTTGTATCTGATCGGCGGAAGCCAAGTATTCGGCCGTCACACCAAAGCGACCAGACGCCACTTGTTTGATGCTAGAGCGCATGGAATCGCCGGCTTGCAAGGCGATGTCTTTAACTATTCTGTCGCTTCCTATGACATTGGCCATGGTGGTGGCACTGGCTACTGGGATAAAGCGCTTGGCGTCTTCGCCGCCTTCACCGGTATTGGATTTACCGCCTATACGGTTCATGGCAATCGCCAAGGTCGCATGCGCCTCAGTCGAAATGGAGCCCAAGGACATGGCGCCAGTAGCAAAGCGTTTGACAATCTCTTTCGCTGGTTCAACTTTGTCCAAAGGAATCGCTGCGCCCACCGATTTAATCTCAAACAAACCGCGCAAGGTCATGTGACGACGCGTTTGATCGTTGATTAACTTTGCGTATTCTTTGTAAGTGTCGGCTGAATTGGTGCGAGTAGCATGTTGCAATTTAGCAA
>CALQUO020000130.1 GCA_943333775.2 Methylotenera oryzisoli
GCGCATAGCTTAGAGGACATTCAAAAATTGTTGCAAGCGATACATCAAGCAGAAAGTGAGTTGCCATCATGAGCCCCAATACCATGCACGTCGAAACGCTAGGCTTAGGCCCCAATCTTGTGTTGATACACGGATGGGGCATGAATGGCTCGGTCTGGCAACCGCTGGTGAAACCCTTAAGCAAGCATTTCACCCTGCACTTATTGGATTTACCCGGCATGGGTTACAGCAAACCAATAGAGCCTTTGCATTTGCATGCCTTGGCGGAAAAAGTAGCCGAAATCATGCCGGCCAATGCCGACGTGCTGGGCTGGTCATTGGGCGGTCAGGTAGCGATGCGCATCGCTCTCGATTACCCGGATTTGGTGCGACGATTGGTCTTAGTCGGTTCCACGCCGTGCTTCGTCAACCGTAGTTTTGATCAGAAAAACGTTGAGTATAAAAAAACCTGGGATGCCGGCATCGAACCCGAAGTGTTCGGCAACTTTGCCGATAACGTTAATGAAGACTACCAAAGAACCATGATGCAGTTTTTAAGCTTGCAGTGCATGGGCGCTAGGGATGCCAGGTCCACGGTTAAATTGCTACGCAATAAATTTAACGAGCGACCCAGTCCCAGTTCGCAAACCTTGTATCGCATGTTGGACATTTTATTGGATACCGATTTGCGAGCGGAAGTACCGTCTTTGAGAAAGCCTACCCTATTGGTGCACGGCGATCGAGACAGCTTGGCCCCCGTGCAAGCGGCGCATTGGATGATGCAAAATCTGCCGGTGGGATTTTTAAGAGTCATGGCAGGGGCATCGCATGCCCCGTTCTTGTCGCATCAAGAGGCTTTTATCCAAGCCCTGTTGGAATTCCTCGAGCCGGCTAGCCAAAACTAATGGGCGCAAAAGTCGATCACTATCACATCGATAAGGCTCGTGTTCGCGCTTCATTTGGCCGTGCGGCTAGCCGTTACGATGCCGCGGCGATATTGCAAAAACAAGTGCGTGAAGAAATGCTCAGTCGTCTGGATTGGGTGACATTAAACCCCGAAACGATTTTAGATGCAGGCTGCGGCACCGGCGCGGCCAGCCATGAGCTGCGCAAACGCTACGCCGGGGCACAAGTGCTGTCCATGGACTTTGCACTAGCCATGTTGCAAAAGACCCGCGAGCGGGGTTTTTTTGCGCGTCTGCTGATGCATTACCAAGGCCTAATCGGCAGGCCTCGCCACCATGTGCTGTGCGCAGACTTAGAGCAGTTGCCGCTGGCCAACAACAGCATCGATTTACTTTGGTCAAATTTAGCCATGCAATGGTGCAACGATTTGGACGCCATTTTCAGTGAATGCCATCGCGTGCTGCGCCCCCAAGGCTTGCTGATGTTCAGCACCTTTGGCCCGGACACTTTAAAAGAATTGCGTGCGGCCAGTCATGCTTACCCTGGGGTCACCAGTGTCAGCCGCTTTATAGACATGCACGACATAGGCGACGCCTTAATACGTGCTGGCTTCTCGGCGCCGGTACTAGATGTAGAGCGCTACACCTTAACCTACGATGACATCAAAAGTCTGATGCGCGATTTAAAAAACGTAGGCGCGCACAATGCCACCGATGGCCGTGCACGCGGCCTGCTGGGCAGGGGCTTTTTAGCTAAACTCGCTGCCGGCTACGAGGCTTTCCGGGCCGAAGGTAAACTGCCCGCCACTTACGAGGTGGTGTATGGCCATGCCTGGCGAGCCGAAGACAAGCCTACGCTGGCCGATGGCGTCTCGCCTATTGCCTTCCGAGCCAGGACTAAATAAGCCTCATGCACGCCGCATATTTTGTTGTGGGCACCGATACCGATGTGGGTAAAACTTACGTTAGCTGCGCCTTGCTCCGGCATTTTGTGGCGCAGGGCTACCAATCGGTAGGCATGAAGCCGCTGGCATCGGGCTGCCAGATGGATGCCCAGTTAGGCTTAGTGAATGCCGATGCGCAAGCCTTGCTGGCAGCAGGTAATCGCCAGGTTGACATGGATGCGCTCAATCCCTACCGTTTTTTACCGGCGATCGCCCCGCACATCGCTGCCCAGCAAGCGGGTATAGAAATAGACCTGCAAGTTATTTTAAGGGCCTACACATCTTTAGCGAATGAGGCTGAGGTGGTGGTGGTTGAGGGTGCAGGGGGCTTTTTAACGCCCATCAATGCGCAGCAAAGTTTGGCCGATCTAGCTCAGCAATTGGCTATACCGATTATATTGGTGGTGGGCATGCGCTTAGGCTGCATCAACCACGCCTTGTTGACGGTGGAAGCCATACAAGCGCGCGGTTTGCGCTTGGCCGGTTGGGTGGCCAATAGCCTAGCGCCCAACATGGCGCATTTTGCAGAAAACCTCAGCACCTTGCAGCAAGCCATAGATGCGCCTTGTCTAAGTGTCGTGCCGTGGCAGGGTGAGGCGCAGTTCAACCTAAGCTTGTAAAACTGGGCTTTTAGGGCTCAATTTCGGCTGCTTCCAAGACTAATTGATAGCTTTGTGCCTCTTGCAAACTGGCCACTTTTTGACCAAGCGCCATTTGCCCCTTAGCGCCTGCAGCTAAGGCAGTTCGCAGGATTAAGGGCGCACTGCGGCTGATGACGCGCCCAGTTTTCAGGTCGTATCTGATGACTTTAAATTGGACTTTCTGGATGCTTGAGGCGCTGTTGTTTTGCAAGACGGCATATAAATTCCCTGCGCGATCTACCTCTATCCTGGCTTGCAGGTATTTTGCCGGGTTACGCGGCAAATCCAATTTAGCCAAGCGGGCGCCCGCTTGCTGGCCTATCTCAGACTTAGAGTCGGCTGCGATTTGGTAATGTTGCATGGCCAAGGCGGTGTCGCCACGGCCTTCGGCCAGCTGACCCAATAAATTGTAAGCTGGCGCAGTCGGCAGCAATTCATTAGCGCGTTTCAAATAGGCTTCGGCTTCGGCTTTTCTGCCCAAGCTAAATAACACGATGCCACTTTGCACCTGCGGTTTAAAGTAATCGGGTTGCATGTTGATGGCCTTGGCATACAAGGCTAAGGCGGCTTCCGGTTTTTTTTGCAGCAATGCCATGTCGGCCAGAAATTCTTGAAATTTGGCTTCGCGTGGTTCGCCGGCTATGGCTTGATTAATCAGTTGTTTGGCTTCTTCTAGATCCTTGTCGGCCAGGGCTTTAACCGCCTCGTCATAAGCTTTGTAGGCCGCTTGGGTGGATTTGAGTTTGCTGACTTTTTGCGCGTAAACGTCCTTACCCATGTCGCCACCGGCACCCAATTGCATCAAGGTGCTCTTGTTAGCGAACACGCGTTGTGCGGAAGGGGGGTGGCTGGCAAATAAACCATCTATAAAATTGCTCTTATGCTCGGCGCTTAAACGGACAAAGGTTTCTTGTAAGGTAACGGCGGCGGCC
>CALQUO020000131.1 GCA_943333775.2 Methylotenera oryzisoli
GCGTGCCCGCGAATTCATGATGAAAGACGCCTATTCCTTTCACACCGATTTCGCCTCATTGGAGCAAACTTACGCCACCATGTACCAGGCTTACAGCGCGATTTTCAATCGCTTGGGCTTAAAATTCCGTGCCGTTAAAGCCGACACCGGTGCCATAGGCGGTGATGGTTCGCACGAATTTCATGTCTTAGCTGATTCAGGTGAAGACGGCTTAGCGTATTGCGACAGTTCTGATTACGCGGCCAATGTCGAGTTGGCTGAAGCCATCACCGCAGCTATACGTCAGGCACCAACGGCAGCCATGCAAGAAGTCGACACACCTAAGCAAACCGCTTGTGCCGACGTGGCCGCCTTACTTAATATCAGCGTTACGCAAACCGTCAAAGCTGTCGCGCTTATTGTTAAGCAAGCCGATGGCAGCAGCGGTTTTTACTTGGCCTTGTTACGTGGTGACCACAATTTAAACGAAGTGAAATTGGCCAAATTAGACGGCATGGCAGACTTCCGCTTGGCTACCGAAGAAGAAATTCGGGCCCATTTAAATTGCCCACCTGGCTTTATCGGCCCGGTCAATGTGGCGGCTAACGTCACTGTGATAGCCGACAAAACCGTGGCCGCCATGAGCGATTTTGTCTGCGGCGCCAACAAGCCTAAGTTTCATTTAAGCGGGGTGAATTTTGGCCGCGATTTAGCCGAACCCAGTTTGGTGGCAGACATACGCAATGTGGTGGAAGGCGATGCCAGTCCAGATGGCAAAGGCACATTGTCACTTTGCCGTGGCATAGAAGTGGGCCATATATTCCAATTGGGCACCAAATACTCGTCCGCCATGAACGCCACCTATTTGGATGAGAACGGCCAGACCCAAGTTATGGAGATGGGCTGTTACGGCATAGGCGTGTCACGCATCGTAGGCGCGGCAATTGAGCAAGGTTTTGACGAGCGCGGCATAGTCTTCCCGGCCAGCATGGCCCCTTTTGCCGTGGCCATCTGCCCAATTGGCTATGACAAATCCGAGGCTGTGCAAGCCTCCGCTAATCAGCTGTATGCCGATCTAAAAGCTGCCGGCATCGATGCCTTGCTAGACGACAGGGGCGAGCGTCCCGGCGTGATGTTTGCTGAAGCCGATTTGATGGGCGTGCCACATCGCTTGGTGGTGGGTGAACGGGGTTTAGCCGATGGCTTGGTGGAATACAAAGCCCGCCATGCCGAGCAGGCCGAGTCCTTGCCTTTAAACCAAGTGCTGGCATTCATGCAAAAAATAGCCTAAATCACGCCAGACGACCTATGCCTCTCTGCTATGCATTCCTAAGTGTGCTGCTGGGCTTATTCATTAGCCTAACAGCCATGCTGGATCGCAAATAGAAGAGCCACTCTCACGCTCCGTTAGGGCTATGCTGCAACGCAGCATCAGCGATAAAGCCCTGGCATCATGGCGTAAACACTGGGATTACCCATCCAAAAATGGCGGTTTCCCAGCAAATTCCCAGCTACTCACCTCTAATTTCATTATTTTTTGTATTAATACCCACATAAAATCAATTACTTATATGAATTTTTTAGCATACGCACACTATTGGTGCATATAAAAGTTTACATTTATGTAAAAATCGTTCAGTATTGCGCTAGCGTTTTTATGACGGGGTCACCTAAGTCAGAAAAAGCCCCGCATATTGCGCCGTTGTTCGCATTAACTTGTTACTCATTTAGATAATAATTTAGGAGAATTAAGTATGTCGAAATTAACTGCACTTGCATTAAGCATTGCTGTTTTAGGGGGTATCTGGGCTTTTATTGCGCTTGGTCCATTAGGGGCTGAAGACGGCACAGTTGAAGCTTTAGTCTGGGTTGGCTTTATCGCATGGGGTGCTTTTTTCCACAGTGGAGCAGACGATGCTGCATTGAAAAAAACCATCGCAGGCATGATTTATGGTTCCGTTATTGCCGGTGTAGCGCTAAGTTTAGTTGGTGCTAATCCACTGGGCTTAGCAGGCGCTGTAGGCCCGGCAGTTTACATTGCTGCAACGGTATTCCTCTTAGTGATAGTGGCAGGACAAGACTTATTATCATCAGTGCCATCCAATGTGTACGGTTATGCAGCAACGGCTGGTTACGCATTACAAACAGCTAATGCGGGTAGCGTAACAGCAACGGATTTAAGCAATCCAGTATTGCTAGTGTCTTTATCTGTTGTTATTGGTGCCTTGTTTGGTCTAGCTTCATCCAAACTTGCAGGCGCTTTAGGCAACTAATCGCTCTTTAATTAGAAATAAAAAAACCGCCCTTGTGGCGGTTTTTTTATGCGCGTCAGCTGGAATTTTTAATTGGCTTTAACGATTTTAAAGCCGAGATAAGTGCCAAATTCCCCTTCTGATTCATGGTAAACAAACAGCATATCGTTGGCGTAACCGGTGCCGTTTAAGTGATTGTGCGAACGTAATTTTAAGTCTTTAGGCAAGGCGCTCTTGCCTTGGTATTGACCATTTAAATTAAACACCAAGACGCACTTGTGGTCGATGTCCAATAGCAGCAGTTCCTCATTTTTTACCCCGGTGTAGGCCACGAAGTAATCGCTTACATCATCAATGGCGGCACCGGTTTTTGTTAGGTCCAGCGTGATTTCACTGGCAGGCTCGCGTAACTTTAAATCCACCACTAAAACTTTGTTGCTGCGTCCTTGTTTGGCGAAATAGAGGTTAGTCTCTGGGTTGTAGCTAGGCATGGTATTGGCATCGCCGAATGCCGGATTAAAGCCAAATACGTCTGTCGAGCTATCTTTCACTTCGCCTGTTTCAGTCAGATCAATCGCAAAAATACCGGTGTTCGGTGAGAAGCCAGCGTAACTAGAAATATTGTAGGTAATGGTCTCCAATTTATTGCTATTGCTGTTGTAATAAATGGAGCGGTTATCGTAGCCTGGGCGGGCTGAATTCACGTATTTACCTTCGTCGTTGTATGTGTGAATAAGCGATTTAGAAATGGGCGCTTCGAACTCGCTGCCCATAGGTGCCAAGCCGCCATCAGCAACGTAATAGCGTTTTAAGCCAGGCACATGCGCCACGGTCATGGGGCGGGTAGTGGGTTTTTGCATCATTGGAATTTTGATGCCAACCTGGGCCTCGGCTAAAATTTCCGCTTGGGCATGTTGCCCTGCCAAGGCTGTGAACAATGTAACTAGTAGGATAGAGATACGCATAAATAAGTTTTCTTTAATGGCTAGGTTAATGATTAATTTAGTCTAGGAGTCGCTTGAATTCGTTCAAGTTATAGCCGTTTGTTTTTCAATTAGCATGGCGTCGCCATAACTAAAAAATCGGTACTGTTGGGTGATGGCATGAACATAAGCTGCTTTAATATTTGCCAAGCCCGCGAA
>CALQUO020000132.1 GCA_943333775.2 Methylotenera oryzisoli
ATGGACGGCGGCGTCTTGGTTCGGGCCGGACACACGGAAGCCGGCTGTGATTTAGCACAATTGGCTGGCGCAGAGCCTAGCAGTGTTATTTGTGAGATCCTAAAAGACGACGGCAGTATGGCGCGTTTGCCAGATCTAATAGCCTTTGCTGCTGAGCACCAACTTAAAATTGGCACCATAGCCGACCTTATTCAATACCGTGCGCAAACCGAGCGCCTGGTAGAGCGTGCCGCTGAGCGATTAATACAAACGCCCTACGGCCCGATGCATCTCATTGCCTACCACGATAAAATTGCCAAGGAAACGCACTTAGCAATCATCAAAGGCACGCCTTCACCCTCACAAGAAACATTGGTCCGAGTACACGAGCCCTTGTCCATTTTTGACTTACTGGATCGTTCTAGCTGTTCGCATAGCTGGAATACCTTGGCGGCCATGCAAGTCATAGCCGAAGCCGAAGCAGGCGTCATGGTTTTATTGCACCACCAAGAAAGCGGTGAAAATATAGTTGATCGCATACTGGGCGCCGATCAACCAGTTCGCATTAACCAAGAATTACGCACCTACGGTATAGGCTCACAAATCCTATTGGATTGCGGCGTAGGCAAAATGAGATTGCTGGCCAATCCACGAAAAATGCCTAGTATGGCCGGTTTTGGCCTAGAAGTATGCGGCTACCTAGAGGCAGAATAAAACCTAACTTGCATTTTTTTCTATATTAATCAGTCATCTATGTTAGAATAATAAAATTGAAAAACGTCAATCTCACCGGTCACTTACTCATCGCCATGCCAGGCATGTCGGATCCGTTTTTTTCTAAGTCAGTTACCTTCATCTGCACCCACAACCAAGATGGCGCCATGGGTGTCATGATTAACCGCCCCACCGACCTCAGCTACGAAACTTTATTTGAAAAAATAAAAGTCGATCTAGCCCAATGCGAGCTTGCAGAAAAACCGGTCCTTTATGGCGGACCGGTTCAACCTGAACGAGGCTTTGTGCTGCATGAGCGCAGTGGCGAATGGGACAGCACCTTGTCCATAGCAGAAAACACCGCCCTAACCACTTCGAAAGACATCTTGGAATCTGTGGCCATAGGCACAGGGCCAACAAAAATGTTACTGGCTTTAGGCTACGCGGGCTGGACAGCCGGCCAATTGGAGCAAGAGATTGCCGCCAACTCATGGCTTTCTGTGCAAGCCAAAGATGGCGAAACCTTGCATAAAATTTTGTTTGAATGCAAAGCCGAAGACAAGCTAAACGCCAGCCTGGCTTTATTGGGGGTCAACCCAGCCATGTTGTCTAATGTGGCAGGCCATGCCTGAGCGCATGCCCCGTCAAGCCCCGGCGCACAGCCAACTTATAGATAATGAACGCGTTTATCAGCGAGAATCCATCATAAGCGGCACAGCCATGTGCTTTGACTTTGGTGAGCAACGCATAGGCGTAGCAGTTGGCGAGCACCTGATAGGGCAAGCACAAGCACTGACCACCATAGACAACGAGAACAATAGCGTGCGTTTTAATTGTATCGAAGCGCTCGTGGCCGAATGGCAACCAAAATTACTCCTAGTGGGCTTGCCTTTGAATTTGGCAGGAGAAGAAACGCCGATCACGCAGTTATGCACAAAATTTGCACGGCGTTTAAATGGCCGTTTTAACCTACCGGTAATGCTGATAGACGAGCGTTACAGCTCGGTGGCTGCCAGTGAATTACTCAATCAAACCGGGCTAAAAGGCCGCGCACAAAAAAGCCAATTGGATCAAGTCGCTGCGCAAACCATATTACAAAGCTATTTTGACAGCTTACAAACATGAATTATGATATCGCCACCATTTTGATTGTCTAGAGCCATGACCAAAGACCAATCCCAACTCCCAGACGCAGAAGCGCTTATCAACATACTCGCAGATAAGCTGCTGCCATTACTGCAAAAAAACACCGCAATGGTGGGTATACAAAGTGGCGGGGTTTGGGTAATGCAAAGCTTGCTGGCCAAGCTAGATAAAACCACGAACGCCCATGCGATTGAACACGGCACTTTAGACGTGTCATTCTATCGAGACGATTACGCCAAACGCGGCCTTAAGCCAGATAACCAGCCCAGTCAAATCTCATTTGACGTTGAAAACAAGCACATTATTCTAATCGACGATGTGTTTTACACCGGTCGAACCACCCGTGCCGCCATGAACGAACTGTTTGATTACGGTCGACCAGCCAGCATTACGCTGATCGCATTGGTTAACCGTGGGGGCCGCGAACTGCCGATTAGCCCACAAATCACCGCCATAGACTTAAGCCTTAAGCCCACAGAAAATTTGCAACTCATACAACTGGCCGACGGCCACCTAGGCTTCACCTTAAAATCGCTCACCTCATCTAACCATCAGGCGGTCTCTAAGCATGCATAACCCTCAACTTTATTCTGACGGTCAACTTCGCCACCTTCTGTCCATAGAAGGTTTACCGAAAAAAATATTAAATCAAATTTTAGACACGGCGGAATCCTTTGTTGGGGTGGCCGAGCGTGAAGTAAAAAAAGTACCCTTGTTGCGCGGAAAAACCGTTTGCAATCTTTTCTTTGAAAACAGCACCCGCACCCGCACCACCTTTGAAATCGCGGCCAAGCGCTTATCGGCCGATGTCATTAGCCTAAATGTCAACACCTCTTCGCAATCCAAGGGTGAAACCATCTTAGACACGGTGGACAACCTGATTGCCATGCATGCCGACATGTTTGTGGTTAGACACGCGCAGTCCGGTGCAGCCCATTTCATCGCCAAACACGTGCCCGAGCACATACACATCATCAATGCCGGTGACGGCCGTCACTCGCACCCTACACAAGGCTTGCTAGATGTCTTTACCGTACGCAAATACAAGCCAGACTTGCATAATCTGCGCGTGGCCATTGTGGGCGACATCTTACATTCTCGAGTGGCGCGCTCTGAAATCCACGCCTTAACAACATTAGGCGTACCCGAGGTACGCGTGATAGCGCCTAAAACCTTGCTGCCTGCGGAGGTAGAGAAACTAGGAGTACACGTTTACCATGACATACGTGCCGGATTAAAAGACGTGGACGTCATCATGATGTTACGTTTGCAAAATGAGCGCATGAGCGGCGCCATGTTACCCAGCGCCCAAGAGTACTTTAAAACCTACGGCCTCACCCAAGAAAAACTTAGCCTAGCCAAACCCGATGCCATCGTCTTGCACCCCGGCCCCATGAACCGTGGCGTAGAGATTGATTCTGGCGTAGCGGATGGACAACAATCGGTGATTCTGCCGCAAGTCACTTACGGTATTGCCATACGCATGGCAGTCATGGCCATCCTTGCCGGTGC
>CALQUO020000133.1 GCA_943333775.2 Methylotenera oryzisoli
ACTGATCAATCAGCAGCAAGGCCGGAGGTAACAAACATGAATCTTATTAAATTAAAAAATAAATCTTTAACTAGGCATCTTATAGCCGCTGGGCTCATTTTAAATTTCGGCATCTCGTATAGTCATGCCGAAGAAACAGCCGTGACCGCTGAGACGGATACGGTTTCCGTAGAAGAAAAAATCCAATTACGTTTGGCAGAAATTGCAGCCGAAGCTCGTGCAGCAGACAAAGCAAAGAATGGTTACTACGTTGAACGCAAAAGTTACGGCACAGGGAAAGAAACAGATCCGCCACGCTACGTAAAACAAGCCAACAAAACATGGCTGAAAGATTACGACAGCTTTGCTGATACAGATTGGCTAGACTTGGGATTGGAGTTTCGTGCGCGCCAAGAGTATCGTAACAACGATTTTAGACGGGATCAACAAAACGTTGATACGCCATTATTACTGAGAACCCGCGCCTATGTTGGCATTAAAAACATATTGGATCCCCTAAGGTTTGCAGTTGAGGTTCAAGATTCTGACCGCAGTTTCGGTGAGTACCCTCGCCAAAACGACACCCGAGATGTCGGCCAAGCCGATATATTGCAGGCCTACGCCGAACTTAATTTTAAACAAACTTTTTTAGGTAAGGATGGACTTGGAAACGATCGTCCAATATGGATACGTGCTGGTCGGCATGCATGGGAAGCAGGCGATCGTCGACTTGTTGCACGAAACGAATGGCGCAACACCACCAACACATTTGAAGGCCTCAGATCGAACATAGGCGACAAGAAAAATGACTGGCAGCTGGAACTATTTGCCGTCAAACCGGTGCAGCGCTTTACCAACAGCATCGATAAGGCCGACGATGCTCAACACTTTTACGGTTCTATTTTCAATTATCGTGGCTGGTCCGATGTAGTGACTTTTGAGCCGTCTTACTTCCTACTTAAACAAGATGGTAGCAAGGTTAAATTTGATTCAAATGGTATAGCTGCTAAACCTTCTGCAAAAATTGACCGCGAAATCCATACCGCGGGCCTTAGAGCTTATGGGCAAATTCCAAAAACACAATGGGATTTTGATGCCAGTTATCTCCAACAATGGGGGCACCAACAACGTAAAGATAGAAATGGTGTATTTAAAGCTGATTTAGACCACGATGCATATGCTTACAACGCGGAAATTGGCTATTCCTTTAAACACCCATGGAAACCACGCTTCAGTGCATTTTACGGCGTAGCCAGCGGGGATAAAGATAATGATGACAACACAGGCAACCAACGCTTTGAACGCTTGTTTGGCTTTGCTCGTCCTTGGTCCAACGACGATTACATCCAAATGGAAAACATACGTTCGCCTAAGGTGCGCGTCGAGTTCGAGCCTAATGTAAGCTTTTTAGACAACGTTAAAGTCGATACTGGATTCAGTTGGTATCACCTAGACAGCGCTAAAGATCGTTGGAATGCCGGTGCAAACCTGCAAGATAAAACGGGCGCATCCGGTAAAGATTTAGGCAAAGAATACGACTTGCGTGTGCGCTTTCCTATCAACCAATACGCATCACTTAACTTAGGTTATGCCTACTTTTGGGCTGGCGACTTTATAAAAAATGCAGTCAAAATACCAGGAACAGTAAATACTCAGCCAGGTCGCAGTTCAAATTCTCAATTCTTCTACACCGAATTAACCGTATTGGGTTTCTAGACTAATTTAATATTTTTTAAGGAAAAAACATGACATTTTCAAAAACCATTAAAAAGACATGGCTGATTGCAAGCTTATTACTTCCAATCGCGGCGGGTGCCGCAGAAATAAGCTTATTGAATGTATCTTATGACCCCACGCGCGAGTTTTACCAGGAGTTTAATGATGCCTTTGCTAAGCACTGGCAGGCTAAAACAGGCGACAAATTAACCATTAAACAATCTCATGGTGGTTCAGGTAAGCAAGCCCGATCCGTTATAGATGGCTTAACGGCTGATGTAGTCACTTTAGCCTTGTCGTATGACATCGATGAAATATCCAGCAAAGGCCGATTGATTCCTAAAGACTGGCAAGCACGGCTGCCGAACAACAGCTCACCTTACACCTCTACCATTGTATTTTTGGTGAGAAAAGGCAACCCAAAAGGCATCAAGGATTGGAACGATTTAACTAAAACCGGCGTTTCGGTTATCACCCCCAATCCAAAAACATCGGGTGGCGCTCGCTGGAATTATTTAGCAGCTTGGGCCTATGCAAAAAAACAAAACGGCGGTGACGAAGCAAAAACCAAAGAATTCGTCAGCAAGCTCTTTAAAAACGTGCCTGTATTGGATACCGGCGCTCGTGGATCCACCACCACTTTTGTTGAGCGCGGCATTGGTGACGTGCTGCTTGCATGGGAAAACGAAGCTTTCCTAGCACAAAAGGAATTAGGCGTAGGCAAATTTGAAATTGTTGTGCCTTCCCTATCCATCTTGGCTGAACCGCCAGTTACGGTAGTGGATAAATTTGCAAAAAAACACGGCACCGAGGCCGTTGCTAAAGCCTATTTAGAGTACCTGTATACCGAGGAAGGCCAAGAAATAGCGGCAAAAAATTACTACCGCCCAACCTTAGCATCGGTGGCTAAAAAATACGAAGCACAATTTCCTAAAGTGAATTTAGTGCAAATTGATCAAGAGTTTGGTGGTTGGCAGAAAGCCCAAAAAACCCACTTCTCTGATGGCGGTACATTTGATCAGGTTTACCAAAAGTAAGTATTTATAAACCAATCTTTAAATCCATGGAGGCTGTCGGTTTTATTACCAAAGGCAGCCTCTTCAAATAGGAAAGAGCATGACTACAAGGAAAAACGTACTGCCAGGATTCAATCTATCCTTGGGTTACACGATCTTTTATCTCAGCTTAATCGTGCTGATCCCACTATCCGCGGCATTTATCAAAACCACGGAATTAAGCTTGAATGAGTTTTGGGCAGTGGTCAGCACGCCGCGTGTGGTGGCCTCTTACAAGCTGACCTTTGGCGCCTCATTTATTGCTGCGCTAATCAACGCCGTGTTTGGCCTGCTCACTGCTTGGGTGTTGGTGCGTTACACTTTTCCTGGCAAAAAGATCATTGATGCCTTAGTCGATTTACCCTTCGCCCTGCCAACCGCCGTGGCCGGCATCGCATTGACAGCGGTTTACTCCAACAACGGCTGGATAGGTTCATGGTTAGAGCCGCACGGCATAAAAGTGGCTTTTACACCGCTGGGCGTGGTGGTGGCCTTAACCTTTATC
>CALQUO020000134.1 GCA_943333775.2 Methylotenera oryzisoli
AATTGGCTGCACGCGGGGGTGTCGGACACGCGGCATGCTGGCATGGCCAGCTTGTTTTATGGCGCGTCCTTTGCCTTAGTCGGCTTACTTTTGTATGCTGTTTTTGCCGAATACTACGCGCTGTTTGCTGCACTAACGACCGGTTTTCTATTATTAGGACCGTTTTTAGCGATGGGGCTTTATGATTTAAGTCGACGCATAGAAATGGGGAAGCCAGTGAGCTTGCTGCCGAGCTTGACTGCTTGGCAGTCCAATATGATGAATGTGGGTATTTTTGCTGGCTTGCTGGTGGTTGTTTTAATGATTTGGTCGCGAGCCTCATTGGTGGTGTTCGCACTGTATTTTGAGGGCGGGTTACCGACTTTTAATGACATTGTGCTCAATGTCATTACTTTCAAGCAACCGCTTTTCACATTGGTGTATTTTGCGGTCGGTGGCTTTTTTGCAGCATTCGTTTTTGCCATCAGTGTGGTCTCCATCCCGTTAATGGCAGACCGTCAAACCGATGCAATCACTGCCGGTTTAACCAGTATTCGTGTTTGCATGAAAAACCCATTAAGCATGCTGCTTTGGGGCTTTTGTATTGTGGTGCTGGTGGGCTTTGGTTTTGCCACCAGTTTTCTGGGTTTGATTGTAGCCATGCCGGTGATTGGCCATGCTACTTGGCATGTTTACCGTGATGCATTAGCCGCAGTTGATGCTTAATGCCGATCATTTCGTCTCACTAAGGAAAAACACTACGGATAATAAAAAAGGACGCCAAGGGCATCCTTTTTTATTAGCGCGGAATGGTTTATTCGAAAAACCCTTTGGCTTTGTCTAGCCAACTTTTGCTTTTCGGGCTGTGTTTTCCGGAGTCGGCTTGGGTGCTTTCGTCAAATTCACGCAGAATTTCTTTTTGGCGGGTGGTTAGCTTAACCGGTGTTTCCACCACCACGTGCACCATCAAATCGCCGTATTCGGATTGACGCAAGGGTTTGATGCCTTTGCCACGCAATCTAAAGACTGCGCCGGTTTGAGTTTCAGCAGGCACTTTCATCTTCGCTGAGCCATCCAATGTCGGCACTTCAATTTCGCCGCCTAGGGCTGCCGTGCTGAAGCTGATCGGCATCTCACAATGCAAATTGCCGCCTTCACGTTGAAACATGGGGTGCTCTTTGAGGTGGATGACCACGTATAAATCACCGGTAGGCCCGCCGTTCACGCCGGCTTCGCCTTCACCACTCAAGCGTATTCTGTCCCCTTCGTCCACCCCAGCTGGGATTTTGACCGACAAGGTTTTATTTTGCTTGGTGCGGCCTGCACCATGGCAAGTTGGGCAAGGATCTTTAACCATTTTACCGCTGCCGTGGCATTTAGGGCAGGTTTGTTGAACCGAGAAAAAGCCTTGTTGCATTCGCACTTGGCCGTGGCCGCCACAGGTGGAACAGCTAACCGGTTGCGTGCCTGGTCTAGCGCCTGAGCCATGACAGGTTTCACAAGTCGATTGCACCGGGATGCGGATTTTGGTTTCCGTGCCCTTGGCTGCATCTTCTAACGACACTTCCATGTTGTAGCGTAAATCTGCACCACGGAACACCTTGTTACCTTGTCCGCCTGAGCGACCGCCACCAAAAATATCACCGAAGATGTCACCAAAAGCATCCCCAAAACCAGCGCCACCAAAGCCGCCTGCACCTGCACCTTGCTCTACGCCGGCGTGACCGTATTGGTCATAAGCGGCGCGCTTTTGATCGTCGCTGAGCATTTCGTAGGCTTCTTTGGCTTCTTTGAAGTTCTCTTCGGCTTTCGGATTGTCCGGGTTACGGTCAGGATGGTGCTTCATCGCTAATTTGCGATAAGACTTTTTGATTTCCTCTGCGCTGGCGTCTTTGTTGACGCCTAGTACTTCGTAATAATCTCGTTTAGTTGCCATTTTTTAGTCGCTAGTGGTTGCTCGTTAGTCGGCAGTCCTTAGTGAGTAGCGAAAAAGTCGTTAGCACCTGATCCCGGTGCTAACGACTCGTGTCCGCGTTCTCGCTAAGACTTAATTAGTCTTTTTTCACTTCCTCAAACTCCGCGTCCACTACGTCGCCATCGACGGTTTTTTCGCCTTCTGGTTGTTGTGCGGATTCAGTGTTGGCTTGTGCTTGTTGCTCAGCGTAGACCTTCTCACCTAATTTTTGTGAGGCTTCTGTTAAGGCCGAGGTTTTAGCTTCAATCGCGTCTTTATCGTCAGATTGCAAGACTTCTTCAACGTCTTTAATGGCGGTTTCTATCGCTTCTTTTTCCGCTTCATCTAATTTATCCCCGTGCTCACTTAAGGATTTTTTCACCGAGTGCACCATGCCATCAGCAGCATTGCGTGCATCGACCAACTCACGATATTTTTTATCTTCGTCTGCGTATTTAACGGCATCTTCTTCCATTTGCTGAATCTCGGCTTCGCTAAGACCGCTGTTGGCTTTGATGGTGATTTTATTTTCCTTACCGGTGGCTTTGTCCTTCGCGCTCACGTGCAAAATGCCGTTAGCGTCGATGTCAAAAGTCACTTCAATCTGCGGGATGCCACGTGGTGCGGGTGGAATATCGCTTAAATTAAATTGGCCTAACGATTTGTTGGCTGCCGCTTTTTCACGCTCACCTTGCAGCACCTGTATGGTCACGGCATTTTGGTTGTCGTCAGCAGTAGAGAAGGTTTGCGATGCCTTGGTAGGAATCGTGGTGTTTTTCTTGATCACTTTTGTCATCACGCCGCCCAAGGTTTCGATACCCAATGACAATGGTGTCACGTCTAACAACAACACGTCTTTCACGTCGCCTTGTAACACGCCACCTTGAATCGCTGCGCCCACGGCAACGGCTTCATCTGGGTTCACGTCTTTACGCGGTTCTTTACCAAAGATTTCTTTTACTTTTTCTTGCACTTTAGGCATGCGGCTTTGACCGCCAACCAAGATCACATCGGTGATATCGTCTATGGACACGCCGGCATCTTTGATTGCCGTGCGGCATGGGGCCATGGTGCGCTCGATCAAGTCTTCCACCAAGGATTCCAATTTGGTTCTGGTGATTTTAACCACCAAGTGTTTAGGGCCAGTGGCATCGGCAGTGATATAAGGTAAATTCACTTCGGTTTGAGTGGCGCCAGACAATTCAATTTTGGCTTTTTCCGCCGCTTCTTTTAAGCGCTGTTTAGCCAATAAGTCGTTGCGCAAATCCATGCCATTATTTTCTTTCTTGAACTC
>CALQUO020000135.1 GCA_943333775.2 Methylotenera oryzisoli
AGAGGCGTTGCTGGTGGGCATGCGATGGCTAAGTTAATAATGGTTACTCGGCATTATAAAGCCTAAGCAAAAAT
Source organism: Methylotenera oryzisoli (assembly GCA_943333775.2). Taxonomy (GTDB): domain Bacteria; phylum Pseudomonadota; class Gammaproteobacteria; order Burkholderiales; family Methylophilaceae; genus Methylotenera; species Methylotenera profunda. The sequence continues at coordinate 75 of CALQUO020000135.1, forward strand.
AATAGGCCGATCTGGGGTGCGACATATTGTCGCGCGACAATATGCCACATTCCATAAAATTAATTTGTCATCTACTATACGACGGTCTAAATTTATCAGGGTTAATTCATCATGAAAATGAATAAAATCAGCTTGCTGCTGTGTACACTTTTTTCCGTCAATTCGGCTTGGGCAGAACATGAGCTTAAGTTACGTGAAGTGAACGTCAGCGCCCCACAAGAGGCGCAATTATTATTTAATCAGATAGAAGCCGAGCGCTCACTGACGCCTGGTGCCGTAACTGTAGTCGACGGAGAAAGCCTGCAAGAGCGTAATGTGGGTAATTTGTCTGATATGTTGCGTTATGTGCCCGGTGTTTGGGCGAACAGTTACAACGGTAACGACGATGTGTTTTATTCCAGTCGTGGATCCAATCTGGATGCGACCGATTACGATAAAAACGGCGTGAAGTTCTTTCAAGATGGCTTGCCAGTAACGGCGGCCGATGGCAACAACCACAACCGTGCGATTGATGCCTTGAATGCGCGTGCCATAGTCGTGGCCCACGGCGCTAATGCTTTGGCCTACGGAGCGAGCACGCTAGGCGGTGCCATGGACTTTATCACTCCAACGGCACGCACAAGTTCTCCCTTTAGTTTATCCCTGTCAGGCGGTAGTTTCGGTGAGCAACGCTTTCGCGCCACCGCAGGTGGCGTTTCTGGGGCCTTAGATGGGCAGTTTTCGGTTCAGGCGATGAGGCGCGACGGTTACCGTGACCACAGTCACCAAGACCGCCAAAGCCTGTATGCCAATGTGGGCGTGCAAATGACCGAAGACGTGTCGACTCGCTTCTACGCTACCTACGATGATCTTTATTTAGAACTGCCCCGTGAGCTAACTTGGGCACAGTACCATGCTAACCCACGCCAAGCACGTGCTGATGCGGTTGGCGGCAACCATAGTAAAGCGGTTGAGGCTTGGCGTTTGGCGTTTAAGACGACGGTGAACAACGTGGCCGGCGGCACACTGGAGTTTGGTGCGTCGCACGAAGACCAATCGCTCTACCACCCAATTGTTGGTGACGGTTCTGTCGATAGCTTTGGCTTAATAATTGATACTGAGCATAAAAATGAGGCTACCATGTTGCGCTACCAAAAGGACGTTGGTAATCACGGCCTGGCATTTGGCGCAAATTATGCCTATTCCACCGAGAAGGGTAGCAATTATTTTACCAACATTGGGGGCACTTATGATCCAACCTCTATGGCATTTGCGCCTGTGCGTAATTTTTCTCGTGGTTTAGAGTTGTTTGCTTTAGATCGCTGGAAGTTTGCCCCCGATTGGACATTGGTCTATGGCACCCAATACGTGTCGGCCGAGCGTGAAGTGGCCTTGGGCTCAGTCTTAGCCGACTACCATGCCTTTAACCCGCGTGCAGGTGTAATCTTTAATCTGCAGAAAGGCGCGGAATGGTATGCCAATGTGAGCCGCGTTTATGAGCCACCAACCACCTACCAAATGATAGACCAAGCAAATGGCCTTGGCACCCCCTTGGATGCCATGCACGGCATGGTGGTGGAAAGCGGTTTACGCGGTACATTGTTGGCGGATAAGGCTAAATGGAACTGGGATGTTACTGCTTACTACACCGCGCTTCGCAATGAAATTTTGTCAATCGACAACCCAGATGCAAGAGGTACCAGTCTTTCGACTAATATAGACAAGACCACGCATGCTGGTGTTGAAGCCTTGGTCGGCGCAAGTTTTGACATCAGTGGCGGTCACCGTATTGAACCCTTGATTAACGCAACCTTTAATGCCTTCTCGTTCGATTCCGATCCAACTTACGGTAACAATCGCTTGCCTGCCGCGCCGCGCTGGTTTGCTCGCGGCGAAGTCATGTATGCCAATACTTTAGGTTTCCGTGTTGGACCTACTTTTGATTTTGTTGGTGCGCGTTATATAGATTTTGAAAATACTCAACGTGTTGGCTCGTATGCTTTGTTTGGTGCCCGCGCCGAGTACAATACCGGCCGTTGGAATGTGTTTGCCGAGGCGCGTAATTTAGCGGATAAAGACTACGTGGGTGGGGTAGTGGTAAAAGACCGTGCCGGTGCGAATGATGCCTTGCTGCATCCTGGTGCGCCGCGCTCGATTTATGTTGGTGCACGCTACCAGTTCTAAGCTTAGTTGTGTCACAATCTTGCAAGCTGGGTAGCGAGGTGTTACCCAGCTTGCCAGTCCTCATGCTTACGATAGATATAAATACGATGAAAAAATACCTATTGGCCATTAGCGGCCTTTTTGTTTTATGGGCGATGGCTGCGCATGCTCAGCCATCGGCTTCGGTGGACACGCACATTATTCATGTGCTAAAAAACCAGTTTGAGCACCCAAATAAGCCTTTGGACATCCCGGTCGTGGTCGTGAGCGGTGACTACGCTGTGGCGGACTGGTTGCAGGGTGATAAGGGAGGCAGGGCCTTGTTGCGCCGCAATGCGGATGGTTGGCGCGTGCAGATGTGCAGCGGGGCACAGTTCAAATCGTCCCAGGTGCTACGTCAAGCTGGCGTGCAAGCGGATGACGCAAACCAAATTAGCCGTGCACTGAAAAAAAATGAACAAAGCCTGACCCATGAACAACTTAAAAAAATCGATAGTTTCCAAGGCATTATGGATGTGCTTTCCAATCCTGAACTCCATCATCATTAGTCGTTTGTGTTTACTGCTTGCGCTGCCGTTTATAGCAAGCGCAGCCTTGGCGCACGGTGAAAAGATACACCATGATATGACGCCGCCTGATAGCTTGGCCATCAGTGTCAAATTCGATCAAACAGGCCGCCTATGGCGAGTTAAGCTAAATCAGGGATTTGTTGAAGTGAGTCATAGCGAGGACCTTGCAAAGGCATTTTCCACTCCGGTGCGAGTGAACCCGGATGGACAAAAGATTACCGCACACGGTGAAATTCGCCCCAAACTCGCTATTGGCAGTCAGGGGGAAGTGTATGTCACATGGTTGCAGAATTTACCCGCTAGATTTTCCGGCCACATTTGGTTTGCGCGTTCCATAGACGGCGGCAAGCATTTTGAGAAGCCTTATGTGGTTCACCAAGATCGCGCCGAGATCAGTCATGCCTTTGAAGAGTTGACTGTATCACCCGA
>CALQUO020000136.1 GCA_943333775.2 Methylotenera oryzisoli
GACTTGCATGCCGTGTTGGCGCCGCTTAACCATGCCGACACGCAAGCTTGCGTGGAAGCGGAACGCGCCATGAGTCGCGCGCTGGCTGGCAGTTGCACGGTCCCATTGGGCGCGTACGCCACCTGCCAAGGCGACGATCTATCCATCACCGGTTTTGTTGGCAGCGTGGACGGTAAACAAATGTTGGTAGAAAAAGCGACCGCCAAACGCCATCAAGCCGATGCACTGGGCAAGCAATTGGCAGCGCAATTGATCGCCAAAGGCGCAGACCGCATTTTGGCTGCTTTAGACGGGCACAAGTAAAAGCTCTTTACCCCATGGCCAATAACGCACTAAAAGGACTGCATGTCGCCGTCACTAGGCCAAGCGAGCAAGCGGCTGAGTTGTGCCTAGCCCTGGCTGCACAAGGTGCCACCGCCATTGAATTTCCCCTTTTAGGCATCGCCCCCTTGGACGATTACAGCGCTTTTGATTTAGCCATAGGGCCCCTTGAACAGGCTGATTGGGCGATTTTTATCAGCAGCAACGCGGTCGACCAAGCCATGCCGCGCGTTATCAAAAAGTTTGGGCAAGTCCCCAAGCAACTGCAATTTGCTGCCATAGGCCCGCAAACGGCTGAGCACCTTGGTCAATTTGGCGTCACACGGGTGCTGATACCACAAGCACGCTTTGACACCGAATCCTTATTAGCGCTGGCGCCCATGCAATCGGTTGTCGGTAAACGCATCGTTATTTTTCGTGGCCAAGGTGGCCGTGAGGTCTTGGCTGAAACCTTGCAAGCCCGTGGTGCGCAGGTCAGCTTTGCCGAATCCTATCGCCGTTTTAATCCACAAACAAACAGCCTATTGCTCGAGCAAAAATGGCAACAAGGCCAACTGGATGCGGTGGTGGTGACCAGCAGTGAAGCCATGCGCCATTTGATTGCACTGGCCGCTCAGGCTAACTGGATAAAACAGGTCAGCTTGTGCGTCAACCACCCCAGAATTGCCGAATTGCCTAAAAGCTTGGGCTTTAAGGTATTGGTGGCCGAAGCGCCTGGCGACGTGGCCATGTTGGCTTGTTTAAGGCTGGTCCCTACTGCTTAATACGCAGTTCATTGTGAAGGCTGTGCACGCCCTGCACGCCGCGAACCAAACCCTCGATGTAGTCGATTTGGCTTTGTTGATCCACCGTACCGCTGAGCTTAACGTCGCCCTTAAGCGTCACCACTGTCACTGGCAGTGATTGCGTTTTTTCATCGGCAGCTAAGGCTTGCTTAACGTTGACGGTCACCTGACTGTCAACCACTTCTTTTGATACCGACTGTTGATTGTTTATCGATGCAGCGTCCTCATCGGCTTTATTGCAGGCCACCAAACTGAATTGCGCCAGCACCACTAACCCTAAAATCCACGCTCTGTTTGCTTTGTTCATTTTGACTTTCCTCCTGATAAATGGCGCCTTATTGCAAGACGCCATGCATTATCAGCCGCTCAGCTTAAGGCAGCCTTAAGCTGCATGAACAATAATGGCGCATTGCATAAAAACCTGTTTAAGGCATTTTGCAAAATAGCGGCTTTACTGCCTATCACCGTATAATCTAAACTAGCCGCTGAGGAAAAAATCATGACACTAGAAGCCAACACAGAAATTTCATACGACGACCCTAAGCGCCATGCCATGGCCAACCGCTCGACTTGGGTGAGCGTGGCGGTCAACAGCTTATTAACCGCGGCACAAATAGTGGCCGGGTTTATGGCGCATTCGCAAAGTTTGATTGCTGATGGCATGCACTCCTTGTCCGATTTGGTCTGCGATTTTTTAGTGTTAATCGCAAGCCATCACAGCAAAAATCCAGCCGACGAAGGCCACCCTTATGGCCATGGGCGCGTTGAAACGGCCGCCTCTTTTGTCTTAGGCGCAATACTGGTCGCAACCGGCGGCACCATCATGGTGACGGCCGCCATCAAATTACAAAACATTGAGCAGTTACCGGCAGTGGCGCCCTTGGCATTATGGGTGGCCTTGATTGCGCTGTTGTGCAAGGAATTGTTGTTCCGTTACATGTTGGGTGTGGGCGAAAAACTCCGCTCGCCCATGCTGATTGCCAACGCTTGGCATGCTAGATCGGATGCCGCTTCCTCACTGGTGGTGGCGGTGGGCATAGGCGCCAACCTAATGGGCTTTATGTATGCCGACTCCATCGCGGCTATTTTGGTTGGCTTTATGATCGTGCGCATGGGCATCGTCTTCGCCTGGGATGCGTTTCAAGAATTAATCGATGCCGGCTTGTCATTGGAAGAAGTCGACAGCATTAGGCAAACGCTGATTGACACCCAAGGCGTGGTCAGCTTGCATGAACTGCGCACCAGGCGCATGGCGCACCGTGCCTTGGTCGATGCACACATATTGGTGGACCCACGCATCAGCGTTTCCGAAGGCCACAGCATCGCCGAGCACGCCCGCGAACGGGTGCTAAAAAGCCACCAAATGGTGTCAGAAGTGTTGGTGCACGTTGATCCAGAAGACGATTTAGAACACGACAGCAATGCCCTACGCATGCCAGGCCGAGAAGCCTTATTAGAAAAACTGGCGCCGCTTACCGCAGAATTAGGGCCATCCAAGCGGGTGGTGTTTCATTACATCGCGGGCAAAATTGAAGCGGAGCTGTACTTGACGCACGACGCGTTTAAAACCAGCGCGGCCCTTAAAAAAGCCCAAACAAAATTAGATAAACAGCTTATCGGGCACGCTTATTTCAGCGCCATCACCCTGCACTGCACGGCGGTAAATTAAAGCCTAATTCAAACCTTAAGATTGAATGGCGGGCCAATTGACGCAAACCAATAACCCCTGACCTTGCTCGTTGTCGGCTAGCCGCAATTGCGCACCGTGCAATGTGGCGATGCGTTGAACGATGGATAAACCTAGGCCACTGCCTTCCTCACCACTGCCACTGATGCGGTAAAAACGTTGCAGCACCTGCTCTCGCTCATTGGCTGGTATGCCAGGGCCGGTATCACGCACTTGCAATGCCACGCCCGGACCTTGAAGCAAGGTAACGCTAACTCGGCCAGCGACCGGGCTGTAACGTATGGCGTTATCCAACAAATTACGCAGCAACAAGGCCAACTGCATAGCATCGCCAAGCACTAAGCAAGTCGGCGCGCCTTCC
>CALQUO020000137.1 GCA_943333775.2 Methylotenera oryzisoli
GCGGCCAAACCGCAAAGCAAACCGGCAGCCGTGAAAGCTGCCAGCAAACTCAGCTTTAAAGAGGAAAAAGAGCTGGCCGACATCCCCTTGAGCATAGAACAATTAGAAACGGAACAAGCCGGAATTAATACGCAACTGGCTGACAGCGAGATATACAAAACGCAGGCAGACTTGGTTAAAACCTTGCAAGCGCGCTTAATTGAAATAGACGGCCTATTGGAAGCCTTGCTCGCCCGTTGGGAAGTGCTGGATGCCAAGCAAGCTAATGCCTAGGCCCATCAATCTTGACCTAGCTTAACAGCAGTTTTAAACCGGCAATCAACAACACCAAGGCCAACAGCTTTTTTATACCATGAGGCGGAAGGCGTCGACTACCAAAATAGGCACCTACCATTCCGCCTAATGCAGCGGCAATAAGCAAGGGGACAAGGAAGGATGGCAAAGCTTTGGTCCCACTAAGATTGCCAGCCAGGCCAGCAATCGAATTGAGCAGGACAAACAATGCGGAAACAGCCGCTGCCCGCTTTGCATCCGCCCAGCCCATCAAGAGTAACAATGGCGTTAGGAAAATGCCACCGCCGGTGCCAGTCAATCCAGAAAAAAAACCAATGCTCGCCCCAGCAACCAAGGCCTGAGTGCGAGGCGGTTGATGTATTTGCGTGCTTTGTTTAGAGTGCACAAAAAACCGCATGGCCGAATACAGCAACACCAGGCCTAAAAGCATTTTAAATAGCTGGGTAGGTAAATTAAGCTGCCCGCCAATAAAGGCACAAGGCACAGCAAAGGCCGCAAAAGGCCAAAATAGCGACCAAGAAAAATGCCCTGCTCTATAAAATTGCCAGGTGGCAATTAATCCCACCAAGATATTCAAAGACAAGGCGGTCGGCTTAATCACCTCAGGCGCCAATGACAGCAAGGACATGACTGCAATATAACCGGATGCGCCCGCGTGCCCCACAGAGGAGTAAAGCATGGCGATAAGAAAAACAGCCAAGATAAGCAAGTATAAAAATTCAACCGTCAATTTTGAAAGCTCCAATACTTAGTCAATAGAACTCATTGGAATGCATGATTGGTGCCCCCGACACGAATCGAACGTGTGACCCTCCCCTTAGGAGGGGGATGCTCTATCCACTGAGCTACGGGGGCATGGCCTTAAGGTATGCGCATTGTAGAGAAGTCAAAATCCGCGCACAAGGTAAATCATGACATGACGCATAAACTTTATTTGATGCACACGGTGCGCACTTGATGCATGTCGGTTAAGCCTAGCAAGACCTTTTCTATGCCGTCTTGCTTTAAGGTGCGCATTATCCTTAATGTTTTTATTGGCTGTTCTGCAGCCAAGCCTTACACTGGCCATAATGAACCCCAGCCCTAGCAATCAAATTAAAAACCCACTGCATGGCATTACCCTTGCCACCATGCTAAGTCAACTGGTTGAACATTATGACTACCCGGGTTTAGCCGCGCGCATACCGGTGCGCTGTTTTAGTCACGAACCCAGCCTGGCTTCCAGCCTAAAATTCCTGCGTAAAACCCCATGGGCCAGAGCTAAAGTCGAATCGCTCTATCTAGCTACCCTTCCTGCACAAGACCACCCTTAAGCCTGGCTGTAAGTCTTGGCCAACATAGCCGCACCCAACATACCGGCTTGATCGCCCAGTTCAGATAAGTGTAGGCTAATTTGGCCACGTAGCACCGGTATCAAATCTTCATCCAATTGCTGAGTGAACGCGTCTGCCATCAATGGCCAGGCTGCACGCATGCCACCGCCTATGACCACTTGGCTGATGTCTACCACTTTCAGCACGTGCGCTAATGCTTGGGCCAAGCCGCTACCCGCTATGGCATAAGCATGCTTAGCAGCTTGATTGCCTGCCTGCGCCAATTCCGCAATGGTCTGCGCACTCTCATGTCGTCCGCTGGACTCAAAAAACGTTAGGCTAACACCGCTCGCCGAGGCATATTGCTCCATGCAGCCACGGTTACCGCAACCGCACAAACGGCCTTGCGGCTTAATAATGATGTGCCCCACTTCCATTGCCACCCCATGCTGACCAGCCAAGGCTCGCTGATCCAGTATAATGCCGCCGCCTACCCCGGTACCTAGGCCCAGATAAATCAAGCTGTTCATTTGTTGCGCGCGTAAGGCATATTCGCCGTAGGCGGCGGCCAAGGCATCGTTTATCGTCCACACTGGCAAGGCAATTAAGCGGCTTAAATCGGCACTCAAGTCCAATTGGTGCAAACCTGGCAAATTAGGCGAAGCCACTATCTTTTGGCTGTCTGGATCAATAAAACCGGGAAAGCCTATGCCCACACCCACTACTGCTGAATATTGTTTACGCACTGTGGCAATAGCATTCGCTAGCGTGCTTACTATTTGCTGCCATGCTTGCTCGGGCGCATCTTTGTGCGCCACGCAAAGTTTGCTGAAGTCAGCCTGAAAACGCATTTCTTCTAGCAACTTGGGCGAGCCTTCGCCGTTAAACACGCCTAAACGCAGATTGGTGCCACCTATGTCCATGCCTATCCACATCGACATGTATTAAGCCCGCCCACTTTGTTTCACGACATGGGCAAATTGGGCCCGCATGCCATCGGTAAGCTGCGTCCAATTAAAACGCCAATGCCAATTGCCGGTGGCCGTGCCTGGTGTGTTCATCCTGTGCTGGCCATCCAATTCAAGCACATCTTGCATGGGCACCACGGCCAACATGGCCTTACAGTGCATGGCCATGCTAACCAAATCCATGGGCATGTTACGCTCATGCGCCTCGCCTAAATGTGCCACCAAGTACGCATGCAGATGCTCTAGTTGTGCTTCATCCAATGCCTGATACCAACCAAGAGTGGTGTCGTTGTCGTGCGTGCCGGTGTAGGCCACGCTGTTTTCTTCTATATTTTCCGGCAAATAGGGGTTGTCGCTGTCGCCACCAAAGGCAAAATGCAAAATCTTCATGCCTGGCAATTGAAAGTGCAGGCGCAAATGGTTCACTTCATCGGTTATGATGCCCAAATCCTCGGCTACCAAACAAATATTCGGCAAGGCTTGCTTAATGGCGGTAAGCAAAGCCACACCCGGTGCTAATTCCCAATGACCATTAATGGCCGTAGC
>CALQUO020000138.1 GCA_943333775.2 Methylotenera oryzisoli
AAAACCCTGTTGGATGTGGGCTTGGGCTACATCACCCTAGGACAAAGTGCCACCACCTTATCCGGCGGCGAAGCACAAAGGGTAAAATTAGCACTGGAATTAAGCAAACGCGACACCGGTCGCACCCTTTATATATTGGACGAACCGACTACCGGCTTGCACTTTGCCGACATTCAATTACTGTTAGACGTGATCCATCGCTTAAGGGATGCCGGTAATACCATCGTCATTATTGAACACAACTTGGACGTGATTAAAACGGCCGATTGGATAGTGGACATGGGACCGGAGGGTGGTGATGGAGGCGGCAGCATTATCGCCGAAGGCACGCCTGAACAAGTAGCAGAAAACAAACACAGCTATACCGCCAAGTACTTAAAAGCCATGCTGTAAAGCATAAGCGCATTCAGAATTAGGGCTTAAGCCTTTTACTTAGGCACGCTCACTTGGTACATGCGCGCTTGTATTGTGGCGGTGCGCCGGCTTAAATAATTGGTGTAAGTGTGCTTGTCATAAAAGCGTGGATTGGGAATCATGGCGGCTAACTTAGCGGCTTGACCGCTACTCAAATTGGCGGCGCTGGTTTTATAATAATGTCGGGCAGCGGCCTCGGCCCCAAAGACCCCGTTGCCCCACTCGATGATATTTAGATAGATTTCCAATATGCGCTTTTTACTCAGGATGTTTTCCAACATCACCGTAATGAGCGCCTCTTCTGCTTTTCGCCATGGCGTGCGTTTGGTCGATAAAAATAAATTCTTTGCCAATTGCTGACTGATGGTGGAACCGCCCGCGACGATTTTGCCCTTGCGCTTGTTCTTTTTATAGGCTTTTTCTATGCCTTCCCAATCAAAGCCCTCATGATCCAAAAATTTGGCGTCCTCACTGGCAATAACGGCCCGCTTTAACTGGATGGAAATTTTGTTGTATTTCACCCATTTGTGTTTTAACTCGGCATCCGGATTTTTTTCTTGAATTAAATCCAGACGGTCTTCCATGAACGCACTGGACGAGGGATTGAACTGTATCCACCAACAAATATGCAGCAATATCCAAAGTTGGTAAGCGAACAGCAGCATAAAAAAAGCCACCAATCCGCGCGTGACGTAGCCACCAAAGCTGATTGGCTCAGCTTTTTCGTGTTGATTAAGTAGCCAATTTTTCATGCGACTGTATTTATTTATAGGCTTAGTTGTTGCAGCAAGGCATGCGTATTTGGCCGCACACCCCGCCATATAGCAAATGCCTCGGCCGCTTGCTCTAGTAGCATACCCAATCCGTCCGCCACTATTGCGCCACAACGCTTAGCCTGCTGCATGAACGGCGTTTCATGGCCGTACATCATGTCGTAGGCCAAACAATCGGGGGCAAAAATGCTGTCGGGGATGGCTAATGGGCTGCCGCTCAAACCAGCAGAGGTGGCATTGATCACAATGTCAAAAACGGCATTGCCTAATTCATCTAAAGTCAGCGCTTGTAACTTAGTGGTCGTTGCTGGCGTCTTGCTTAACATCGCTTGCGCTTTATCCAAGCTGCGATTGGTGATCACCAATAAACTTGGCTTAGCCGCTAATATGGGTTGCAACACCCCTTGTGCTGCACCGCCAGCGCCAATTAATAGCACGCGCTTGCCAGCAAATTCAAACTGCTTATTGACTTGTATGTCCCGCACCAAGCCGGCCCCGTCGGTGTTGTCAGCCAGAATGCCATCTACGGTAAAACTTAAGGTATTGGCCGCACCGGCAGCCAGGGCGCGCTCGCTATGCTGATCCGCCATGTCGTAGGCGTCAAATTTAAACGGCACGGTCACGTTGACGCCTTTGTAGCCTTGTTTAATGAGGGCTTGAACGGTGCCAGCAAAGTCATCCAGTGGCGCCAATATAGCTTCATACGCCATGGCTTGACCCGTTTGTATAGCGAATTCGCTATGAATCAAAGGCGATTTGCTGTGCGCAATCGGGTTGCCTATGACCGCGTAGTGATCGGTCATGCTTTAGTTATTCCAAGGCAAATTGGCGTGCTTCCAGCCATTTATGGTGGTGCGCTGTTTTGATGCATTGGCTTCGCCCTCAAAGCCCTCGAGGATGTTGTAAGCTTGGTTGTAGCCCAATTGTTCGGCCAGCACGGCGGCATTGTGTGAGCGGCCGCCGGTGCGGCAAAGAAATAGCACCGTTAAATCTTTATCAACATTGGCAACCAATTGCTCGGCAAACTGCTCGTTCTTAACCATGCCTGGGTAAAACGCCCACTCTATATTTAAGGCGCTCGGTACGCGACCGACTAACTCTAACTCTGCCTTGGTGCGCACGTCTACCAACAGCGCTTTTGGATCGGCTTGCAATACAGCGTAAGCTTCCGATGGTGTCAGGGACCCAAGGTAGGAGAAGCCGTTGTCTAGATTGCGCTTTTGTGCGGATTGCAATATGCCCTGAACTTGACTCATAAACCCACCCTTTATTTTTTGTGAATGATACGGCCTATGCATATAATGCATAGGCAACTTCAATTTTACTTACCGTGAAATTATAGCCGGATTGCATAAAAAACCAGCCCCTGCCTTGCGATAAATTGACGCACTTTAATGGTGCGATAATTATGTATATTGCACTTTAATGGTGCTTAATTCTGGGCGGCATTTCCGCCCTTAGGTAAAAAAGCCGGCTTTTGGTCTTTTCAGCATGGCACGTTTCCTGCTAATCTAGCATGTTGAATACTTTGTAATTTTTTACATTAAAAAATTTGTTTTATCTATTCCACACCATACTTAGGAGATTTTGATGTCAGTGGCTAAAGTAATGAAAATGGTAAAAGAAAACGACATTAAATTTGTTGATTTTCGTTTTACCGACACACGCGGTAAAGAGCAACATGTAACCGTTCCTGTTTCTGCATTCAATGAAGACAAATTCACCGAAGGCCACGCCTTTGATGGTTCTTCTATTGCTGGCTGGAAAGGCATTCAAGCCTCAGACATGCAATTAATGCCAGACCCAACCACGGCTAACATCGACCCATTCATGGACGAGCCTACATTGATCCTAACTTGCGATGTAGTGGACCCAACAGACGGCAAGGGTTACGATCGT
>CALQUO020000139.1 GCA_943333775.2 Methylotenera oryzisoli
CCTACTAAGCCGGCTTGCTCGACAGGGTTGCCCTCTTTACGCTTTTGACCAAGGTAGACCACCAACAAACCTTGTTGTATGTCATCGAGCGCCATGACCAACGTGCTTGGACTGGCATGTGGATGGATCAACACATTTTCCCATGCCAACTGGCCAAAATCCCCTAACTCATAACTGATGCCGTCTAATCCATGAGCAAAAGCACGACCACCGCCTTTGTCTTCTTCGCCATTTAAAAACAATTGGCCTGGGAAACCCTTGCCGGTATCGGTGTCAAAAAAAGCCGCCGTGGGCGCCAAGTCAGCCGAACAAAGTTTATGAAAAGGCAGAGTGGCATCCCGCGCTATTTTGCTTTGCACCAAATCCTCGCCTTGTACAACCTGCAAGCTTTCCACATCGATGACCCAGTGCGACACGAAAGCCCCTTTTTGACCGTGCGCACGAACGCGGCCTTTATCACGGCCTATTTCATGATTCATCAGCACACTTAGGCTGCCGTCGCGATTGGCGTAGGCGCCAAGGCCATCCGGCGCACCTACCATGGCATAGTGATTTAATGCCGATTCGCCCACCGTTAAGATGGGCCTCACTTGCCATTCGGCCTGCAAAGGCACGATGTAAGCGGGCTCGGCCAGACCGATCCGATGACACAGCAGCAACAATAGAAAAGCCAAAGTAGTTTTAATCATAATGCACCCAATCTAGCCATGAAAAAACCCGCCTAAGCGGGTTGTTAAGTATAACCGTATTATCCAACAAAGGTGTCTTCCAGGAAATTCACACGGCCCGTGGCTAAATCGTAAACAGCACCGACAATCCCAATTTTTTTACTTTCTAGCATGTCATCGACGATGTCGCTCAGCCTGACGATGGTGTCTATTTGATGACGCACGTTTAGCACATTGATTTTCTCAACGAAATCGGCGTTACTGGAATTGCGTTTCGCCGGGTCGGTCACGGACTTCTCATGCCTGATAGAGGGTTTAATCAAATTGATGATTTCGCCTATGTGGCCGTCTTTAAAATCGTCGCAGGCCGCTTTAACCGCACCGCAACTGCTGTGTCCCATCACCACAATCAATTTGCTGCCCAAATACTTGCTGCTAAATTCTAAGCTGCCTATGGCTTTGTCGGAGGCAATGTTACCGGCCAAGCGTACACTGAATACATCGCCTAAGGCCTGATCGAACAGTAACTCAGTGGGTGCACGGGAATCGCTGCAACTTAAAATAGCGGCGAACGGGTGCTGCTTCTCTTTGGTGATGTGCACCAGACTTTGAAAATCCTTGTCGCTTTGGTAGTTATTTAAAAAGCGTTGGTTGCCTTCGGCAAGGATGGCCATCGCCTCTCTAGGAGACATTTTATCTCTATCAATTAAGGGGTGTTTATACACAATGTTTCCTCTAAAAAATTAATGCGCAAGCTTGGATTTTGGTGGAATAAAGTTAATCGTCTCTACCGTAATGTTTTTCAATTTGGCGTGCAATGGGTAATCGTTGATGTATTCCCGCACATCATACGCAATCGATTTGCATTTGGTGCAATCAATGATCACCTTTGAGTTAGCCGGTATAGCTTCCAAGGCTGCCATAATGCTGGCCTTATTAAAAAATGACACCTCTTCAGCCAACGCAAAATGGCGTACCGTCGTCGCCCCCTCTGAGGTAGTGGTGTCGCTCACGTGGTAGGAATTGCGGTAACTGTGGTGCAAGGTGAAAAACAAAGCCACCACCATGCCCACTGAAATGCCAGTGAGTAAATCGGTTAATAGTATGGCCAGCACGGTCACGGCAAACGGCGCAAATTGCTCCCAACCCAGCGCATACATTTGTTTAAATAAAGCCGGTTTAGCTAATTTATAGCCGACCACAATCAATATGGTGGCCAAGCTGGCCAACGGAATCATGTTGAGGTATTGGGCAATGCTTAAGGCACACACCAATAAAAAAATTCCGTGCATGATGGCGGATAATTTGCTTTTAGCGCCAAAGGATATGTTGGCGGAACTGCGAACTATCACCTGCGTAACGGGCAAACCGCCAATTAAGCCAGACAATATGTTACCCAAACCTTGGGCTTTAAGCTCTTGGTTGGTAGGGGTAACGCGGCGTAAAGGATCCAGCTTGTCGGTTGCCTCGACGCACAACAAGGTTTCCAAGCTGGCCACGATCGCCATGACAATGGCCACTTTGTATATTTCAATGTTGCGCCATTGCGAAAAATCCGGGTGAGTAAACAAGCCCATTAAGCCATCGAAACCTTGGGCCACAGGCAATTCCACCAACTGATCTGGCGCTAAGCTAAAGTTGAGTGCACCGCTGACAAACAGGTAATTTAACGCCACGCCCAAAAACACCACCACGATCGGCCCTTGCAATATCTGAAAGACACGGTGTTTTTTTGTTAGGTAAATATCCCACAACAGCAATATAGCCAATGAAATACCCGCTATCAGCACGGCACCTGGCGTAAGCATTTCCCATGCAGTCATGATGGAGGTGAAGGTGTTGTCCCCATCGGCTTGCGTGAAGGATTCGCTGCCTTCAAATTCCGCGATGTAGCCTAAGGCATACGGCACTTGTTTGAGTATGATTAATAAACCGATGCCGGTTAACATGCCCTTAATAACGGAGGATGGCACGAAATAGGCAATAAAGCCTGCTTTAAAAAAGCCCAATAGGTATTGGCAGACACCGGCTAACACCACCGCCAGTAAAAAGGCTTCAAACGAGCCCAAGCTTGCAATAGCCGTTAATACAATAACAGCCAACCCAGCTGCTGGCCCGCTTACGCCCAACTGAGAACCGCTCATGGCGCCGACCACGATACCGCCCACCACGCCAGCAATAATGCCTGAAAACAGCGGTGCGCCAGAGGCCAAAGCAATGCCAAGACACAAGGGCAAGGCCACGAAAAACACCACCACACTGGCTGGCAGATCACTCTTAAATTCTTTGAATAGATTCAATTGATAGCCCCAAAAAAAAGCCGATAAAGCTTAAAGCACCTTTTTTAAGGTGGTTTAAGCTTTACCGGCTTAAATTGATCTTACTTAATTAAAAACTAATATTTA
>CALQUO020000140.1 GCA_943333775.2 Methylotenera oryzisoli
CTATTTTTGAGCAATTAAAAGAAAAAGCTCAAGCAATGGGCTTTAATAACACAGCCAGTGGCCCCATGGTAAGAAGCAGCTACCACGCGGATGCGCAAGCACAGTTAGCTTAGCCCGCGCTTTAGGGTATATTTGCGTAAAATGGAACAAAGGTTTTTATGGTCCCACATCTCACCACGGCGTTGAACGGCCCACTCTTATCTTTAGAAAAAAGCATGCTGGAAGCCATGCCAAAAATTGAGCATTGGTTTCGCTGCCAGTGGCTGGAATACGGTTCGCCATTTTATGCCAGCGTGGATTTACGCAATTCCGGGTTTAAGTTGGCCCCGGTGGACACCAATTTGTTTCCTGGCGGCTTCAATAACCTGAATCGGGATTTTTTGCCTTTAAGCGTGCAAGCGGCCATGGTCGCCGTGGAGAAAGTCTGCCCGGAAGCTCACCGTTTATTGATTATTCCTGAAAACCACACGCGCAATACCTATTACTTACGCAACGTGGTCGAGTTGGTGCACATCATGAAGCAGGCTGGATTGGATGTGCGGGTTGGCTCCATCTCGCCGGAAATCACTCAGCCAACTAGCTTGGAAACCCATGATGGTCAGTTCTTATTGCTCGAACCGGTGGTACGTGTAGGCAATAGGATTAAATTAATCAACCCAGAATTGGGCGATTTTGATAGCTGTGCCATATTGCTCAATAACGATTTATCCGGTGGCATTCCCGACATCCTAAAAAACTTAGAACAAAACCTCATTCCGCCCTTGCATGCCGGTTGGAGCACGCGTCGTAAATCGCAGCATTTTAGTGCCTATAACCGAGTGGCTAATGAGTTTGCTGCGCTATTGGCCATCGATGAATGGCTGATCAATCCCTACTTTGAAACCTGCGGTGAAATCGATTTTAATGCGCGCACCGGTGAAGATTGCTTGGCCTCTAAGGTAGAGCAATTGCTGGATAAAATTAAACTTAAATACGCCCAGTACGGCGTGACGCAGACTCCATTTGTGATCGTGAAGGCCGATGCCGGCACTTATGGCATGGGCATCATGACGGTGAAATCGCCGGATGAAGTGCGCGATTTAAACCGTAAAACCCGCAATAAAATGGCGGTGGTGAAAGACGGTTTGCAAGTCTCGGAAGTGATCATACAAGAGGGTGTGTATACCTTTGAAAGCATAGACCAGGCAGTGGCCGAACCGGTGGTGTACATGATGGACCATTTTGTCATAGGCGGGTTTTATCGGGTGCATACTGGCCGCGGCGTAGACGAAAACCTCAATGCACCGGGCTCGCAATTTGTGCCCTTGGCCTTTGAAAAACCCTGCATCATGCCAGATTGCGCCGACAGCCCGGATGCGGCGCCTAACCGTTTTTATGCCTACGGCGTGGTGGCTAGGTTGGCTTTGCTAGCAGCTGCCATTGAACTGCAAGAGCAAGATCCCCTTAATCAATAGGCCAGCCATTATGAAGCTTGCGTTTATATTGGATCCATTGGGTCACCTAAAAACCGCCAAAGACAGCAGCTTGGCCATCATGCACGAGGCGCTTAGTCGCGGCCATCAAGTCTTCGTTAGCCTACAGCACGATTTATTTTTGCGCCATGGGCAAGCCAAACTGGTTACCAAGCCCTGGACGTTTAATGGATCTATGTCAGTCGTTGGTGAAAGCCAAGAAAGCCTTCCCACTGCCTTTGACGCCCTTATTATGCGCAAAGACCCGCCGTTTGATAACGAGTATTTATACAGCACTTATTTGTTGGAGATAGCCGCCAATCAAGGGGCTAAGGTCTACAACAGCCCGAGTGCCATGCGTAATTGGAACGAAAAATTGTCGGTAACCCGATTCATCGACTTGGCGCCGGCTAGTTTGGTCACCGCCAACAATTCCTTGCTGCGCGAGTTTTTGCAGGAACAACAAGATATCGTGGTGAAACCATTGGATGGCATGGGCGGCAGCAGTGTATTCAGGTTAAATACCAAGGATCCCAATTTAGGCGTGATATTGGAAACCATCACCGATTTTGGCCGCCGTACCATCATGGCGCAACGTTATTTGCCGGAAATTTTGCAAGGCGACAAGCGCATCATCATGATAGACGGCGAGCCCTTGCCTTATGCATTAGCACGAATCCCCATGGCGGGCGAAACGCGCGGCAATTTGGCGGCCGGGGGCACCGGTGTAGCCCAAGACCTAAGCAAACGGGATTTAAGCATAGCGCATACGGTGGGCCCAGTCTTAAAACAAGCTGGCTTGTTTTTTGTGGGACTAGACGTCATAGGCGAGTATTTAACCGAAATCAACGTCACCAGCCCCACCGGCATGGTGGAAATTGCCCAGCAAACCGATTGCCGGCCAGCCGCCGTATTCATGAATGCCTTAGAGCGGCAGACCTAGCATGCGCTATTTAGCCTTGCTTTTAAGCATGATGCTCTGTAGCTGTTTTAAGGGGCCGCTGTTCCATAGCCAGAGCTATGTATTTGGTACCTTAGTCGATATCAGCATTTACGGTGAGACCGATGAGCGGGCAGCCACGCTGGCCAATCACGTGCATCAGGACTTGCAAAATTTACACCGTAGGTTGCATGCATGGAAGCCCGCGTCGATGGATCAATTAAGTGAACTGGGGCAAGTTAATGCCGCCTTTGCGCAAGGTCGCAGCTTGACCGTGGCGCCTGACTTAGCCGCCATGCTAATGGAAGCCCAGCAATTGTCGGCGCAATCCGACGGTTTGTTTAATCCAGCCTTAGGCCATTTAATTGGCACTTGGGGATTTCAGCGGGATGAATTTAGCCCGCAGCCTATTGCCACGCTGGCCATCCAAAAATGGCGGGACGCCAAGCCCAGCATGGCGGACATCGTCATAGAGGGCGAGCGCATTCACAGCAACAATAGAGCAGTGAAATTGGATTTAGGCGGCTATGCCAAAGGCTATGCCTTAGATAGGGCGGTGGCTTATTTGCGCCAGCAAGGCGTTCAGCATGCCTTGATTAATATAGGCGGCAATATCATCGCTATGGGTCAGTACGGCGATCAGCCTTGGCGAGTTGGCATACAGCACCCGCGTTTGCCCA
>CALQUO020000141.1 GCA_943333775.2 Methylotenera oryzisoli
ACTTCATCGGTTATGATGCCCAAATCCTCGGCTACCAAACAAATATTCGGCAAGGCTTGCTTAATGGCGGTAAGCAAAGCCACACCCGGTGCTAATTCCCAATGACCATTAATGGCCGTAGCCTCATCCACCGGGATCTCCCATGCCGCTTGCAAGCCTCTAAAGTGGTCTATGCGCACCACATCGAATAAAGCATGTTGCGTTGCCATGCGCGCTATCCACCAGGCATAGTGGTCGCTTGCCATGGCTTGCCAATCGTAATGCGGATTACCCCAACGCTGGCCGGTAGCCGAAAAATAATCTGGCGGCACACCCGCTACCATCGCCATGTTTTTATTGGCATCCAATTTAAACAAATGCGCTTTAGCCCAAACGTCTGCACTATCGAATGCCACAAAAATTGGGATGTCACCAAATAAACACACTTTTTTTGATGTGGCATAGCTTTTAAGCTTTTGCCACTGATTAAAGAACAAGTATTGGGCAAATGCTATCTCGGCTATTTCTTTAGCCAAATCCAGGCGCGCCTGTTTTAAGGTGGCCGCATCGCGGTTTTTATAAGGGGTTGGCCACTGATGCCAAGCCTGCTGTTTAAAGTGCTGTCGTAGGGCTAAAAATAGCGAAAAATCCCCTAACCAATAGACTTGTTGTTGGCAAAACTCGGTGTAAGCCTGCTGCATGCCAGTGTGATTAGTGCGGGAGTATGCCTGATAAGCCTTAGACAATAGGGCCGGCCTACTTAAGCGTCCTTGAAGATCGGTTGCACTAAGCAATTCATCAGCCACCAGCGCCGATAGGTCTATAAAATCGGTATTGCCCGCAAAGGCAGACAGGCACTGATAAGGTGAGTTATCGGCGTGCGGCATATTGATAGGCAAAGTTTGCCAAACGCTGGCACCGACGGCCTGCAAGAAATCAACAAAGCGGTAAGCGTCCTCACCCAAATTACCCACCGAGTTAGGACCAGGTAAGGAACTGATGTGCAGCAACACCCCGGCACGGCGTTTATTTAAAGGAGGGCTGTATTGTGTGTCTGCCATGAATGTCTATACCCAATAGCTATGCCGCAAGCGATTAAGCTTGACCTCTGCGCATGGTTCCGGCATTGTCTGCATGGCCCCCACCGCTACTGATGCTGGTATGCAAGGCTTTAGGAATAGGTTGCTGTATCAAGGCGTATAAATTCATCAAATTGCGGCGATAAAGCTGATCAAAACTGGCGACACTGTCGGACGAGTTGTAATCCCCAAACCACCAAAACCAATCCGACCCTTCGCATACAGACAATTGCCGTTCACAGGCGGCTATTTGCTTAGCGTTTAGCTTGTTCGCCGCTAGCACGCTGTCGTAAGTTTTCTTGGCTTCGCACAACAAATCCCAAGCCAAGTTTTTGTCCTTGCTGCCTATCCAGGTGCTAAACGTACCATATACCCAACTGCCTGCCGCTATGCGCGGCAGGGCAGGCGCAGGGATATGGTCTACTGTGCTAGCCTTGGGTTCAACCATGCTGACGATATCGCTGAAGGTGGTCATTTCGATATCGGGGTGCGCACTCAAGGCTTCGTATAACTCAGTTAAGAAATAGTAGCCGTTGTAAGGGTAATATTCCCATGCGTTTTCACCGTCTAAAATCACGCTGACTATTTTAGCTTGAGTAGTATCGCTACTTTCCGTTTGATGAATGCGCTCTAAGCTGGCAATAAAATCTTGCACGGCATCCGGTGTGTGCATTTTTGCGTATTCAAAGCCTATCTTATCGGATAGGTTGTCGTCCCTAAAAAAGCAAAGCAAGCTCTGCTTGCCATTGCTGACACGATAAGGCTGATAGAGGTAATCGTTTTTGTCGTCCACGCTTAACTGCGATTTTAATAAACTATTGACCAACACCGATTGACCGGTGGCCGCCCATGCCACGCCTTGTTCCGCCATCAATGATAAGGCGGCTTCAGACACGCCGCCTTCAGCTGGCCACATACCGCGCGGCGCTTCATTAAAAATAGTTTGGTGGTAAGCCTTGGCTGCCGTTACATGGGCAACAGCACGATTTTGACCGCCTGCATATTTGGAGTATTTGGGCAAAGGCGCGTAAGGCATGGCGTCCAGCGTGGTTTTAAAATCCAATAACAAGGGCAAGATTGGGTGGTAATAAGGTGTAGTGGAAATCTCAATTTGCTTGCGCTGCAACAAGGATTTGTAGCGAGGGATAAGTCCGGCTATGGTCTCGGCAATAACGGCAAAAAGCTGCTTCCTATCGCTTAGACTAAACAGCACGCCCTTGGTCATTAAGTCTTGAACGACTTTATTGTTCCTACGTAAGCTTTCACCGCACCAGGCCAAGTGATACCAAACCAACAAATCGGCTTTGTATTGACCGGACAAATAGCGAAACTGATCTTGGCAGCCGGTCTGCTCCACTTGTTGGTATATGCTCAATAAACGCTGGTAGTGCGGGAAGGGGCTGAGCATTTTTTCATGGTGGCTTTTGAAACAGCTATCAACCACCAATTGACATTCCGCCTCACTCAAGCCAGATAAATCCTCATTCACCAACAAAGCCAAGAGTGGATCACGCAGGCTGTTAGTGCTAAATTGATCGGTGTAATCTTGCAACTGCTCGAGCAAGATGGGCACAAAATTAAAGCTGACCCGCGCTTTCGGATTGGCTTCTAGGTGATAAGCCATGTCACTGTAGTCTTTTATGGCATGCAAATAGGTCCAAGGCAATACGTATTCATTGCTAACGGTGTCGCGGTAATCCGGTTGATGCATGTGCCAATAAAGGTTGAGGTACAGCTTAGGGCGGGTTGACTTCAATTAAACACAACTTTCATTAAACATTAAAAATACTTTATAAGCATTTGATTTATATATTAAACTACTCTGTATAAATCCTGCCCCAACATATCCGGCGTCACCAAGGTGATGCCTTTTTCAGACACATAAAAACGTTTTGCATCCAAGGCTAAATCCACGCCTATCTGCATGCCCTCAGGAATCACGCAACCCCGGTCTATCACGGCATTTTTTAATACCACGTGCCGATTCAC